>NZ_JAUVWH010000147.1 GCF_030604225.1 Geoalkalibacter sp.
GCGGGCCGTTGGCCACCAGGATGCGCACCGCGTCGATGAGGGTCAGGTCGGAATGCACCACGGTATTGATGTCGGCGAGTGACTCGGAGAGCCGCCGGTGCAGCACCCCGCGGTTGCCGCCGATCACGCCCATGATGTTCTTGAGCCCGAGGGTGAGGGTCGAGAGCCCATGGTGCTTGGCGACCGGGAGATTGATGAAGCGATCGGCCTCGATGGCCGGCAGGTAGAAGGGCCAAGTGGTCAGTTCCACGCCCTTCTCGATGGCGATATCGTGATAGGCGCGCCGATCCAGATGTTCGACCCGCACGCGGTCGGATTTGAGACTGTTCACCGCCGCTTCGATGCCGGAATTGACGTAGCAGCGCCGCGCGTCGTTGGCGCTGCGGTCAAACACCTGCACACTGCGCGCCCCGGCTTCCAGGCAATGCTCGACCACCGCGCGCACCACCAGCGGATCAGTGTTGGCGGCTTGCTCCGGCGTGCGGTCCCAGCCGATGTTGGGCTTGACCACCACGGTTTCGCCGCGCCCCACGAAGCGCTCCATCCCGCCCAGGGCTCCCAGGGTTGCCGTAACCAGTCGCGGGATGTCGCCCCCCTTGCGCACGGCGACCGCCACGGGACCGCTCGCGGCCCGCGCCGGCAGCGCCAGCAGATCGAGCACCGGCAGGGTGCCGAAAGCCGTCGCGGCCAACGCCCCCTGCAGACTCTGGCGCACGAAGGCGCGCCGGTCCAGACAGGTCATGGCAAACTCCTGAAAAAATTCAGATCAGGCGGTTTTCGCGCAGGAAAATCCGCGCCACGTCGCGCGCGCCCTGCGCCTGGGACTGCTGTTCGAGCCGGGCGAGGGTGTCCTCGTTGATGGTGCCGCCAAGCCGGCTGATGAGCCGCGCCAAAGCGGGAAACTTGCGCAGGGTGTCCTTGCGCACCACCGGAGCGGCCTGATCGGGAATCCCTGCCGCGCCCTGGGCGCCGAGATCGAAGCCGAAGGGCTCCAGCCACACCAGATTGAGGTCCTGGTTGTAGCGCGCCTTGACCGCCTCGAACAAGGCGGCGGCATCGGCGATGGGCTCGCCGCCCAGCACGTCTAGTTGGCCCTGGGCGGTATAGCCGATGGTGATGTCGACCTCCGCCTTGAGCTGCGCCTGGTGCAGGCGCTCGAAGCTGTCAAAGGTTTCCACCTTGACGGTGGTGCCGGTACGCTCGGTGATCAGCAGCGCCACCATCTCCGCCAGCAAGGTCTGCTGCGGTCCGCCGGTGGTGCCGATGGTCAGGGTCTTGCCCACGCAGGCCGCGGCTTCGCGGCCAAAACCGGTAAGCACCAGCAGGGTCAGGGCCAGGGTCAGGATTCCGTTCATCCAAAATTTCATCGGTCAAGCTCCTTCGTCAAAAAAACCAGGACTCAGCGGGGTCCGGCATCGGCCACCGGAGCGATCAGCCAGGGGCGAAAGCGCACCCAGTCGATGGGACCACCGGCCGCGGAGTCATTGGGGGATCTTACCTCAGTTGCGTCCTGGCGGTCAAAAAAGATCGGCGGATTGCCTGTTTCACCCAGGCCGGCGAGCAGTACCGTATCCTCGCCCCACCAGTTGGCGCTGACATCGACAAAATCTTGCAAGGGTTGTTCCCCCGCGAAAGGCAAAGGCGCCATCGGGCCTTGGGTTCCATTCTCCGCGTCACGCTGGGCGCCGGGCGGCCTGGCTCCGGCGGCGCTCTGGAAATCCCCGAGCTTGACCGCGAGCAGGTTACCGAAAAAATTGTTGTTCTGCACGCGCGGGTAGGAGGCGAAATCACAGAAAACCGCGATCTGATTTCGCTCAAAGACGTTGCGCGCCACCAAGGGATCGGCGCGTCGGGTATTTTTCAGGGCCGTGTGGTTGTCCTGAAACAGGTTGTGCAGGAACTCGCCCTTGGCGAACTGGTCACTGATGATGGCCGTCTCGTTGCCCACGAACCGGTTGTCCGTCACCAGGGGCCGGCTGAAGGTGGCACTGGAAAGAGCCACGCGGTTGCCTTCAAAGAGATTGTCGCTCACCACCAATCCCTCGCCGAGACGGGTGACGGCCAGGGCGCTGTCGTTCGCGGCGAAGCGGTTGGCACGCAGGGTGCCGGAGACTTTCTGCAGCAGCCCCAGGCCCTTGCCGTTGTTCTCGAACCGGCTGTCGCTGATCGTCAGGCGGCAGCCGCCGGCGGCGAGCAACCCGGCCTCGCGATTGGCGATGAACTGACCATTCTGAATGACAACCTCGGATTTGAGTTCGACATCCACTCCCACCCGATTGTCCTCGAAGCGGCCATCCCGGATTTCCAGGCGGGCTTCACGTACCGCCTTCACGGCCAGGTCGCACTGATGAAAGGTCACGCCCTCCAGGGACAGTTGCGCAGCCTGGGCGTCAATGGCCGTGGCCGCGCCGGAAAACCGCCCATGGCGGATAAGCTGGGGTGCCAGGGGTCGCTCGAAGACCAGGCCCCGCCAACCTGGAGGCGTGGCGAAAACCACCGGCGCTTGGGCGGTTCCGAGCACCTGCAACGTGCCCTGCACGCGCAGGAGGCTTTCCGTCGCGGCGGCGAGCACGCGCGTGCCGGCGGCGATTTCCAGGGCGGCCCCTTCCCCGACCACCACTGGCCCCGTCAGCTCGACTTCCCCCGACCAACGGTGGACGCCGCGCAATTCACCCGCGACCTGCTGGACGGCCGAAGCCGGAGCAGCCGCGACCAGCAGCAGGGCCAGAAGGCAAAAAACGGACATCCCCGGCCTTCTAGGCCGGACATGGACGGAGCGAACGGGCATGATCCCTCTAGTCCTCGGCGGTGATTTCAGCGTCCACGATCCTGACGACATGAAGAGCCTGGTCACGGGCGCCGAACAGCAACTGGTCGCCCAGGGCGCGCGGCGCCCCCTGGATGGCGCCGCCGACCTGCAGCCGGGTCAGGGAGGCGCCGCTTTCCAGGTTGAAGACCTCAAGGACGCCGCTGTTGTCCCCGACGAAAATCCGTCCTCCATGCACCAGGGGCGTCGCGTAGGACGGCCCGGCCAGGGGGCGGCGCCAGAGAACACTGCCGTCGGCGGCGCTCAACCGCCAGAGTCCCGCTCCGGCGGTGGCCACCAACAGCGTGCCCTCGGTATAAACCGGCGCGGCGTAGAAGCAGGGTTCCGCCAAGGGACGGCGCCAGAGAATCTCGCCCTGCGGCGAAAGCAGGGTCAGGGTGCCTTCCTTGCCCAGCACCGCCAGGCCCTCGGGTGTCGAAACCGGCGCGGCCGGCAGGGGTTCGTCGAGACCGCGCCGCCACAACAGACGCCCGTTCAAATCCAGGGCGCTGACCGTGCCCGCGGCATCCACCAGGTAACAGCGGTCGGCCGCGACCGCCGGCGCGGCGCGCAACACCGCGCCGGAATCGAAGGACCAACGCTGCGCGCCGCTGCTGCGATCCAAAGCATGGAGCGTGCCATTCCAGGCCGGCACCAGCACCAGATCGCCGGCCACCACCAAGCCGCCCTGACGATGATCGTCGGCGGGGGACTCGGCGTAGGTGAAGCGCCACAGCGGGCGACCGTCGGCCAGGGCCAGGGCGAACACCTCGCGTCCCCAGGTCTGGCCGAACACCCGCTCGCCGTCGCCGGCCAGGGGCGCGTCGAGGACGTCGGCGAATGCTTGTCGCCAGCGCTGCCGGCCCTTGCCGTCCAGGGCGCGCAGCGTCCCATCCCAGGAGGCATGCAGGATCAGGCCATCGGCCAGAAGCGGCGGCGCGTCGACAAAGCCCTGAGTCTCATGGCGGCGCAGGGGTTCGAGGGCCAGGGCGTCGCGGGGCCCGGTGTCGTCCAGCCAGGCCGCCGCCGGGACGACACTGACGGTGCCGATGTCGGGGTCCAGGGCCTGGTCGTAAATGCGCGCGGCGATCTGCGAGGGGTCGCTGCTGCCCCACCAGTTCTCGCCGGTGCGCACCGCGCCGGTGAAAAAATCGCCGAGGCGAACATGGTACTCATTGTCGTGGAAGTTGTTGCCTTGGATGATCGAATCGCGATCCATCTCGAAGAGAAAAACCCCCGCCCCGTTGTAGCGAAGAATGTTGTCGCGGACCTCCACCTGGGAGTCGCGAAAATTGATGCCCTTGCTCAGATTGTGCTCGATGAGGCTGTTGCGGATGGTGAAGCGGGCGCGCCCCAGGCGCGTGCCGTCGATGTTGTGGCGGATGATGCTGTTCTCGACCAGGCCGCGGGTGAAATGGGCGTGGATGCCGTGGGCGGAATCACGGATTTCGCAATATTGGAGATGAACTTCCGGGGAGAAATTGATGTGGATTTCCAGCCAGTCGCCCGGCTGGGGATCGGCTTCGGCGCTGCGGAACACGATCGGCGCGGCACGCGTGCCGCGGGCCAGCAACCGGCCATCAACCATCAGGGTGGCGTCGCCGAGCCCGTCCTCATCAAGGTCGCGGCGCACGAAGGCGATCTCGGTGCCGGGGGCGATGGTCAGGGTCAGGCCACGCGGCACCTGAACGGCGCCGTCAATCAGGATGCGCCCCTGCCACAGGGTATCTCGGTCGAGCACCAGATCCCCCAGCACCAGGGGCGGCGCTTCACTCGGCGGCAGGGGGCGCGACGCGGTACAGGCCCCGAGCAGCAGCGTCAGCAGTAGCGCCGGAAAAAACCTCACCACATTTCCTCCACGCGAATGTCGATGTCCTTAAGATGCGCACCCGCCTCGACCCGAATGGTGAAATCAGGCGTGCCGGCAAAGGCGCCCACCAGTTCGCCCGGCTCCGGCGCCCCGCCGATGGTGCTGCGCGCCCCGACGTAAAAGCGCCCCTCGTAGGGAAAGGAGAGCACATAGCGGCCATCGGCGTCCGTGGGCTGGGAAACGAAAAGAGGCCGGTTGAGCATCTGCGGATCCTCGTAAAGCAGCACCCGCATGCCGGCGACGGGCTTGCCGTTTTTATCGAGCACCCGCCCCTCGATACTGTTGCGGCCAAACAGGCTGCCCTGCAGTTCATCGACCTTCCCCGGCACTTCGAGGAGGGAAATAGCGATGCGGGACGGCTTGCCCGGTTCGATCCGCAGGGGATTGCCGTGCCAGTAGCCGATCAGATCGCCCGCCTGCAGGGGACCGACCGCCGTGGGTTGCTGGCGCTTGCGCACCAGGAAATAATAGCTGCCGGGCATCAGGGGGCTGGAAAACATTCCCTCGGCGTCGGTGGGGCCGAGGATGCCGTAGCCCATGCCCTTGAACCGCCCGGAGGGATCGAGATAGACGTACACCAGGGCATCGGCCACCGGCTTGCCGTTGAGCAGCACCTGCCCGATCACCCCTTCCTGCTGAAACCGATCCTGCGCGAAGGCCGGCTCCTGCTCGCGCACCAGGCCAAGATGGATCTCGCTCAGCCCCTCGGCGGTGACACGCACCGGGTTGCGCCCGTAAAAACTGAACCAGCCGCCGCCCTGGGCGACCAGGTAATATTCGCCTTCCGCGGGAAGGTTCAACGCGAACAGGCCGTCCTTGGCCGTGGGGGCGGCCAGATGGGGTGGCGCGCCGGCCAGGGACAGGCTCGTCACCGGCCAGGCGCCGACACGGATGTCGGCGACCCCCTGGCGATCGGGGCCGGCCACCTTGCCCGTCACCTTGACCTGCGCCGCGACGGCGCTGCCGGATAGAAGTTGCAGGACCAGAAAAAAAACGACGGGACAGAAGGTACGCATGGCAAAAAACTCCGGGAAACTGACGAAAAAACGTCAACCAGCAAAAACGCGGCGACGAGATTCCATCAGAAAAACACCTGGTGGACCCAGCCCAGCAGCACCGAACCGCTTAGCCCCAGGGCGACAAACACCGCCACCACGCGAAACTGGAACATGCCGCCCAGGGCGATCATGGCCGGCAGGCTGGTGACCGGTCCGGCCATGAGCAGGGTCAGGGCCGCGCCCTGATCGATGCCCCTTTGCAGCAGGCCGGCGAGAATGGGAATGATGGGAATCTGGTTGGTGGGCAGGGGCAGGCCGATGAGCGCTGCGTTGACCAGGGACAGGATGCTTTCCTGGCCGACCAGCACGACAATCCACGAGATGGGCACGAAGGTCACGATCAGCGCTTCGAGCACGATGGCCAGAAGCAGAAACTTGCCGGTGAACAAAGCCGCGTCGAGGGTGCGGTCGAGTATGAAGCGCAGACGGCTCTCCCGGGGCTTGATGCTCATGGTCTTGACGGCGATGCCGTGGGCCGCGCCGATTTCGGCGGCGCTGGCGAGGCTGCCGTCCTCGCGGAAGACGGGCTTGAGCTTGAGCAATTCACCCGCCAGATAGCCCTGGCGCACCAGGGCCTGGGTGACCAGCCCCGCGCTCAGGCCGAGAAATCCCGAGCCGACGATCTTCCACACGGCCAATTCGGCGCCGAGGCCGCGCCAGGTGAGCAGCAGGGCGTCGGGTCCCATGGTCGGCGAGGTGGCGAGCAGCGCCATGAGGGGCGGCAGGGGAGTGCCCATCATGGCCAGGGAAATGACGATGGGCAGGATGCCGCAGGCGCACAGGGGCGACACCATGCCGACCAGCACCGCCAGGACGATGCCCCAGATGCCGGCGCGATTGACCAGGTTGCGGATTTTCAGGTCGAGCTTGTAGCCCTTGATGACCCCCACCAGCAGACAGGCCAGCAGGAAGAACCACCACATGCGCGCGATTTCATCGCGAATGACCGAAAGAACCTGCAACAACGCCGAGTCAGGCATGCATCTCCCTCAGGTGGAATCCGCCGCCAGGGGGCGGATGTCCAGCAGTTCATCCTCGGGCAGGGCGCGCAAGCGCGCCAGCAACCCGTCCAGAAAGGCGTCCTTGTCCCGGGTGCGTCGCGCCAGTTCCGCCGGAGCCAGGGCGGCACGCTCGCTCTCCAGGGCCTCATCGAGATGGCGGTACCGCCAGGCCAACTCCAGGGTCGCGGGACGCAAGGCAATTTCGAAACCCGCGCCCGAGGCGCAGCGCAAAAGCAAGACATGGCGCCCGGCATCCCGCACGCGCAGGGTGCCGGCCGGCTCCTCGCAGCCCGTGGCCACGGCGATGCCTTCCACCGCGCAGGTGCGCAGCAGGTATTCGCCGCGCAGGGGGCCGTCGCCGAGACGCCGCCGCCCGGCGAAGCCCATGCGCCCGCCAAGGGTGCTCATGGGGCAGTAATGGCCGTGACGCGAGCGAATCGCGTCATACAGTTGGGCGGGCGGCAGGGGCTGCATGAACGCCGCTCCTAGAATTCGTAGTGATGCGGACAATCCTTCTCGCGGATCTGGTAGTACTTGGCCGTCATGTCGGGGGTGAGAAACTGGCGGATTTCGCGCAGCGCCCGCTCGAAATGGGCCTGGGTCACCACCGTCGCATCCTCCTTGATGGCGTTGACCGTGGCGCGCTTGCACAAGCTCTCGATATCCCAGCCGACATAGC
>NZ_JAUVWH010000024.1 GCF_030604225.1 Geoalkalibacter sp.
GTGAGCAGATAGAGATAACCGTCAGGCCCTTGGCGCACGTCGCGGATGCGGCCGAGGGTTCCTTGTAGCAGCCGCTCTTCCTTCACCACCCTTTCACCATCGAGGCGCAGCCGCACCAGCATCTGGTCGCGCAGGGCGCCGACGAACAGATCACCGCGCCAGCGGGGAAATTTGTCGCCGGTGTAGAAGGCCATGCCCGACGGGGCGATGGACGGCGTCCACTGGTACAGGGGTTGCTCCATGCCGTCCTTGTGGGTGCCTTCGCCAATGCGGGTGCCGGTCACGTAATTGACGCCGTGAGTGATCACCGGCCAGCCGTAATTGCGCCCGGCGCGGATGATGTTGATTTCGTCGCCACCCTGGGGACCATGTTCATGGGCCCAGAGTTCCCCGGTCTCGGGATGCAGGGTCGCCCCCTGGATGTTGCGGTTGCCCAGGGTAAATTTTTCCGGTTTCCAGCCTTGCCGGCCGACGAAGGGGTTGTCAGTGGGAACGCGGCCATCGTCGTGCAGGCGGATCACCGAACCGGCATGATCGTCCGGCCGCTGGGCGCGCTCCATCTCGCCGCGATCGCCGAGGGTGATGTAGAGCATCCCCTGGCGATCGAACACCAGGCGCGATCCGAAATGGCGGCGATTGTCCGTTTTCGGTTCCATGCTGAACAAAACGTCCACATCCTCCAGTCGGTTTTCCACCAATCGTCCGCGGGCGACCTCCGTGCCGATTCCCCCCGCCCCCCGCGCGGCGTAGGCCAGATAAATCAAGCCATTCTCCGCGAAGCGCGGATGCAGCGCCACATCGAGCAGCCCGCCCTGCCCCGCCGCGCCAATCTCGGGTAGGCCGCTCACCGGAGTCGGGTCGAGTTTGCCATTCTCGATGACCCGCAACCTTCCCGGTCGCTCGCTGACCAGCATCCGTCCATCGGGCAAAAAAGCCAGGCTCCAGGGATGCTCCAGGCCGGTCACCAAAGTGACCAGGCGAAAACTGTGTTCCTGGCTCTCAATCCGCTTCTCTTCACCAGGAGCTGAAGAGCGCTGCCACAGAAACCCCGACAAGAAAAGGGCAAGGGTCAGCAGCCCAAGGAATGCCACCAAATTCTTTAGTCTCATCATGAAAGCTCCTTCCGTGGACGTCCTTTTTTCAAGAATAGCCGGTCATGCTCGGCCTTCACGCACGGTGCCCACGAAAAAAGGCCCTTTCCGAGAGGAAAAAGGCCTTTTTCAAGCTGCCGCGAGGGTGCGAGTCTGGGTTTTAGTGAACGGTCTTCTCGTGACCGGCGGGTTTTTCCGGCGCGGCATGGGTCCCGTCGGCCATGGGGTTCATCGCCCGGTCCGGAGCCTGCTCGACCCGGGCAAGAATTTCTTCGGATTTCGCTGCGGGGAGCCATTCCACGACGCCGGTCTCAACATCATAAATCGCCCCGACCACCTTGACGTCGCCGGACCGCACCAACTTGCGGGTGGCCGGACTGCCGCGGAACAAATCCTCGATACTCTGCCAGACGTTTTCCTCGATGGCCAGAGGGATCAGACGGTCGGCTTTGCTTTTGGGGGTCTCGGCCATGGCCCGTTGCACCGCCGGTTGAATGTTGTCGACCAAGGCCGGTATATTGCGTTCGAGGGCATGCCCATGGCCCTGGAGCTCATTGGTGACGGCAGTGACCGCTCCGCACTGGGTATGGCCGAGCACCACCAGCAGCGGTGTATGGACATGGGCCAGACCATACTCGATGGAGCCGGCTTCGTCCGTATCGCAGACGTTTCCGGCCACCCGCACCACGAAGAGATCCATGACGCCGGCGTCGAAGATGCGCTCCACCGGCACCCGCGAATCCGAACAGGCCAGCACCGTGGCATAGGCATAATCGGCCTGGCTGGCCGAGCCGGCCAGCTTCAGGCGATCAAGACTGGTATGGGGATGGATCGACTTGCCTGCCACAAAGCGCTGATTGCCCTCCTTGAGCAAGGCGATCACCTGATCCGGCGGAGCTTTGCGGCTGGCGGCCTGGGATAGGGAAACAGCAAGCCCGGACAAGCACAGCATGACCAGAAGAACACGTGCAAACTGTCGCATACTTTCCTCCCTGTCAATAAAAAAGGCGCACCCTGCGTGCGCCATATGTATATATTTAATAAATAAAACTAGCAACGGGATTTTTCACCTCGCACGGTGAAAATTCACAACAAACTGTTTTTTTTATCCTTTCCCATCCTATCCCAATACAGAGGAGACAGCAGATAAGCCATGGCCGCGACAAACGATATCAGCAGGGGAACCAGATATTGGTCGCGCCGAACCCCCAGCGCCAGGAGAAAAAGAAAGGCCCCCAGCACCAGAACGCGAACGATTTTAGGGATTTTCGGCAAGATGGCTCGGCCGAAATGGGCATAGGGAACACGCGACACCATCAGGAAAGAGGTCAGGATGACAATGAGAGCAATAATGGGCTCACTGGGAATCAGCACGCCCGTGGTCCCCACCAACAAGGCTCCGGCGGGCGAAGGCAGTCCGGAAAAGGTCGCGACGCCGCCAAGGATGCCCTGCTTGCGCTTTTCCACCACGAAACGGATCAAGCGATAGACCACCGCCGCCAGGTACAGGCCGCCGATAGCCAAGCCGACCCAGAGATTGGAAAAAGCCGCGCCCACCACCAGCCCGACGGTCAGCCCAAAGCTTGTGCCGTCGGCCACATCGTCAAACACCTCCCCCTTGGGCGTCGAGCCCCAGCGCTCCGCTGCCCGCCCGTCAAAGAGATCGAGAAATTGCCCCAAAAACACCAGGCCCAGGGCATAAACGGGAGGATGACCAGCGAGCACCACCCAACAGCCCGCCAGGCCGCACACCAGGTTCATGATGCTCAGGATATTGGCGTACCAGTAGTTGGGAATGAGCTTGAAGGCGGTGGAACAGAAGGCCAAACCGACGCAGAACACGAGCAAGGGATGGATGGCGCGGCCCAGCACCGGCAAAGGACCATAGATCCATTCCAGGCCGACGACGATGAGCAGCACCACCACGAGAAAGGTCTTGGCCTTGCCGAAGAGGTTGGCCGCCTTGACCTTGATGAACTTGCGCGAGGCTTGGCCGGTGATGTCGAAAAGCAGAAAAAATCCCACGAGAACCGGGCTCAACCAACCCATCCAGGCCATATAGACCAGCATGGGCGAATACATGAGCTTGTCCGAAAGGGGGTCGATGGTCTCGCCTTCTTCGGTGTTCAGATCACAGCGCCGGGCGATTTCTCCGTCGGTGATGTCGGAAATCATCCAGAAAGTGAAGAACAAAAAGCACAGGCGCGGGTAACCCAGGTGCAGCAGCAACACGGAGACAAATCCCATGGGGTATCGTGCCCGACTGATGGCGTTGGGGTGCAGCCACCAGTGGCCGCGTACCCAGGCGATCTGTTGCGGGGTACGCATGAAGCGGGTCACGGCATAGCGCTCGGCGCCGAGCATGAGCAACACGGGAATGCCGATTTCGAGGAGGATGGCGGTTGTGGTCGTCATGGTGTCCTGAAAGATAGCAGAAATTGGGTTGAGGGCAAGAAAAGCTAGGGGCACACGGACCTTCACGGACGAGCACGGACGAACAAGAACAGGGTTCGTGTCAGCCCGTGCCCACCCTTTCAATCACCGCGAGAAATTCCCTGCCGTAACGCTGCAGTTTTGCTTCGCCGACTCCGTTGATCCGCAGCAGCGCGGCTTCGTCGCGAGGGCGAAAGGACGCCATTTCCATCAGGGTGGCATCGTTGAAAATCACAAAGGGCGGCACGCCGGCCTCGTCGGCCAGGCGCTTGCGCACCTGCCGCAACGCATCAAAGAGCCGCGGGTCCGCATTCCCCGCCTCGCCCAGGCGGCGCGCCGGCTTTTTCGGCGCCGCCACCTTGAGGCGCGGACGAGCCAGGGTCAGGCGCTGCTCGCCGCGCAGCAAGGGTCGGGCCTTTTCGGTCAGTCGCAGAACCGAGTAATTGGCCATGTCCTGCTGGAGAAAGCCCAGATGGATGAGCTGCCGAATGAGGCTGCTCCAGGCATCGGCGCTCAAATCCGCCCCGATGCCGTAAGTGCTCAGGCGATCATGCCCGAGTTGGCGGATGCGCTCGGTGGCGGCACCGCGCAGCACCTCGATGACATGCCCCATGCCGAAGCGCTGGCCGACGCGATACACGCAAGAGAGCGCCTTTTGCGCATCGACGGTCGCATCGTAGCGTTCGGGCGGCACCAGGCAGATATCGCAATTGCCGCAATCCTCTTCCAAGGTTTCGCCGAAATAGCCGAGCAGCACGCGCCGCCGACAGGTCTGCGCCTCGGCAAAACCCACCATGGCGTTGAGCTTGTGCAGTTCGATGCGTTTCTGCTCGGCGTTTTCGCTCTTTTCAATGAGCCCGCGCGCCAGGGCGATGTCCCCATAGCCGAAGAGCAGCAGGGCCTCGGCGGGCAGTCCGTCGCGCCCGGCGCGGCCCGTTTCCTGGTAATAGCTCTCGATGTTCTTGGGCAGATCGTAATGGACGACGAAACGCACGTTGGGCTTGTCGATGCCCATGCCGAAGGCGACCGTCGCCACCACCACCTGCAGTTCGTCGCGCTGAAACGCCTCCTGCACCCGTTCGCGCTCGGCGTCGGCCAGCCCGGCGTGATAGGGATCGGCGGCAATGCCTTCGGCGCGCAGGCGCGCCGCCACGTCCTCGACCCGCTTGCGCGACAAGGCATAGACAATGCCCGCCTCTTCGCCCCGGCCGCGCAAGAAACTCAGCAATTGGGCAAAAGGTTTGGATTTGTCCGCCAGGGTGTAGCGAATATTGGGGCGATCGAAGCCCGCGACGAAATACCGTGCCTCGCGCAGGCCAAGTCTCTCGCGAATGTCGTCGCGCGTCTGCGGATCAGCGGTGGCGGTGAGGGCGATCAGGGGCACGGCGGGAAAGCGCTGCCGCAACAAGCCCAGTTGCACATACTCAGGCCGAAAATCATGGCCCCACTGGCTTACGCAATGGGCTTCGTCGATGGCAAACAGCGCCAGGGGAATCTCATCCAGGCGCGCCAAGAAAGAATCGCTCAGCAGCCGTTCCGGCGCCACATAAAGCAGATCAAGGCGACCTTGGTGCAGTTCGGCCAGGACGCGCCGCGACTCGGCGGCCCCCAGGGATGAGTTGTAGAAGGCGGCGCGCACGCCGTTGGCGCGCAGGGCATCGACCTGATCCTTCATCAGCGAGATAAGCGGCGAAACCACGATGCCCACACCCTCGCGATGCAGGGCGGGCGCCTGATAGCACAGGGACTTGCCGCCCCCGGTGGGCATCAGAACAAAGGCGTCCTCGCCGCGGATCAGGGTTTCGACAATCTCAAGTTGGTGGGGGCGAAAGTCCCGGAAGCCGAAGATGCGCTGCAGGGTCTGCCGAGGGGTGGTGGACAAGACGAATTCATCCTTCAATACAAAAAGGTGGCAGAATCATAACCAAAAGGGCGGGCTTTGCAAAGCAAACAAAAAAAATCAGGATGCCCCGCACCCTGATTTCGCATCTCAACATTGCTGAATGGATCCGCCGGCCTTTGGCTGTTTCAAGACGGCACCGCGCAGGCGCCTGTTCAGTGCAGAATCTTCTCGATGGTCTCGCGCACCTGGAGGCGAAAACTGTCCGAGGGGGTAACCACGAGATCCTGATCACCGAGCTTGGCCGTGAAGCGCTCATCCTGCTGGTTGGCTTCGTAAATCGCGCGCAAGTCCTCGGCCACCTTGTTCAGGCGACTGGGCTCGACACCGTTTTCCTCGACCAGGGTCTTGAAATTGTGCACCCGCCCTTCCTCGATCCAGGCCACACCAAACTTCTTGGGCGGCTTGCCGATGAAGACATAGGTGCTGTCCTCTCCTGGAATGACCTCCAGGGGCTGCTTGGCTTCAGCCGAGAGGCGCTCGAGCTCGTTGCGGATATGCTCAAGCTGCCCCGCCGCCGGGCTACCACTGTCGAGTTGGGGATAATCCGGTTTCCCACCAAAGATCTTGTCAAAAAAACCCATAAAACGACTCCTTTCCGGCCGACGAAAAGAATAACACCGTTTTATGATATACAAGATTGACCTTATTTCAAGCGCGCTTACCTCCATTTGATCCACTGGAACAGCTTGCCTGACACGTTTTGCCAACATCTTGCCCACCGGCGCCTGCAACGTGCATGGATTTTATTCGGGAAAATCGACAACATCGCCAAACAGCCCTCATCCGCCCCAGACTGCGCTGATCCCGTCGATGACGTACTGCACCGCCAGAAACGCCAGAACCAGACCCATGATGCGGGTCAGGATGGTCGACCCGAGGATGCCGATCCAGTGCATGAGGCGGTCGGCCTGGCGCAAAAAGAAGTAACTGAGAAAAAAAACCGCCGCGCTGCCGAGCAGCAGGGCCAGATAATCCGTCGCGCCCTGGGCCTTGCCGGCGAATATGAGCACGGTGGCGATGGCGCCGGGTCCGGCCAGCAGGGGGATGGCCAGGGGCGTGATGGAGATATCCTCCTTGGCTGCGGCCAGGCGGCGTTCGCGCGGGCTGGTTTCCGTACCGCTCACGCGTCCATAGATCATTTCCAGGCCGATGACGAACAGCAGAATCCCGCCGCAGATGCGCACCGCCGGCGTGGTGATGCCGAAGTAGCCGATGAGCAGCGGGCCGGCGAACAGGAAGAACAGCACGACGACAAAGGCCACCAGGCAGCCGCGCCGCGCCAATCGGCGACGTTCATCGGCGGTATTGTGGGGCGTGATGGCGAGAAACACCGGCAGGCCCGCCAGGGGGTCGACGATGATGAACATGGGGATGAAAAACGCCAAAAAGAAATCGACGAACCCGCTCATGGGCCATCAATCCTCCAGGGGAAATTCCTTCACCACCGGCCCCAGGGCCTCAAGCTCGGCCTTCAGGGCCTCGGTGTCGCCCACCAGGATCAGCGCCTGGCGCGCCGGGTCGAGGTAGCGCCGCGCGGCGGCATGCACGGCGTCGACATCCACCTTGGATACGTTCTCACGATAGGCCCGCAGATAATCGGGAGGGTAGGCGTAGAAATCGAGGCGCATGGTCATGGTCACCACGTCATGCTTGTCGGTAAAGCCAAAGACGAAGCTGTTGACGAGGCTCTCGCGCGCCAGGGCCAGCTCATCCTCGCTGACGGGGGCTTCGCGCATCTCCGCCATGATTTGGCGCATCAGGGCGATCACCTCGGAGGTGGCTGCGGTGCGGCTTTCGCTGCCGGCGATGAACAGGCCCGGCAGGCGCCTCCCCACCTGATAAAAGGAATAGACCGAATAGGCCAGACCGCGGTTTGAGCGCACCTCGCGCATGAGGCGGGAATTGAACCCGCCGCCGCCGAGCAGAAAGTTCATGACCCGCACCGCGTACTGGTCGGGGTTGTCCTTGTCGATACCGAACTCGCCGAACAGGATGGTGGTCTGCGGGAGAGCGCGGGGCACCACCCAGATGGCGGGCGCGACCGGCGGCTCCAGGGCGGGAATCTCCTGAGGACGAAGGTCTCCGGCCGACCAGTCGCCGAAATGCCGGGCGAGAAGCGATTCGAGGCGCGACCGGTCGAAATCGCCGCTAATGCCGAGCCACAGGTTGTTGGGATGAACCTGCTCTTGATGAAAGGCCAGCAGATCCTCGCGCGTGATCGCGTTGACCGTCTTGGTCGTGGCGCTGCGCCCCAAGGGGTGTTCGCCGTAAAGAACCCGCGTCAAGGCCCGCCGGGCCACTTGCCCCGGATCGTCGTTTTGCCGGCGAATCCCTTCAAGTGCCTGGCGGCGGGCGATTTCCAGCCGCTCCGGGTCGAAGCGGGGGCGCCGCAGCACATCGGCGAGAATCGCCAAACCCGCATCCAGGTCGGCGGCGCGCAGGGACAGATCGAGAGTCACCGCATGGGAATCCGCCGATACGCTGAAGTCCGCGGCGATCTTCTCCAGAGCTTCGTCCAGGGCGTCCGGCGTGCGTTCACCGGCCCCGCCGCTACGCAGCAGGGCCGCGTAGAGGTCGGTGCGCCCCGTGAGGGCGGGCGGATCGCCGATGCTGCCGGCACCCACCATGACGCTGATTTCAACCAGGGGCAGTTCGGCATCTTCCTGCAGATAGAGGCGCATGCCGTTGCCCAGGGTCAGGCGCTCGATCTCGGGCACATGAAAGTCCAGGGGCGCGAAACTCAAGTCCCGCAGGGAGGGCGGCTGGGGCGCCGCGCATCCCCAGAGAAGCAGCAGCCCCATCACCGACAGCAACAACAGCCTTGATTTCATGGTTGCGAAGTCCCCTTATCCAGAACGACCACCGTGCGATTACCCGGGTGCAGCCAGGCACGCGCGGTATTCATCACATCCTCGGCGGTGAGGGCGGCAATCTTGTCGTCATAGGTCAGCACATAGCGCCAGTCGCCACTGACGCTCTGATAAAAGGTCAGCATCCGCGCCAGCCCCTCGTTGCCGCGCAGAAACCGCAGCCGGTCGGTGCGCAGGCGGTTGGCCGCCCGCGCCAGTTCTTCCGCGCTGACCGGCTCCTGTGCGAGCCGCTCCAACTCGGCGAGGATGGCCTCTTCGACCTCAGCGGTGGTGTGCGGATGCCGGGGCGTGGCGGCGATGACGAACAGGTTGGGATAGCGCGAGCCCGGCGCGCCGAAGGTCTGCACCGACGTGGCCAGTTGCTTTTCCAGTACCAGGCTGCGGTAGAGACGTGCGGTGCGGCCCTGGCCGAGAATCAGGTCGATGAGATCGAAGACGTAATCGTCATGCGCGGGCAGGGTCGGTTTGTGGAAGGCCATGACCAGCTGCGGCTCGGCATCGAAGGTCACCTGGATGCGCTTTTCCCCGCGCTGCGGCGGCTCCACGGCCGTTACCGGCGGCACCGGCGAGCCCGGCGGGATGTCGCTGAAATAGCGCTCGACCAGGGCGATGGCGGCGGGCGGATCGATGTCGCCGACCAGGGCGATAACCGTGTTGATGGGTCCGTAATAGCGCTGGAGAAATTCGCGGGTTTTGGCCAGGGTCAGGTTTTCGATATCCGAGCGCCAGCCGATGATGGGGTTGCGATAAGGATGCACCGTGAAGGCATTGGCGAAAAGTTGCTCGAAAATCAAGCCGCGTGGGTTGGTCTCGTAGGCGCGGAAGCGCTCCTCGAGCACCACCTCGCGCTCGGTGAAGAATTCGCGCAGCACCGGATTCTTCATGCGATCGGCTTCCACGGCCGCCCAGAGCTCGAGTTTATTGGCGGGCAGGCTGACCAGATAGGTGGTCAGATCGCGGCTGGTGAAGGCGTTGTAGCCCACCCCGCCGTGCTCGGCGTAGATGCGCGCGATCTCATCCTTGACCACATACTGCTGATGCTCCTGCTGCAGCGCGGCCAACTCCTTCTCCAGCGCGGCGATTTCCGCGGGATCGGCGTCGCGGCGCGGCCGCAGGGCATCCAGACGGCTGCCCACCTCCTCGATCCGATCGAGCAGGGGTTTTTCCTTGGCGAAGTCGGTGGTGCCGATGGTCTCGGTGCCCTTGAACAGCATGTGTTCCAGCAGATGGGCCACGCCGCGCTCGTCGCTGCGTTCGTGAACCGATCCTACCCCAAGGGTGATGTAGGCGGTGAAGGTGGGGGTTTGGGGACGCTGCACCATCAGCAGCCTGAGTCCGTTGGCTAGCTGGTGCTCGATGACCTTGTCTTCCAGGGTCGCGGCGAACGCGGTCCCGGCCCACACCAGCAGCAAACAGAAAAAAACGGCCAGGGGCCGCCAATACGCAGGATAGGCTTTCACAGGGAACTCCTCGGGGCAAATCGGTGATTCATGGACCGCCAAGCCTAGCTTGTGTTCCTTGCCAGGGCAAGCGCGGCAGTGTTTCTCAGGCCGGATTTCCGGCCACGGGCGAGTAAGGATCGCTCAGATCGCCGGGACAGCGGTAACGAACCGGCGGAGGCAGAAGCGTGGCGGCGATCACCTCGTCCATGGAGGAGACGAAATGCAGTTCCATTTCGCTGAGCACCTGGGTGCTCAGATCCTCCACGTGGGGCCGGTTGCGCTCGGGAAGCAAAACCGTTCGTACTCCGGCACGGTGCGCGGCCAGCACCTTTTCCTTGACGCCGCCGATGGGCAGGATGCGCCCCGTGAGGGTCAGCTCGCCGGTCATGGCGACCTGGCGCCTGGCCGGCTTGCCGGTGAGCAAGGATATCACGGCCGTGGCGATGGTCACCCCGGCGGACGGGCCATCCTTGGGAATCGCTCCGGCCGGCACATGAATGTGCAGGTCGCTGGTTTCAAAGAGCGCGGCATCAATGCCGAACTCGCGCGCATGGGAGCGCACGAAGGACAGGGCGGTGCGCGCCGATTCCTGCATCACCCCGCCGAGGCTGCCGGTCAGGGTGAGATCCTTCTTGCCCGGCATCCGTGTCGCCTCGACGAACAGGATATCCCCCCCCGTCTCCGTCCAGGCCAGGCCCGTCGCCACCCCGACGCGGTCCTCCTCGCCGGCGACTTCGGAGAAAAACTTGCGCGGCCCCAAAAGCTGCGCCACCAGGTCGGCGCCGACCGTGCGTCGGGGCGCGCCGCCCTGGGTGATTTCCCGCGCCAGCTTGCGGCACACCGAGGCGATCTGCCGCTCGAGATTGCGCACCCCCGCCTCGCGCGTGTAGTCGCTGATGATGCGCCGCACCGCCTGTGCATCGAAGGTCAGGGGATAATCGCTCAGTCCGTTTTCCTCGATCTGCTTGGGAATCAGGTAGCGAAAAGCGATCTGTTCCTTTTCCTCGTCGCTGTAACCCGGCAGGCGAATCATTTCCATGCGGTCGCGCAAGGCGCCGGGAATGGGATCGAGGACGTTGGCGGTGGTGATGAACATGACCTTGGACAGGTCGAAGGCCACATCGAGGTAATGGTCGTTGAAGGAATAGTTCTGCTCGGGATCCAGAACCTCGAGCAAGGCCGAAGCCGGGTCACCGCGAAAATCCTGGCCGATCTTATCCACCTCGTCGAGCATGAACACCGGATTGTTGGCCTCGGCGCGACAGATTTCCTGGATGATGCGTCCCGGCAGGGCGCCGATGTAGGTACGCCGATGGCCGCGAATTTCCGCCTCGTCCTTCATCCCGCCCAGGGCGACGCGGATGAATTTGCGCCCCAGGGAGCGCGCGATGGAGCGCCCCAGGGAGGTCTTACCCACCCCCGGCGGACCGACGAAACACAGAATCGGCCCCTTACTCTGCTTGCGCAGGGAGCGCACGGCCAGATACTCGAGGATGCGCTCCTTGACTTCCTTGAGGTCGAAGTGATCCTCGTCGAGAATCTGCTGGGCGCGGTTGATGTCGAGTTGATCCTCGGTGCCGCGGCTCCAGGGCACCGTGCACAGATATTCCAGATAGGTGCGCGACACCGTGTATTCGGGACTCGCGGGATTGATCCGCTCCAGGCGCTGCAATTCCTTCTCGGCGATCTTGAGCACCGGGGCCGGCATGCCCGCTTTCTCGATGCGCCGCCGGAATTCGTTGAGCTCGCCCTGGCGCGGATCCTCGTCGCCGAGCTCCTCCTGAATCTGCTTCATTTGCTCGCGCAGCAGAAATTCCTTTTGCGTCTTGCCGATGCGCTTGTTGACCTCGCTCTGGATTTCGCCCCGCACCTGCTGTTTTTGTACCTCGCTGGTCAACAGCAGATACACTTCCTTGAGACGTTCCAGGGGTTGCAGGATTTCCAGCATGCGCTGCTGGGTCGCCGGCGTTACGCCGAGATAGACGGTAATCAGATCGGCCAGGCGGCCGGGATCCTCGATGCGATCCACCATCTTCATCACATCGCCGGGCAGGGGACGCCCATGGGCCAGGGCCAGCTTGAGCAGGGCGTTGACGCTTTGCACCAGGGCTTCCGCCACCAGACTGCGCTCCACGGGCTCTTCCAGGACCTCGATCTGGGCGACGACAAAGGGGATGCGCCGCACCGCCCGCCCCAGCCGCACCCGCTTGAGGCCCTCGACCATGACCTTGGCGCCGCCTTCGGGCAGGCGAAAAATCTGGGTGATGCGACACACCGTTCCGACCGGGGCGAAATGCTCGAACCGGCAGGTTTCGCCACTCAGCGCGCAAAAAAACAGTCCGATCATCTGGCTGCCGCTCATGGCCTCTTCCACCACCGGCATACCCTCGATGCCGACGAACAGCGGAAACACCATGTAGGGAAACACCACCTGGTCGCGCAGGGGAAAGATCGGTACGATCTCGGGAATGTCGTCGACCTGATGAATCAAGGTTCACCCCCATGAGTCGTGAAGCCGTCCGCAGGAAAAGGAAACAAGGAATTTCAATGCTTTATTCTATGTAAGAATAGCAGTGCCCCCCCTGCTGTCAAGCCACCCTGAAAGGGCTTTGACAAATGCTCCGCGCAATGATTTACTCGGCACGATCAACCAATCGAATCGCAGAGGGACGCGGATTTCCAGGATGAACACGAATCCATTCGACTGCATTTCCCGTCATTTTTTTGATCCGCCCTGATCCTGGTTTTTCCGCGTTTATCCGCGTACCGATTTTTCACGCTTTTCAGCCAATCACAACCTCGGGAGGATTTTTCATGAAACGTATTGCCGTATTGACCAGCGGTGGCGACTGTTCGGGGATGAACGCCGCCATCCGCGCCGTGGTGCGTTCGGGACTGTGCGCCGGCCTCGATGTCGTGGGCATCAAGAAGGGGTATCGCGGGCTGATCGACCGCGATTATTTCATGATGAACACCAAGTCGGTGAGCAACACCCTGCAGCGCGGCGGCACGTTCCTGCAAAGCGCGCGCTGCAAGGAGATGATGGAAACCTCCGGTCAGGATCTGGCGGCAAGCAATCTCAAGGGCATGGGCGTCGAAGGCCTGGTGGTCATCGGCGGCGACGGCAGCATGCGCGGCGCCAAGACCCTCATGGACCGCGGCATCAAGGTCATCGGTATTCCCGCCTCCATCGACAACGACATTCCCTTTACCGACATGTCCTTGGGCGTGGACACGGCGCTCAACAACATCATTTACGCCGTCGACTGCCTGAAGGACACGGCGTCGAGCCATGACCGCGCCTTCATCGTCGAGGTCATGGGCCGCGACTGCGGCTACCTGACCCTGGTCGCCGCCATCGCCTGCGGCGCCGAGCACGCCCTGATCCCCGAGGTACCCTACGACATCGGCGACATCTGCGAGAACCTGCGCAAGCGCTATCGCGAGGGACGCGACAATTCCATCATCATGGTGGCCGAGGGCGTGGCCGGCGCCCAGGAAATCTCCGACCAGATCAAGCATCATATCCGCTTCGAGTCGCGCATCATGGTGCTCGGCCACTACCAACGCGGCGGCTCGCCCACGTCCTTCGACCGCCTGCTCGGTTCGCGCTTCGGCCAGGGCGCCGTGGAAGCCTTGCTCAACGGCGAGAGCGGCAAGATGATCGGCCTGTCCGGCAACCAGATGACCCTGACCGATTTCGACAAGATATTCAATGCGCCCATGCGCCCCATCAACCAGACCATGATTCAACTGGCGCAAAAACTCGATATCTGAGCCGAGATTTCCGACGGGCGGGGGTGCGAAGCCGGCCCTCGCCCGCCACCTGTGCACCTCTCCACGCTCCTTCCCCCGCCCCGTTTCCTGACGTATAATTGAAACCTTTGCCCGTCCTCGCCACGCAAAGGAATTCCCCATGTCCCAGGACAACCAGATTCGCATCCACGGCGCCTGCCAGAACAACCTGAAAAACCTCGACTTGTCCCTGCCCTTGGGCGAATTGATCGTGATCACGGGAGTCTCGGGTTCGGGCAAATCCTCCCTGGCCTTCGACACCATTTACGCCGAGGGGCAGCGCCGTTACGTCGAAACCTTCTCGCCCTACGCCCGCCAATTTCTCGACCGCATGGACAAGCCGCGCGTCGAGCGCATCGACGGCATTCCCCCGGCCATCGCCATCGACCAGACCAATCCGGTGCGCACCTCGCGCTCCACGGTCGGCACCATGACCGAGCTCACCGACCATCTCAAGCTGCTTTTCGCCCGCGCCGCGCGCCTCTTTTGCCGCGACTGCGGGCGGCCGGTGGTGCGCGACACCCCGGAAAGCATGGCGAGCGAACTTCTGGCCCGGCATGAGGGCTGCCGCGCCCTGATCGTTTTCAGCATCGCGGTGCCCCACAATTTCACCGCCGACGAAATCAAGCAGCACCTCGCGGCCCAGGGCTACACCCGCTTTCATCAGAAAACGGCGCAGATGCTGGAGGTCATTCAGGATCGGGTGGTGCTCGACGCACCAAAACGCGGGCGGCTGGTGGAAAGCCTCGAGACGGCGCTCAAGGCCGGCCATGGCCGTCTCACCGTCATTCTTCTCAACCCCGAAGGCGCCCCCATGAGCGAGCGGCGCTTTTCCGCGGCTCTGCATTGCGCCGAATGCGACATCGCCTACCACGACCCTCAGCCCAACCTGTTCAGCTTCAATTCGCCCATCGGCGCCTGCGAGAGCTGCCGGGGCTTCGGCCGCATTCTCGGCATCGACTATGGGCTGGTGGTACCCGACGAAGCTAAATCCCTTGCCGGAGGGGCGATCAAACCCTTCCAGACGGAAAGCAACCGCGAGTGCCAGGACGATCTGCTGCGTTTCGCGCGCAAGGCGAAAATTCCGTTGGATGTGCCCTGGCGCGACCTCGACGCGGCGCAGCGCGCCTGGGTCATCAATGGGGAAGGCCGCTGGGAGGATGGCCTCTGGTATGGCGTGCGGGGATTTTTCGACTGGCTTGAAGCCAAGAGCTACAAGATGCACATTCGCGTGCTGCTTTCCAAGTACCGCTCCTACGACTGCTGTCCGACATGCCGCGGCGCGCGCCTCAAGCCCGATGCCCTGCTCTGGCGCCTCGGCGACCAGGCCGGGGCCGACGCCGTGCTGCCGCCTACGCGACGTTTTCACCCCAGCGGCCAGGCCCTGGCGCCGGGGATGCTGGAGGAACTGCCCGGCCTGTGCCTGCACGACCTGATGCTGCTGCCCATCGCCCAGGGCCTGGAATTTTTCGACCGCCTGCGCCTGCCCGCGCCCCTCGATGAAGCGGCCGAACTCCTGCTGGGCGAGATCCGCACCCGTCTCTCCTACCTGGTGGACGTGGGCCTCTCCTATCTGAGCCTCGACCGCCAATCGCGCACCCTCTCAGGCGGCGAGGTGCAGCGCATCAATCTGACCACTGCCCTGGGCACGTCCCTGGTCAATACCCTCTTCGTTCTGGATGAGCCGTCCATCGGCCTGCATCCGCGCGACATGGGCCGCGTCATTGGTGTGCTGCGGCGCCTGCGCGATGCCGGCAATTCCCTGCTGGTGGTGGAACATGACCCGCAGGTGATGCTCACCGCCGACCTCATTCTCGACATCGGCCCGGGCCCCGGCCGGCGCGGCGGCGAGGTGGTGTTTTTCGGCACCCCCGCCGAGATGCTGGAGACGCCCCAGTCCCTCACCGCCCAATATTTGCGCGGAGAAAAGCAGGTAGCCGGAGAGTTCGCGGCCGCCGCGCCCCTCGCGCCCCACCATCCCATTTTGGAAGTCCGCGGCGCCGCCGCCCACAACCTCAAGGGCATCGACGTTCGCATTCCCCTGGGTCGGCTGGTGGTGGTGACGGGCGTGTCGGGCTCGGGTAAGTCGACCCTGGTGCAGGATGTGCTCTATCAGGCCCTGTGCAAGCTCCAGGGCAAGCCGGCGGAGACGCCCGGCGCTCATGGGGAACTGGTCGGCCACGAACAGATCGGGGAAGTGGTGCTGGTGGATCAAACGCCCATCGGACGCACCACCCGCTCCAACCCGGCGAGCTACGTGGGGGCCTTCGACCCCATTCGCAAAGCCTTCGCCGCCGAATTGTCGGCCAAGGAACGCGGCTATACCGCCGGAACCTTCAGCTTCAACGCCGGCCACGGCCGCTGTCCGACCTGCGGCGGCAACGGCTTCGAGCATGTGGAAATGCAGTTTCTCTCCGATGTCTATCTGCGCTGCCCCGACTGCGACGGCCGTCGCTACCGCGCCGAAATCCTTGAAATCAAGCTGCATCCGCCGGGCGGCGGGGCCGGAAAATCCATCGCCGACGTCCTGGAGATGACGGTGGCCGAGGCCATCGACTTTTTCGCCGACCAGCCCGAGGTGCTGCGCGGCCTGGAACCCCTGCGCGCGGTGGGCCTAGACTACCTGAGCCTCGGCCAGCCGGTGCCGACCCTCAGCGGCGGCGAGGCCCAGCGCCTCAAGCTCGCCGGACACCTCGCCACGGGTCGCAACGGCAACAAGACCGAGGCCGGCACCCTGTTCCTTTTCGACGAACCCACCACCGGCTTGCACTTCGACGACATCGCGCGCTTGCTCGGCGCCCTGCGCCGCTTGCAGGACGAGGGCCATTCCCTGTTGATCATCGAGCACAATCTCGATGTCATCGGCGCCGCGGATTGGCTCATCGACCTGGGGCCCGAGGGCGGCGCCGCGGGTGGGCATCTGGTGTGCGCCGGAACGCCCGCCGAGGTCATGGCCTGCCCCGAGAGCCACACCGGTGCCGCCCTGCGCGCCTATGCCGCCGACCTGCGCAAGAGCCGCGTGCGCGCGCACCAATCTCCGCCCGTACCCGCCAGGACCGACGACCACCAACCCTCGCCGCCCGCGCGGCATGAGGGGCGCATCTGCATTCACGGCGCCCGCGAGCACAACCTCAAGAACATCGACATCTGCCTGCCGCGCGAGCAGTTCACCGTCATCACCGGCATTTCGGGATCGGGCAAGAGCACCCTGGCCTTCGACATTCTCTTCGCCGAGGGCCAGCGGCGCTATCTCGAATCCCTCAATGCCTACGCCCGCCAGTTCGTGCAGCCGGCGGCGCGCCCCGACATCGACGCCCTGTTCGGCATCCCACCCACCGTGGCCATCGAGCAGCGCACCAGCCGCGGAGGACGTAAAAGTACCGTGGCGACCCTCACGGAAATCTACCACTATCTGCGCCTGCTCTACGTCAAGCTCGGCGTGCAGCATTGCCCGGAGTGCGCCATCCCCATCGAGCCCCAATCCCGCGAGGCGATTCTCGCTCGGCTGCTGCGCGACTGGCGCGGTCGGCGCGCCACCCTGCTGGCGCCCCTGGTCACGGCCCGTAAAGGCTACTACACCGATCTCGCCAAGTGGGCGGCGGCCAAGGGGTTTTCCCATCTTCGGGTGGACGGTGCCGATACCCCGACGGACAACTGGCCGCGTCTCGATCGCTTTCGCGAGCACCATATCGAATTGCCGGTCGGCACCCTGGTGCTGCGCCCGGAAAACGAGGACGAGCTGCGCCGCCTGCTGGATATGGCTCTGGATTACGGCAAGGGCACGGTGCAGGTCGTGGCGGAGAGCGAACCGGAGCTCCTGGACACGGCGATCTTTTCCACGCGGCGCGCCTGCCCGGGCTGCGGACGCAGCTTCGCGGAACCCGATCCGCGCCTGTTTTCCTTCAACTCCAAGCATGGCTGGTGCGCGAGTTGCTTCGGTACGGGACTGCTGATGCCGGGCTTCGATGCGGAGCAAACCGGCGAGGAAATCTGGTGGAACGCCTGGTGGGAGGGGGTCGAGCAACCCTGCCCGAGCTGCCGGGGCCGACGTTTGCGCCCCGAAGCCCTGGCGGTGCGCTTTCGCGAGCGCAATATCGCCGAATTGAGCGCGCTGTCCATCGCCGCGGCGGAGGATTTTTTCCGCGACCTCGTCCTGGAGGGGCGCGAGGCCGAAATCGCCCGCGACATCCTGACGGAAATGACCTCGCGCTTCGCCTTTCTGCGCGAGGTGGGACTTTCCTACCTGTCCCTGGATCGCGCCGCCCCCACCCTCTCCGGCGGCGAGGCCCAGCGCATCCGCCTTGCCGCGCAGCTCGGCTCCAATCTGCGCGGCGTCTGCTACATCCTCGACGAGCCGACCATCGGCCTGCATCCCCGCGACAACCTGCTGCTCCTCGATACCCTGGAAAAACTCGGCGCCAAGGGCAACACCCTGGTGGTCGTGGAGCATGACGACGAAACCATCCGCCGGGCCCAGCACCTCATCGATCTCGGCCCCGGCGCCGGCGTCAACGGCGGCCGCCTCATCGCCAGCGGCACTTTGGCCGACCTGATGGCGGCGCCGGAATCGGTCACCGGTCGCTTTCTTGCCGAACCGCTGCGCCATCCGCTGGTCCAGCGCCGCGCCACCAACCGGCGCGCACCGGCCATCGAGATCCTCGGCGCGCATCTGCACAATCTCAAGCAGGTGGATGTCGGCCTGCCCCTGAACCGGCTGGTCGCCGTCACCGGCGTTTCCGGCTCGGGCAAGAGCACCCTGGTGCGCGCCCTGCTGCACGACAATCTGCGCCGCCTGCTCGCCGCGGGCGGGGAGAAAAAACCTGAGTTTCGCGGCTGCCGCGAAATCCGCGGCTGGCAGTCGGTGGGGCGCATTCTCGAAGTCGATCAGACCCCCATCGGCAAAACGCCACGCTCCTGTCCCGCCACCTACGTCGGCTTCTGGGACGAGGTGCGCAAGCTCTTCGCCGCGACCCCGGAAGCCAAGATCCGCGGCTGGGGCCAGGGCCGTTTTTCCTTCAACACCAAGGAAGGCCGATGCCCGGCCTGCGAAGGCCAGGGCGTGCAAAAGATCGAGATGAGCTTTCTCCCCGACGTGCAGGTGCCCTGCGACCTCTGCGGCGGCCTGCGCTTTACCGCCGAAACCCTGGCCGTGACCTACAAGGGCCAAAGCATCGGCGCGGTGCTCGCCATGACCGTCAATCAGGCCGTGGACTGTTTCGCCACCCACGGCAGGATTCACCATGCCCTGCGCCTGTTGCAGGATGTCGGCCTGGGTTATCTGACCCTGGGGCAACCCAGCCCCACCCTGTCGGGAGGCGAGGCGCAGCGCATCAAACTGGTCACGGAGCTGGCCAAAACGCCCGCCACGGACGGCGACGCGCCGGGACGCCGGGCGCGTCGGGACAGCCAGAGTCTCTTTCTGCTCGACGAGCCGACCATCGGCCTGCACATGGCCGACGTGGAAAAACTCATTCGCGTCCTGCACCGCCTGGTTTCCGCCGGCAACACGGTGGTGGTCATCGAGCACAATCTGGACATCATCGCCGAAGCAGATTGGATCATCGATCTCGGCCCCGAGGGCGGCGACGGCGGTGGCCGCATCGTCGCCCAGGGGACTCCGGAACAGGTCGCCCGCGTGCGCAAGGATTCCCACACCGCGCCGATCCTGAAAAAATTTCTTCGGGAAAGAGGCTTGCCCTCATGATTTTCTGACGGAAAATGTTTACCTTTTCTTTGCTCCGACGGCGCGCTATTCTTGCGCCTTCCTTGGATTGACCGGGTCCTTTCGACGGGAGACTGATCCCATGACGAATTATTTCTGCCTGCCCTTTTCCACCCATCCCCTGCGCGACGCCCTTTACGACGAACTGCACGCGCGGCCCTTCCAACTCATCAGCACGCCGCAGCAGATTTCCCATCTGGCTTTCGCCGCGCAGCCGCGAGAGCTGGAGGAAGCCTTTCGCCTGGTGTGCGATCTCTGCCGCCGCTACAGCGTCAACCAGCCCAGCGCCGACACCGTGTCCTACCATCAGGATTTCGGCGAGTTCGCGGTGCGTTGGGAACGCCACATGGAATTCTATGCCCTGACTTTCATGCGGCCGGCCGCCCCGGACGGTGAACTTTTCGAGCACCCGGTCATTCGCATGCTGCCCGGCGACTGGATGGCCATGCTGCCCGGTCAGGCCATCGCCGCTTTCCATGTGGTCGTCGCCGGGGAAGAAATCTCCTTCGAGCAGGATCCCCTGCATCGCTGGTTCGAGGGACAGCGCCTCATCATGAGCCGTCCCGCCCAGGGCAAAGCCGTGGTGTGCACCGCCTTTCGCCTGCACAGCGACGGCTTCGGCCGTTTCATCGTGCAGAATCGCGGCATCAGCGACTATCAGATCGGTCGCCTGGTGCAGCGCGTCATCGAGATGGAAACCTACCGCCTGCTGGCCCAGCTGTCCCTGCCCCTGGCCAAGCGCATCGCCCCCGAACTCGCCGAGATGGATCGGGAACTCGCCGACATGCTGGCCAGCGTCCCCAAGAAGGACAGCAGCGAGGGCAACCGCGAGCTTCTTGAACGGCTGTCCCACCTCTCCACCCGGCTTGAGACCTGGCGCGCCGAAACCAACCACCGCTTTTCGGCGACCCGCGCCTACCATGAGCTGGTGCAGACGCGCCTGACCAACATCAAGGAAGAACCCATGAACGGCTACATGACCTTTGCCGAGTTCATGAGCCGCCGCCTCAATCCCGGCCTGCGCACCTGCGAGGCGGTGCAGGGCTGGATGGAGGATCTGTCGCGCCGCATCGAACGCGCCGGCGACATGATGCGCACCCGCGTCAACCTCACCCTGCAGGATCAGAACAAAACCCTGCTCGCCGCCATGAACCGGCGCGGCCGTCTGCAATTTCGCCTGCAGGAAACCGTCGAGGGGTTGTCCGTGGCCGCCATCAGCTACTATCTGGTGGGGCTGCTCGGCTATCTCCTCGATGGACTGCCCCTGGGCGCCGTCGGCCTCGACAAAAAAACCGCCACGGCGATTCTGGTCCTTCCGGTGGTGCTGCTGATCTGGTGGCTGATCCGGCGCATCAAGCACCGGCTGATCAAGGAACCTTACTGCGAGGTGGGCGAGGAATGAGACTCAACGGCGGTGGCGCCACAGGGAAATGGCCAGGGTCACCGCCGTGAGGGGCAAAAAGAAAAACACCAGGGATTCGCGCAGCAGCGGCAGGGACTGATGCTGCACGGCGTTCAATACGAGGTAGCCGACATAGGCCAGATAATACAAGAAAAACAGCCCGCCTTCCCAGCGGGCGATGAGGTGTCCGGTAAAAAAGATCGGCAGGCAGGCCAGGGCCACCGCGACCATCACCGGCAGGTCGAAGGTCAGGGCGGAAAGGGCCACCGGCACCCCGCCCGGTACCACCGCGGCGCTCAGGCCCAGAACACAGAGGATATTGAAGATGTTGCTGCCGACCACGTTGCCCACGGCGATGTCGCGCTGACCGCGCAGACTGGCCAGCACCGAGGTCGCCAGTTCCGGCAGGGAGGTGCCCACCGCCACCACCGTCAGGCCGATCACCAGATCGCTGACTCCAAAAATACGGGCAATCGCCACGGCACCGTTCACCAGCCAGTGGGAACCCACTCCGAGGCACACGAGACCCGCCAGGATCAAACCACCCTGTAACCAGGGATTGCCGGATGCCGGAGCAGGCACGTCATTTTGGTGCTCCTCGCGGCGGCTGCGCCGCACGGTCCAAACCGTGTAAGCCAGACAACCGCCAAACAGCAGGAACCCATCAATCCGACCCACCCGCCCGTCCAGGGCCAGCAGCACCAACAGCAACGAAGTACCGATCATGATCGGCACTTCCAGCCGCACCACCTGCCGCGCAACCAACAGGGGCGCCGCCAGCGCCGAAAGACCCAAAATGAGCAGTACATTGGCGATGTTGCTGCCCACCACGTTGCCCATGGCGATGCCCGGCTGGCCGTTCCACGCCGAGAGCACGCTCACCGCCAGTTCCGGCGCGCTGGTGCCGAAGGCCACCACCGTCAGGCCGATGACGAGGGGCGAGATGCCCCAGGCAGCCGCCAGGGCCGAGGCGCCGCGCACCAGCAGTTCGGCGCCGCCGATCAGGGCGACCAGACCAACGAGAAACAGGGCGAGGGTCAGCAGGTCCATATGAACGCTGGATTCAATTAAATGGATGAGAGGTTGGGTTTTGACGTCTAACTATCTCGACCATCGGCGCGCGGCGCGGACACCTCGGCTTCCAGCTCGACAGCCGATGCCTCGCCGCCGATGGTTTCGGGCACCGAGGGCGCCAGGGCGTGCTGATCGCCGATGAACAAATCGGCGGCAAGAACCCGCACCCGATCCAGCCAAGAGGCACTGACCTCGCAGGATTCGCTGGCGGAGCCATCCTGGCAGACCTCGACGCGATCCCCGAGGAGATTGAGGTTCATCCCCACCAGGGGACGCACCTGCATGCCCTCGGGCGAGGCGGTGAAGTCGAAAAGGGTCCGCGAGCCGTTGCCGAGCAGGGTCAGGATCAGAGACGGCAAGCGGTACATGGGAAGGTTGCCCAAGGGCACGGGGCCGTTCTTGCCGTCGATGATGATGAGCGGCGTCGCCGCGAGGGTCAGATACATGTCCGGGGTGTAGTCGGCGCGCTCGGCGGCGACCAAGCCGGATTCGACGTAAGCGCCCAAACCGCCGAGCACCGGCAGATGATCGCCAAACACCACGATCAACCCTTCGGGATCGCGCTCGCGCAACGCCGCGAGAAACTCCATGAGATCACGCGCTTTGTAATGCAGAGTACTGGCGTAGGCCGCGACATCGGGGTGAGCGGATTTGCTTTCGAAGATCGGCGGACGATCGGACGACAGGGGATAAGGCAGATGGCCGAAAAAGGTCAGGACGTAATTGAAAAGCGGCTTGTCACCCTCAAGCAGAGGATCGATCTTTTCCAGCACCTGGCGATAGAGGGAACGGTCGGAAAGAAAGCCGCCGTTCATATCGTCGTAGGTGAAATCGGCCCCCGCCCAGAAGCGCTCGAAACCGATGCGTTGATAGACGTTATTGCGGTTCCAGAATACCGGAATGTTGGGATGGGAAGCGACGCTGGCATAGCCGTCCTGACCGAGAACCGCGGGCAGGCAGGCGACCTGACGGGTCAGGTTGCGCTCGAAGCGCACCGAGGGTTCGGTCACGGGAAAGCCGCACAGGGCCTCGAACTCGGCATTGGCGGTGTAGCCGCCGAACACCGGGCTGAGGATGCGCGACTCGCCGGTTTGTCCCCACAGGGCGCGAAAATCCTCGGGCAGAGGGTCTTCGCTCAGGGCCGCCTTGAGCTGTCCGGCATCCCAGAAGGATTCCAGCACGATGACGTGCAGATTGCGCGCCACACCCGGCTTGGTCAAACCGTCCGGCGTGACGCGGCTGGGCAGAGCGGCCGCGACCTCGTCGGCCCGGGGAATCGGCTGGCTGGTTGCGAGAAAGCGGGTGATTTCCTGCAAACTGTGCACGGTCGGGCCGCGACGTTGAAAATTGCCGGCCGGATCCCACTCGACATGCCCGAATTGACGATCCATCCAGGCAAGCAAAGGCTGCGGAGACTTGGTCAGGCCGACGCCCAGGGCCAGCAAAACCATGGCCGCCAAAAGGCGCCGGGGCTGCCGCCAGCCGAAACCGCTCAGCAAGGTCAAAAGAATCAGGGCGCCGCCGCCCAGCACCAGATTGCGCTGCCAGGGCTCGGCGATGGAAATAAACGCCTTGAAGGCAAAATAATCATCGGGCGACAAAGGTCCGCCGAGGGAGGCCATCTTGGCGGCATGCCCCAAATGCAGTAACAGCGTGAACGCCCCGAAGGTCAGGGCAAAGCTCCAACGCCGGGAGAAAATCGTACTCAGCAGCAAGGCGAGGAGAAGATGCAGGGTCAGGTCGGCGGGGCGGGCGGGTGTCCAGAATTTCTGGTCGAACAGCAGGCCGGCGCAGAACACGGAGGAAAAATAAATCAGGACGGCGATCATAGCCGTCGAGGTTCCACCGCGCAGCAACGAAAGCAGGGATGAGGGCATCGATGTAGGTCCGGGTCGCGAAGGGGGCCGCGACAGGTAACGGAAATCCCTGAGTCTTAAGGATCACTCAGCACATGTCTGGAAGCAGGTTGCGGCCCCGATCCTGCGTCCAACCCAGGAGGATACGCCCAATTGAAAAATTTATAAAGGGGAATTTACATGAAACCTGGCGGTGCCGGATTTTTTTACATAATCCCGAAGCTCTTGTCTGAAATTCTTACAAATTCGCGACAGGGAGCGTTGCAGAAATGCACCAAAGGGCGCCGAAGCCCTCGGCCAAGGGAGCGAAATTAATGAATTTCGGCACTCTCAAACATACTGGCCTTGATCTTGCATAATTACCGACTACACCGAAGGCGCTCCCTGATGTAGAAAGGTCTGCCGCCATGAAAGCTCTTGTCATGCGCACCGGTCGCAAACCGGCCCCCAAGAATCTGGTCGCCCGACCTCAACGTTCCGACTTGCGCGGCAAACTGCTGCTCATCCTGTTGCGCGACCTCATTCCCACGGCCATCATCCTGATTTCCGTCGGCTGGCTCGCCCTGCAGATCGCCTCTTTCATTGCCAAGGACAGGCCGGTCCCGCAGCTTGTGCCTGCCGTGAGCAGCCGTCCCTGATCAGCCTTCCTCCAGTCCGCCGGCTTGCCGCCCGGCAATGACCGCCTGCCCCAAGGCCAAGCCGCCGTCGTTGGGCGGCACCAGGGAATGGCACAGGACGATAAATCCCGCCTCGCTCAAGAGGGCCTGGGTTTTTTCCGTAAGACAGCGATTCTGAAAAACCCCACCGGAGAGCGCCACCAGCGAAAGCCCCGAGGCGTCGCGAATTGACGTGCAGACGGCGCGGATCATAACCGCCAAGCCGTTGTGAAAGCGCGCGCCGAGTACCGGGATGGACAGCCCCCCGGCCAAATCGTTCACCAGGCCGCGAACAAGCGGCGCCGGATCGATCACCAGTTGCTCGCCCTCGGGGCGCAGGTCAAAACCGTAGACACCCTCCTCGGCCTCATCGATGAGTTGCTCCAGCTCAAGGGCCGCCTGCCCTTCGTAGCTGACATGAAGGCGCACACCAAGCAGCGCCGCCACCGCGTCAAAGAGTCGGCCGCAACTTGAAGTAAGCGGGCAGTTGATGCCCCGCGCGATCATCTGGCGCAGCAGGCGCAGATCGCTGGGATTGATCTCCCGAAGAAACGGCAGGTCGGGCAGATCCTCGCCGTAAGCATGGATCAGGGCGCTGACCGCCATGCGCCAGGGTTCGCGGGTCGCGGCGTCACCGCCGGGCATTGCCAGCCAGGCCAGATGAGCGGCCCGACGAAATCCTTGCGCGTCGCCCACCAGGAACTCCCCGCCCCAGATGCGCCCGTCGCTGCCGTAACCAATGCCGTCGAAAATCACGCCGATGGCGGGTTCATCCCGGCCGTTTTCCGCCAGGCAGCTGACCAGATGGGCATGATGATGCTGCACGGCGATGCGGCGCACACCCGGAAACTCCTCGGCATAGCGAGTGGAGAGGTAGTCGGGATGCAGATCGTGCGCCACCACTTTCGGCTGCAGGGCCAGGATATCCTGCAAATGAGCCGCGCTTTTCTCAAGCCCCTTGAGAACTTCGAGGTTCTTGAGGTCGCCGATATGTTGGCTGAGAAAGGCCCGGTTGTCCTGGGTGAGGCAGATGCAGTTCTTGAGTTCGGCGCCCAGGGCCAGCACCGGCTCCTGGGTCTGAGGCAGAAAAACGCCGCGCGGCACATAGCCCCGCGAACGACGCATGAGAACCGGGCGACCCGCCATGATCCGGGCGATGGAATCGTCGGTACGCGTGTGGATCCGCCGGTCATGCAGCAGATAGGCGTCGGCAATGCCCGAGAGGCGCCGCAGGGCCTCGCCGTCCTCGAAGACGATGGGTTCGTCGCTGATATTTGCACTGGTCATGACCAGGGCGGTGAAGCCCTCGGCGAGAAGCAGGTGGTGCAAGGGCGTGTAGGGCAGCATCACCCCGAAGAAGCGGTTGCGCGGCGCCACGAGGGCCGAAAGCTGGTGGTCCTCGCGACGACGCAGCAGCACGATGGGGCGCTCCACACCCTGAAGCAGTCGCTGTTCCTCATCGCTGATCCACGCATAGCGTCGCACCTGATCGAGGTCGCGCGACATGAGGGCAAAGGGTTTTTCGTCCCGCGCCTTGCGCCGCCGCAACTCGGCCACCGCCGCATCGTTGGCGGCATCGACCACCAGATGATAGCCCCCGAGGCCCTTGACCGCGACAATGCCGCCGCGCCTGAGCAGGTCAAGGGCTCGCGCCAGGGGATCTGTCGCCTCGTCCAAACGCCCCTCCCTGTCGCGCCAGGAGAGGCGCGGGCCGCAAGCCGGGCAGGCGTTGGGCTGGGCATGAAAGCGGCGCGACCAGGGATCCTCGTATTCTCGCCGGCAGTCAGGGCACATGGGAAAATCGACCATGGTGGTGTGCGGGCGATCATAGGGAATGGCGGTGACGATGGTATAGCGCGGGCCGCAGTTGGTGCAGTTGATGAAGGGATAACGAAAGCGCCGGTCGTTCGGATCGAACAATTCGCGCAGGCAATCCTCGCAAACGAAGGCATCGGGAGCGATTTGCGCTTTTTTAATCGAATCCTCGGCACTGGCGCGGATGACGAATCGCGTTTCGCCCAGCGGCGCGCAATCGCGCACCGCGAAGGAGCTGATGACCGCCAGGGGCGGCGCCTCCTCGCGCAAGGCGGCTTCAAACACCGCCAGGGCCTCACCCTCCCCTTCCGCCTCGATGCTCAGGCCGCGGCTGTCGTTGAGCACCCAGCCGCCAACCCCGCAGCGCCGCGCCAACTGATGAACGAAGGGACGAAAACCCACCCCTTGCACGATCCCCTCGATGTCGATGTGAATACGCCGCATTTTTTCCTTGGCCCCTTGTCTTTTGTTCCTGGTTCTCTTTTTAACATCGGAGTTTCCGGAAATGCAATCGACGCAGGTGACCATGCCATAGTGCGCAAGGCGCGCAAAAAAATGCCCCGCTTTCGGAGGAGGATGAAAGCGGGGCGACCACCCGGAGGGGGCCGGGTATTCACGGAAAAGAAGCTTTATTCGCTATTGCGTCGCGGCCGGCACCCAGGACGGCAGCTGATCGATCACCACGTCGAAGGCCGGGATTACCAGCAAATAGGTCACGGCCACGGCCACCACGATGCTGATGAGGTTAAGGCCAAAACCACTGCGGGCCATCTGCGGGATGGTCACGTAGCCCGAGCCGAAGACGATGGCGTTGGGCGGTGTCGCCACCGGCAGCATGAAGGCGCA
>NZ_JAUVWH010000013.1 GCF_030604225.1 Geoalkalibacter sp.
CGAAAGCCTCCATCTCCATGGCGGCCTTGTCCGTTTCGATCTCGGCGATGATGTCGCCCTTCTTGACCTTCTGCCCTTCCTTGATGCGCCACGCCAGGACGGTTCCCTCTTCCATGGTGTCGCTAAGCTTGGGCATCTTTATTTCCTGGGACATGGGAGATCTCCTAGAGGGTTTAACGGCAACCACGAATGACACGAATGAACACGCATTCTTTCTTTCATGGAAATCCTTGGGCCAAGGGGTTTGAGATTCGTGCCTATTCGTGTCATTCCTGGCTCCAAAAAGGATTCAATACCTCATCACCTCGCGCACCCGCGCCATCACCCGCGCCACATCGGGAATCGCCGCGTCTTCCAGCGCCTTGTTGTAGGGCATGGGCACATCGGCCGAAGCCACGCGCAGCACCGGCGCGGCCAGGGCGGCAAAGGCGTGCTCCATGATGAGAGCGGCGATCTCGCCGCCCCAGCCGCCGGTCAGCCAGCACTCCTCGACGGTGACGGCGCGGCCGGTCTTGGTCACGGAATCAAGAATCGCCGGCAGATCCAGGGGATTGAGCCCGCGCAGGTCAAGTACTTCGGCATTGATGCCCTCCTCGGCCAACTTCTCCGCCGCTTCCAGGCATACATAGACCATTTTCGACAGGCAGATCAGCGTCACATCCTTGCCCGGGCGTTTGACGTCGGCGACGCCCAGGGGGATGGTGTAGTCGCCCTCGGGAACCTCGCCCTTGACGCCGTAGAGCCCTTCGTGCTCGACGAAAAACACCGGATCGTCGCTGCGGATCGCCGACTTGAGCAAGCCTTTGGCGTCGGCGGGCACCGAGGGCACCACCACGCGCAAGCCGGGGCAGTGCATGAGCATGGCCTCGATGGAGTGGCTGTGCTGGGCGCCGAGCTGATTGCCCGCGCCGCCCGGCGAGCGGATGGTGAGGGGCACCTTGACCCGGCCGCCGAACATGTAGCGGATTACCGCCACGTTGTTCATGATCTGATCCAGGGCAACGATGCCGAAGTTGACCGTCATGAGTTCGACGATGGGCCGCAGGCCAACCATGGCCGCGCCGCAGCCCAGTCCGGTGAAACCCGCCTCGGCGATGGGCGTGTCGATGACCCGCTTCTCGCCGAACTTGGCGAGCAATCCCTTGGTCACCTTGAAGGAGCCTTCGTAGAGGGCGACGTCCTCGCCCAGGATGAACACGTTGGGATCGCGCTCCATCTCTTCCTGCAGGGCCTGATTGATGGCGTCACGACAAGTGATCAGCGGCATGGCGAACTCCGTTCGGCGGAGAAGTTGCAAGATTCAGGATGCGACATAGACATCGGTCCAAAGGTCCTCGGGGCCCGGGTCGGGACTCTCTTCGGCAAAACGGATGGCCTCGGCGATGAGCTCTTTTTCCTCCGCATCGATGGTTTTGAGGTCGGTGTCCTTGACCTTGCCCTCGCTCACCAGCCAGCGGCCGAAGTTGGGAATGGGATCGCGCTCCTTCCACAGCTTTTTCTCCTGCTCGCTGCGATAGGTGCCGGGATCGGAAATGGAATGGCCGCGAAAGCGGTAGGTCAGGGCCTCGATGTAGGTCGGCCCCTCCCCGGCGCGCGCCCTGGTTGCCGCCTGGCGCACCGCCTCGTAGACCTTGAGCACGTCCATGCCGTCGACCTTGACGCCTGGGGTTTCGTAGGCGCAGCTCTTTTTGTAGAGCTGCTCGACGGCGCTGGCGCGACCGACCGCCGTGCCGATGCCGTACATGTTGTTCTCGCAGACGAACACCACCGGCACCCGATAGAGGGCCGCCATGTTCATGGCCTCGTGAAACACGCCCTGATTGGTGGCGCCGTCGCCGAACAGGCAGACCACGACCTCGTCCTTTTCCTGATACTGGATGGCGAAGCCCATGCCCACCGCCAGGGGCAGATGCCCGCCGACGATGCCGTAGCCGCCCATGAAGCGCACCTCGGGATCGAACATGTGCATGGAGCCGCCCTTGCCGCGGCTCACCCCCGTCGCCTTGCCGAACAGCTCGGCCATCACCGGACCGGGCGGCGTGCCCTTGGCCAGGATCAGCCCATGCTCGCGGTAGGCGCCGATCATGTAATCCTCTTGGTGAATGGCGCGCGCCACCCCCACGCCCACGGCCTCCTGGCCGCTGTAGAGATGCAGGAACCCCCCCATCTTGCGCTGGCTGTAGAGCGCGGGGCAGGCTTCCTCGAATTCACGGATGCGCACCATGTCGCGGTACATGGCCAACAGCTCGGTCGATTGCAGTTGCGATGCTTCCTTGCGTTCCTTCATGACGAGCCCTTTCCGCTGGGATGAAGCGCCGGGGCGCTGCTGCTTCTCAATGTTAGCAACTCCCCCTGGCTTGGCAACCGGCGAAGGCCTGCCAATTTTCTTTCTTGCCCTGGGCGAAGGGCGCGATATCCTTTAGAAAAAAATGCAACGCGCCAGACAGGAGGACGGCATGGCCAATTTCATCACCCATACCCTCGCCGACGGCATCGCCCAAGTGAGGCTCGATGCCCCGGACAGTCGGGTCAACATTCTCAACGCCGATTTTCTGCGGGAGTTGGAGCAGACCGCGGAGATGCTCGCCGCCGACAACGAGGTGCGCGGCGTGGTGGTGAGCAGCGCCAAGGAGGCGGGATTCATCGCCGGTGCCGACATCGGTCAGATTGCCGCCGTCGCGGATGCCGCCGAGGGTGAGCGCCTGGCCCGCGAGGGGCAGCGCATCTTCGAGCGATGGGCACAGCTGCCCTTTCCCGTGGTGGCGGCGGTGCACGGCCACTGCATGGGCGGCGGCACCGAGTTCATCCTCGCCTGCCATTACCGCATCGCCGCCGAACAGGCGAGCATCGCCCTGCCCGAAGTCAAACTCGGCCTGTTTCCCGGCTTCGGCGGCACCCAGCGACTGCCGCGCCTCATCTCCCTGGAAAAATCCCTCGACCTGATTCTCACCGGCCGCAGCCTCTCCGGCATCCAGGCCCTCAATCTGGGTCTGGCGGACGAATGCGTCACCGCGGCCGGCCTGGCCGAGGCCGCGCTGGCGCTGCTGCGCCGCGTCATCGTCGATCCCAAGCCGGTGCTTAAAAAGCGCCGCGACAAGAACTCGGGCTGGCGCATCTGGCTGCTGGAGAAAAATCCCCTGGGCCGCGCCTTCCTGTTCCACCAGGCGCGCAAGAAGCTGCAAGCCCGAACCGGCGGGCATTATCCCGCGCCCCTCAAGGCCTTGGAGGTTATCCGCCAGGGCCTGGAACGCGACCTCCCCGCCGGTCTGGATCTGGAAGCCCGCGAACTGGGGCGCATTTTGCTGACCCCGGCGTGCAAGAACCTGGTGCACGTCTACCATCTCAACCAACGGGCGAAGAAGGCTCCGGGCCTTGACGCCCAGCCCCTGCCCGTCCGGCGGGCGGCGGTCATCGGCGGCGGCGTCATGGGGCGCGGCATCGCCGGACTGCTTGCCGCGCAGGGCGTGCCGGTGGTGCTGCGCGATCTCAAGGAAGACATTATCTCCGCCGCGCTTGACGACCTGCGCGGGCGCTTCGAGCGTCAAGCGCGCAAGAAGCAGCAGGGCAGCGACGCCGCCGCGGAAAAGCTCGCCCGCATCCAGGGCACGACCCGCCTGGAGGATCTCGCCGATGCCGACCTAGTCATCGAGGCGGTGCTGGAAAAAATGCCGGTCAAGCAGGCGGTGCTGGCCGAGGTCGAACCCCTGCTGGCCGACACGGCAGTCCTGGCCACCAACACCTCGGCGCTTTCGGTGAGCGAATTGCAGCACAGCGCGCAACGGCCTGGCAATCTGGGCGGCCTGCACTTTTTCAACCCCGCCGAGAAAATGCCCCTGGTCGAGGTGATCCGCGGCGCCGCGACCTCCGAGCAGACCCTGGCGACCCTGTTCAGCGCCGCACTCAAGCTCGGCAAGACGCCCATCGTCGTCGCCGACCGGCCGGGTTTTCTCGTCAACCGCCTGCTCATGGCCTACCTCAACGAAGCCTGCCTCATCGCTCAGGGCGGCGTCGACTGGCTCAACCTCGACGTGCGCGCCACTGGCTTCGGCCTTCCCATGGGGCCGTTTCGCCTCATGGACGAGGTGGGGCTGGACATCGCCGCCGAGGTCGGCACCACCCTCTGCGCGGCCTTTGATTATCTGGAGAAAAGCTCCCTTCTCCACCAGGCCGCCGCCCAGCCCGACCTCGGGCGCAAGACCGGGCGCGGGTTCTACCGCTACCAGGGCGAGCGCACCATCGGCCGCAATCAGGCCCTGGCCCAGCTTCTCGGCCTGCACGGCACACGCGGCGCGACCCGCGCCGATCTGCGTCGCATGCTGCTGCTCATGATCAACGAGGCGGCGCGTTGCCTCGAAGAGGGGGTGGTGGCCGCGCCGGAGGATGTAGACACGGGCATGATTTTCGGCACCGGTTTCCCGCCGTTTCTCGGCGGGACGTGCCGCTGGGCCGACAGCCAGGGACTGCCGTCCCTGGTCAGGGAGCTGGAAAAACTCGCCGCCGCCCACGGCCGCCGGTTCGCGCCGGCGGCTTGGCTACGGGACAGGGAAAGGTTTTACGGGGAGGGCTGAAAAAAGGAAGCGCTCACTGCTGCCCGAGGGCCTTCTTGAGCAACTCGACATCCTGGAACAAGGGATTGCGGCGGATCTTTTCCTCCTCGGCCCCCACCATTCGGAACAGCCCGGAGACCGCCTGTTCGGTCACGTAACGCTCGAACTCTTCCGCGGGCGGCAAGGGTTCCTCGGGCACCGCCGGCAGATCCTCGGGGGGTTCGGGCGCGACCAACTGCAAGGCACGAAACCCCTCGGCCAAATCCGCGTACTCGCCCAAGGCGCCCAACTGACCGAGATTGGCCGTCACCGCCGGTTGCAGCTGTTCCAGCAGCGCATCGGCGGTTTTTTCCTTGAGGTAATCGGTAAAGGCCGTGCGGCCGGCGGTGAGCAGGGTGCGCGCCTCGCTCAGGGGCAAATCCTCCAGGGCCTGCCCGAGAATCGGCGCCGCCGTCGGAATGGCCGCGGAAACCGCCTGATTCATGGCCTTCTCCAACCGCTCGCGGGGATCGCCGGCCTCCTCGTCGAAGAGCATGCCCACCCCCTGGAGCAGCTTGATGGCCAGGGTGACCTGCGGCGGCACCAGCAGGCGCACCAGGGGATTGTCGAAATAGCCGCCCGGCTCGGCCAGCTGCGCGATAACGTGGCGCACGCTCAGGCCCAGGGCCTGCTTGAGGTCGCGGGCCAGGCGGTCGGCGAGAGCCTGCTGCATGAGGGGCAGGGGCGAGGTGGTGCAGGACGAGAGAAACAAACTGAGCACGACCAGCATGAGGACGAAACGGCGGGACATGAACGGTGGTGATCCTTCCAGGGAAAGTTTCGCTCGCAACGAAAAAAGCCGCCCCACACAGGGACGACCCGCAACCGACCTAAAAAAATATTCGCGAATTATACTTCGGCAATCAAAAAAATGATAGCGCAACCTTTCCCTTGCCGCGCTCGCTTCAGCGTCCGCTGAAGGCCAGGGTCAGCGCCAATCCGACAAACACGGCGCCGGCGACCCGGTTGAGGCCCCGCTGAACACTCTCGGATCGGTTGAGCCAGGCGCCCAGGGTGCCGGCGAGCAGGGCGATGCCGCCAAACACCAAAAGGGTGGCCAGGATGAAGAGTGCACCGAGCAGCAGGATCTGCACGCTTTGGGCAACCGTCCCAAGGTCATTTGACAAGCCTCGATAATCCGCTAATTTTGCATTGTCCGCGCCGCGAATCGGCCCTTGCCGCCAAAGGAGAGCGCCCCATGCCCATCAAGCTGATCCTTGTTCCCCTGCTCCTCATCGCCCTCGCCTGCCCCGTCCATGCCGAATCAATCGTCCCGCCCGCGCCCAACGGCATCACCCTGCCCGGCGGCTACCAGAACTGGCGACTGATCAGTTCCAGCTACCGCGAGGACAACAAGACCCTGCGCGTCATCCTCGGCAACGACCAGGCCGTGGAAGCGGCCCTGCGCGGGCAGACCAACCCCTGGCCCGACGGAGCGATCCTCGGCAAGCTGGTGTGGAAGGAAGCCCGCCACCCCCAATGGCCGGCGGCCCTCATCCCCGGCGAGCTCAGCCATGTGGAATTCATGATCCGCGACCAAGAGAAATACGCCGACACCGTCGGCTGGGGCTTCGCCCGCTGGCTGGGCATGGATCTCAAACCCTACGGCGCCGACGCCGACTTTGCTAGGGAATGCGTCGCCTGCCACACCCCGGTCAAGGACAACGACTACGTCTTCACCAAATTCTCGACCTTGCCGCGCTAGCCTTGCCGAAGGAGTGACGCCATGAGGTTGTCCTTTTTTCTTGCCATCCTTTTCACGGCCACCCTGGCACTTGCCCAGCAACCACCGGCGGCCCCGGAAAAACAACCTCCAATGGCACCCGCGCCGCCGATGCCGACACCACCCAAGCAAGCTCCGGGTACGTCCGCCCTCGGCGATGAGAACCTGCTTGAGCTGCTGCAGGCGCAGACCGCCGCCATCAAGGCGCTGAATGAAAAAGTCGGGGAGTTGGAAAAGCGCATCGAGCGCATCGAGGAAGGAGCTCCCTGATGGCCTCGAATACCGAATCGGCCATGGCCGCCCTGGAAGCGGCGCAAAAAGCCATCGACGAAAAAGGGGCGGACGCCTCCGCCGGTTGGGTGCAGCCCTGGTCCCATGAGTTGGTGTCCTTCCTGTCCATCAGCATTCTGGTCTTCTCCCTGATCGCCCTGATCATGGCCACCATCCTGCTCTGGCGCACCAGCGCCCAGCCCAGTCAAATCCTGCGGGTTTTCGGCATACTGACCATCATCGGCTTTTCCGCCTTCCTGCTCGTCGTCGGCTACAGCAACGAACAGCTCACCCCCATCATCGGTCTCTTCGGCGCGATTGCCGGATACCTCCTGGGCAAGGATTCCAAAGCAGGCAAGGAGGAGTAGGTGGCCGCAACCCGGCGCAACCCACCGGGAAAGATCCAGGCGCGAGGTTTGTTCCGCCGAGGGGCTTTGCTATGCTTGGGGGGAGAAGGCCCGCGGGGAGGATCGACGTCGACCGAAGCTGACCCGCGTTTTTCAGGCGGTGAGAGCCTCATGCCCAATTTCTGGCAGGACATGGATGAAGTCCAGACCCTGAGTCGCATCTTCCTGGCGATTTTTGTCCTCATCGGCCTGGTCCCTTTCTTCAAAAGGAGCTTTAGGCGACTGTACGACACCCTGAAATCCCTGGGGCCTTGGCGCAAGACCATCATCGTGCCGGTCCTCGGAGAAATGGAACCCGGTGCGGCCGACCCTTCCAAACTGAGCGACCTGGAATACCTCGTATTCCTGCACCTTGCCCAGAGCGGTGCCAAGGGCCTGTCGCTGCCGACCCTGGCCCAGGGCCTGCACATGGAATTCCAGAGCATCGCCGAGGCTCTGCGCTCCCTCAACCAAAGGGGCCTGGTTGCCATCGCCCCGGGGTTTGCCCTCATCAAGAGGTTTTCCCTGAGCAGGAAGGGACGGACCCTGGCCCTGGAAAAAGGCGTGAGTGTCCGCATGTCCGCGCGAGAGAAAGGGACCATCATTCCATGAAACACGAAACCCTGAGCTTCCCCAACCAAGAGGGCGAACAATTGGCCGCCATCCTCAATCTGCCCGAGGATGAGCGACCCCTGGCCTACGCGATCTTCGCCCACTGCTTCACCTGCGGCAAGAACAGCCTCGCCGCCGCCCACATCGCCCGCGCCCTGAGCCGGCGGCGCATCGCGGTGCTGCGCTTTGATTTCACCGGCCTCGGAGACAGCGAAGGCGATTTCGCCGCCACCGGTTTCAGCCACAACGTGCGCGACCTGCTCGCGGCGGCGCACTTTCTGGCGGAGCACTATCAGCCGCCGGCCATTTTGCTTGGCCATTCCCTCGGCGGCACGGCGGCGCTGCATGCCGCCGCCGAGCTTGCGTCGGTCAAGGCGGTGGTCGCCATCGCCTCGCCCTTTCATCCCCGGCACGCCGGCAAGCTGTTCGGCGAAGCGCGGGCGGCCATCGACGTGCAGGGCGAGGCGCGGGTCGACATCGACGGGCGCCCCTTCACCATCCGCAAGGATTTTCTCGATGACCTCGAAAACCAGGATCCCGCCGAGAGCATCGCTCGCCTCAAGGCAGCCCTGCTCATCATGCATTCGCCTCGCGACGCGATCGTGGCCATCGACAACGCCCGCGAGATCTACGACGCGGCCCGGCATCCCAAGAGCTTTGTCTCCCTTGACCCCGCCGACCACCTGTTGACGCGCAAGGAGGATGCCCGCTACGCCGCCGAGCTCATCGCCACCTGGGGCATGCGCTATCTTGACCTCGCGGAGGAACCCGAGCGCCGCCCCGCGGCCCTCGATAACCGTGTGACGGCGCGCACCGACGCGCAAGGCTTGCGCACCGAGATTTTCGCCGGCGGCTATTCCTTGATGGCCGACGAACCGGAGAGCTATGGCGGCGAAGGCCTGGGTCCATCGCCCTACGATCTGCTCCAGGCCTCCTTGGGCGCCTGCACCACCATGACCTTGCAGATGTACGCCAGGCGCAAACAGTGGCCGCTGGAATCGGCGGTGGTGCGGCTGCGTCACGAGAAGATTCACGCCAAGGATTGCGAGAACTGCGAGGAAAAAAACGGCAAGATCGTCCATTTCGAGCGCGAACTGGAGTTGCACGGCCGGCTCTCCGCCGAGCAGCGCCAACGCCTTCTGGACATCGCCGAACGCTGCCCGGTGCATAAGACCCTGCACGGCGAGGTCAGGATCGCCACTCGCCTGCGGGAGGAGGACTGAAAAAGTGGCCGCGCCCCTTGCTAATAACCCCTTTGGTCCGGCGCGGGAAAGTGATATAAAAGGGGCTTCACCGTTTCACCATTCATGAAATCAGGCCGGCAAGGTGCGCGAGGGGATACCATGCTCGATCAGGTTCGTATTGAAGAGGTTCTGGAGGCCGAAATCCTGCCCAGCCTGCCGGCGGTCGCCGTCAAGGTGCTGGCACTGGATCCCGAAACCGGCGCGGCGGATATGGCGCGCATTATTTCGGCGGATCCCTCGCTCTCGGCCCGCATCCTCAAAGCCGCCAACTCCCCCCTTTACGCGCCCCTGTCCCCCGTCGGCAGCATCAAACGCGCCATCGCCCTGCTGGGAGATCGCCAGGTTCGCACCCTGACCCTGGCCTTTTCCCTCGTCCCCCTGCAAAACGCCCTGCTCGATTTCTCCCGCTTCTGGGAGCACTCCCTGGCAACGGCCGCGGGCACGCGCCAACTGCTCAGGATTTTCAGTCCCAAACAGGCCGAGGACGGCTTTACCGCCGGCCTGCTGGCCAACATCGGCGCGATTTTGCTGGCCGGGGCCCAACCGGCCAAGTATCAAGCGGTTCTCAAGAGCTCCCTGCGCAAGGGCATCACGGCCAAGGACGTCGAGCGGGAGGTGTTCGGTTTCGATCATACGGAGTTGGGCTCAGCCGCGGCACGGCGCTGGAAGTTTCCCGGCAGCTTTCAGGCCGTCATCGCCCACCATCATGACCCGGAGCGGTTTCAGGGCAACGATGAGACGCGCAACGTCGTGCAGGCTGTCCACCTCGCGGGGATTTTTGCCGACATGTTCCACACCGAGCGGCCCGAACTGCCCAAGGCCAGGTTCCAGCACGCCCTCAAGGAGAATGCAAACCTCAAGGGTCTGGTCTTGGAGGATTTTGCCCGAAATGTCGAGGAGGAAACCAAGGAAGCCTCCTCCTGGCTGGGAATTCATCTGAGCATCGACCGCTCCCTGGCCGACATCCTTGAACAGGCCAACAAAAAGCTCGTCGCCATCAGTGCCGAGTACGAGGAAGCGATCCAGTGGCTTTACCGCACCCAAATCGACCTGATCCAGCTCGCCAAGGATGGTCCGCCGATGCGCAACTCCGAATGACCAAAACGCGAAAGAGGCCGGTTGCCACCGGCCTCTTTCGCGTTTAGCCTTAATTTTTTCTACCTATCAACTCACAACACCACAGGCCTCAGCCGATGTACAGGTTGTGATTGCGGGCGCGATTGGCGAGGATGGTCGGGTCGAGAACCTCCCCGCAGGAGCAGCATTTCCAGGCCTCGAAGGCGCGAACGAAATCATAGAATTTCTCGGCGTACATTCTTCCTTTGCATTTGGGACATTTCATGGAGAGTTCCCCCTTTCAGAGAATGAATGGAACACACGGCTTCAAGCTTGCCATTCAACCCTATTTCACCAGACATGCCAGTTTCGACAAAAAGTCAAATTTTTTTCTCTCTCTTTTTTTCTCAGAAGATTTTCCCACGATACGTCAAACACTTAGGAACCAGAAAAATAACTTTCCCAGTCACGAATTCGCTTTGGTCCGATTCCGGACACCCGCTGCAAAGCCTTTAAGGAACCAAAATCGCCATTTTTTTGACGGTCAAGTTCAATACGTTCAGCAAGACGCGGACCGATGCCGGGCAAGGATTGCCAATCCTCAAGGGTCATCCGGTCGGGATGCAAAAGAATGCCAAGGGCCATGCGTTTCGCGGCGCTCATCCACGAGACGGAAATATTTAATAAATTCGAATCACTACAAGAAAGATCAAGCTTCGTGCCGGCTGCCGGAAAGGCCATCCCGGCAGATTCGCCCGCCAGATTCCTGGCGCAATCCAGAGTCGTCAACGAAATGACGGCCTCCCAGAGAGAAGCGTCAGAAAATTGATACACCCCGGGGCGAACAAAACCCTGGCCTAACTCGACAAAGAGGACTTCGCTTTCGGCAAGCAAAACGGCCGGCGGTCTTTCGCGGGGAAAGACCTGCCGGCCGATATTGAACGCCAGGAGCAACAAAACCAGGAGCACCAGGGGCAGGGCCCCGGCCGCTTCTTTCACTCGGCGTTCTCCTGATCCTTGACCAACTTGTACTGAAAGGCATCGATCAATGCCTGATAGGAGGCGTCGATGATGTTGTCGCTGACCCCGACGGTGCCCCAGCGCCCGGTCTTGTCCCCGGATTCGATGAGCACGCGGGTCACCGAGGCCGTCCCCTTGCCGGCGGGCAACACCCGCACCTTGTAATCGAGCAGGCGCATTTCCCGCAACTGGGGATAAAAGCTTTCCAACGCCTTGCGCAGGGCATGATCCAGGGCATTGACGGGTCCGTTGCCCTCGGCGGCGGTATGCTCGATGCGCCCGCCGACCTTGACCTGCACGGTGGCTTCCGACTGGGGCTTTTCCTCCTCGACGCGCTTGCTGTCGAGAACGCGGAAGCCGATCACCGAGAAGAACGGCCGCAGGGTTCCCAGGGCGCGGCGCATGAGCAGTTCGAAGGACGCCTCGGCGCCTTCGAACTGAAATCCCTTGTTTTCCAGATCCTTGATGTTTTCGAGGATTTCCTGGGTCAGGGGATCCTTGCTGTCGAGGTTGATGTTGAACTGCTCGGCCTTGACGAGGATGTTGGAGCGACCGGAAAGGTCGGACACCAGCACGCGGGTCAGGTTGCCGACCAACTCCGGCCGAATGTGCTCATAGGTTTCGGCATGGCGCTGGATGGCCGAGACGTGCACGCCACCCTTATGGGCGAAAGCCGAGTTGCCGACGTAGGGTTGGTGCTTGTTGGGCACCAGATTGGCCAGCTCGTAAATGGTGCGCGACAGGATGCGCAGGGTCTTGAGCTGCTCGTCGCTGATGCAATCGTGCTTGAGCTTGAGCTTGAGGGCGGGAATGATGGAGCAGAGGTTGGCGTTGCCGCAACGCTCGCCGAAGCCGTTGATGGTGCCCTGGACATGTACCGCGCCGCAGGCCACGGCCATGAGGCTGTTGGCCACCGCGCATTCGCTGTCGTTGTGGGCGTGAATACCCAGCGGCGTGGCGATGGCGGAACGCACCTTGTCCATGATCGGAGCAATTTCATGGGGCAGGGTGCCGCCGTTGGTATCGCACAGCACGATGCAGTCGACGCCTGCTGCCTCGGCCGCCTTGAGGGTCTGCAGCGCGTACTCGGGATTGGCCTTGTAGCCGTCGAAGAAATGCTCGGCGTCGTAAATCACTTCGCCCACATGGCTCTTGAGATAGGCGAGGGAATCGTTGATCAGCTCAAGGTTCTCTTCCAGGGAAATGCGCAGCGCCTCATGCACGTGAAAATCCCAGGTCTTGCCGAAGATGGTGACGGTGTCCGGTTCGGCCTGGATCAGCGTGCGAATGTTGTTGTCCTTGTCGGGCGTGGTCTTGGCGCGGCGGGTCGAACCGAAGGCGGCGATCTTGGCCTGCTTCAGGCGCACCTTCTTGATTTCCTTGAAAAAACTGATGTCCTTGGGGTTGGAGCCGGGCCAGCCGCCCTCGATGTAGTGGATGCCGAGGTCGTCGAGCTTCTCGGCGATGCGGATCTTGTCCGCCACCAGAAAAGAGACATCCTCGGCCTGGGTGCCGTCGCGCAGGGTGGTGTCATAAAGATGGATCAGGCTCATGCGTTTCATCCCCATTACAGCGCGGGGCGCAGCATGCTGCGCCCCGAAGGTTCCCCGAGTATCGACGACGGCCGGGAGGCCGCCGGCCCTATGAGCGAAACGGCCTATTCGGCCTTGATGTCCTTTTTCGCAAGACCGAAGGCCTCGTGCAGCACGCGTACGGCCAGTTCGGTGTATTTGCTGTCGATGATGCAGGAGATCTTGATTTCGCTGGTGGAAATCATGTGAATATTAATGCCCTCCTGAGCAAGGGTCTGGAACATCTTGCTCGCCACCCCCGAGTGGGAGCGCATGCCGACGCCGACGATGCTGACCTTGGCGATGCTCTCATCGCCCTTCACGCCGCTGGCGCCCACGTCCTTGGCGGTTTCCTCGACGATCTTGATGGCTTTTTTGTAATCGGCCTTGGGCACGGTAAAGGTCAGATCGGTGAACCCCTCATGGGAGACGTTCTGAATGATCATGTCCACGGTGATGTTGGCATGGGAGAGGGGCGAGAAAATCTGCGAAGCGATCCCCGGCTTGTCGGGCACCCGGAACACGGAAATCTTGGCTTCATCCTTATTGTAGGTAATTCCCGAAACGAGAACGGCTTCCATATCGGCATCCTCCTTCATCACCAGGGTTCCTGGATTATCGTTGAAACTCGACCGGACATGAACCACAACGCCATATTTCTTGGCAAATTCCACCGAGCGGATCTGCAGCACCTTGGAACCCAGGGACGCCATCTCCAGCATTTCGTCGTAGGAGACCTTGTCCATCTTGGAGGCCTCGGGCACGATGCGCGGGTCGGTGGTGTAGATGCCGTCGACGTCGGTGAAAATCTCGCAGACGTCGGCCTTGAGTCCGGCCGCGACCGCGACCGCCGAAGTGTCGGACCCGCCGCGCCCCAGGGTGGTGATGTTGCCCTCATGGTCGATGCCCTGGAAGCCTGCAACCACGATGATGGTGCCGTTCTTCAGATCTTCGCGGATCTTCTTGTCGTCGATCTTCTCAATGCGCGCCTTGGAAAAGGAGCTGTCGGTCACGACCGGAATCTGGAACCCGCAGTAGCTTTTGGCCTTGTACCCCATGGACTGCAGGCACATGGCCAGCAGGGCGATGGACACCTGCTCACCGGTCGACACCAGCACATCGTACTCGCGCTCGCTGGGGAACTCGCACATTTCGTTGGCCAGCGCCACCAGCTTGTTAGTTTCGCCGGCCATGGCCGAAACCACCACGATGACGTCGTTGCCGTCATCGTAGGTCCGGGCCACCCGCCGCGCGACGTTGCGAATGCGTTCGATGGTGCCGACCGAGGTCCCTCCGTACTTCTGTACCACCAAGGCCATAGCTGTCTTCTCCTCCGTTGTTGAAAACGGGGCCCACGCCCCGTGATGCCTGTCGTCGGATCAGCGATCGCGCTTGCGCCCGGCTTTGTGGATCGCCAGGCCATGAACGTCCTCGGCTGCTTCCATGAGCATTTCGGGCAAGCTCGGATGGGCATGAATGGTGCGCCCCAGGGCTTGAGCCGTCATTCCCGCCTGCATGGCCGCCGCGGCCTCCGCCACCAGCGCCGAGGCGTCTTGCCCGACGAAAGAGGCGCCGAGGATGCGGTCATCGTCAGCCGCCGCGAGAATCTTCACCAGCCCGCGCGTCTCACCATCGCACAAAGCCTTGCCCGAGGCCTGGTAGGCAAAACGGCCGATCTTCACGGCAAGACCCTGTTCCTTGGCCTCGTCCTCGGTGAGCCCGACCTGGCCGATCTCGGGCAGGGTGAAAATGGCGCTGGGCACCACCCGGTAGTCGGCTTTGGCCTCGCCGCCCAGGGCGTTGGTCACGGCAATGCCTGCCTGGTAGGACGCCACATGAGCCAGCTGAATGAGGTTGGTCACGTCACCGATGGCGAACACATTCGACCGGGAGGTGCGCATGCCTTCATCGACCAGGATCGCGCCCTTCTCATCGGTGCGCACGCCCGCCTCTTCGAGGCCGAGCCCGGAACTGTTGGGGCTGCGCCCCACGGCCACCAGCACTTTTTCCACCTCGAGTTCCCGACCGCCGGAGAGCTTAACCAGCACCCGCCCGTCGGCGACCTCGAGGCTTTCCACGGTGGTCTCGGTCTGCACCCGGACCCCGAGTTCCTTGAAGGATTTTTCCACCTCGCGGACCGCCTGCCGGTCGGTTCGGGCAAGCAGCGTCGGCAGTTGCTCAACGACCGTGACGCGGGTGCCGAAGGTGGCAAAAATACTCGCGAATTCACAGCCGATATAGCCCCCGCCAATGATCAGCAGGCTCGCGGGAAGCTCTTTAATAGCAAGGATTTCGCGGCTGGTCAAAACATTTTTCCCGTCCACGGCAAAGGCTTGCGGACGCAGGGAACGGCTGCCGGTGGCGATGATGATGTTTTTCGCGCGCAGGTGGGCGGTCACGTCGGGACGCCGGATGCGCACCCGCCCCTCGGCCGCCAGGGAGGCCTCGCCACGATAAACGTCAACGCCCTGCGCCTTGAGGAGTTGTTCGATGCCGCCGACCAGTTTGCGCACCACCTCGTCCTTGCGCGCCACGGCCTTGGCGAAATCCAGGCGCGGCGCGGCGACGTCAATGCCATGGGCCGCCGCCCCCTGTATCCGCTGGAGCAAAAGGGCCGTGCTGTAGAGCGCCTTGGTGGGGATGCAGCCGCGATTCAGGCAGGTACCGCCGACGTCCCCAACTTCGATGAGGCAAGTGCACGCGCCCTGCTGGGCCGCGCGCAAGGCCGCGACGTAGCCGCCGGGGCCGCCGCCGATCACGGCGATATCGTACTCGGTCATGAGGGGTTCTCCCTGCGCCAGGCGTCGAGCAGACGCGCCACCAGATCCGGCGGAACCTTGTCGCCGGCATGCAGTTCGATGCGCCGGCGATTCTCGTCGAGCGTCGTCAGGCGAATTCGCAAGCCCCCGCCTTCCAACTCCCCGAAGCGATCGGCCCACTCCACCACGGTGACGCCGTCGGTGTCCAGATAGGAGGCAAAATCCAGATCATCCAGGTCATCAATGCGATTGAGGCGATAAAGATCGAAATGAAAGAGGTTCATCCGCCCCCGGTATTGATTCATCAGGGTATAGCTGGGACTGGTGACCGGCTCATCGGCGGGGATGTCCAACCCCAGGGCGAGGCCCTGGGTCAGGCAGGTTTTTCCCGCGCCGAGATCACCGGCCAGCCAAATGAGCAGGGGCGCGCTCAGCAGAGCGCCAAGGATGCGCCCGAAAGCGCGGGTCTGTTCGGGGGACTCGGATACAATCCCTGTGACCCCTGCCCTCATCGGCCCATGGCCCGAATGATGTCGAGACGCGCCACAACCCCGACCACCTGGCCGTCCTCCACCACGGGGATGAGATGCGCCTTGTTTTCCGTCATGAGCTGGGCGATTTCCGCAACGGACGTCTCGGGCGAGCAGCTGACCACGTCGGTGACGCAGATTTCCCCGACCTTCTGCGCGGTAATCTTTTCCACCTCCGCCTTGAAGTCCTTCTGGCTTTGCAGATAGATCACCCAGTCGAAAATGGCGATGACCGTCGGGATGTGCAAGGGGCGATCCTGGGAGACCAGGTCCGTCTCCGTAACGATGCCGAAAAGCTTGCCGCCGTCGGTGACGACGGGCATGGCGCTGATGTTCTTTTCCATGAACAGGCGCGCCAGTTCCTCGACCCCGGTTTCGGGGGTCACGGAAATAACCTCGCGGGTCATGATATCCTTGGCTTTTAACATAGCGAACTCCTTGAGAGCAGATCGTGACGCGCGGCGGGCAGGTCCCGCAACAGGTCGGTTGCGGCCAGGCCGGAAGTACCCAGCTGTCGGGCCAGGCGGTCGGCGGCATGGCCGTGGAGGAAAACCGCCAGGGCCGCCGCCGCGGCCGGCTCCATGCCTTGGGCGAGAAACCCGCCGATCAGGCCGGTCAGGACATCCCCCATGCCGCCCGAGGCCATCCCCGGATTGCCGCTGGCGTTGATGAAGACGCGCCCGTCGGGCGCCGCCGTCAGGGTGCGCGCCCCCTTGAGAACCAGAACCGCACCGGTCTGGCTTGCGAATCCGCGGGCGAAGGCCACCCGATCACCCTGAATCTCGGCAATGCTCACGCCGGCCAGCCGAGCCATTTCCCCGGGATGGGGCGTCAGCACCCGCGGAAAGGACGCGCCTTCCACAAGCACGTCAAGGTGCCCGGCGAGGGCATTGATGCCGTCGGCATCAATGACCAGGGGTGGCGCGCATTCACGCACCAGGCGGCGCACCAGCGCCTGGGTTTCCTCGGCCTGACCGAGCCCGGGGCCCAAGGCCAGAGCCTGCTTGTCGCGCGCCAGATCCAGAAGCGGTTCCAGGGCCTGCAGACTCAGGGCGCCGGCCACCTCGGGCAGGGCGACGGTCATGGGTTCGGTGGTCTTGATTTCAAGAATATCATGGATGCCGGCAGGACAGGCGAGGGTCACCAGGCCCGCCCCGGAACGCACCCCGGCATCGGCGGTCATGGCTGCCGCCCCGGATTTGCCGGGAGAGCCGGCGACAACCAGCAGGTGCCCAAAGGTTCCCTTGTGCCCCTCCGCGGGCCGCGGCGGCACCAAGGACAAGGCTTCCTCGGCATCGACCCAGAAATGGGCGGGCCGCGCCCGGCTGATGAACTCAGGCGGGATGCCGATCTCCACCGTTTCCAGGGTGCCGACCAGAGCGGCGCCGGGAAACACTAGATGACCGACCTTGGGCCGGGCAAAGGTCAGGGTCAGATCGGCGCGCACGGCGCATCCGAGAATCCGCCCGTTGTCGGCATCGACGCCCGAGGGGATATCCACCGCCACCACCGGTCGCCCCTGCGTGTTGAGCCAGTCCACCGCCCAGGCATGGTGACCTCCCACCTCGGCGCTCAGCCCCGTGCCGAAGAGGGCGTCGACAACCAGCCGATGTTCCTGGTTTTCCCGCAACGCGGCTTCCAGACTTGGCGCATCGGGCACGAAGGTCACCAGGGCACCGAGGCGCAACAGCACCTCCAAAAAGAGACGCGCATCGCCGCCGACGGCCGCGCGCTCCGCCAAAACCAGGGTGCGCACCTGCCAGCCCTGCTCCAAAAGGCAGCGAGCCATGACCAAGCCATCGCCGCCGTTGTTGCCCTTGCCGGCCAGGACCAGGACCGGCCCCGGAAACAGGCCGCGATAATGCTTGACCAGGCGGCGGGTCGCGCCGCGTCCGGCATTCTCCATGAGCACGGCTCCCGGAATGCCGATGTCCTCGATGGTCCGGCGATCCAGCTCGCGCATCTGCGCGGCGCTCAGCACCTTCATGAAGCCTCCAGGACAACCACGGCCTGCGCATAGTCGCCGTCGTGGCTATAGGACAGGTGAACCCTGCTGACGGCGCGCTCCCGGCAGAGCTGCTCCGCTTGGCCCCTAAGGTGCAGGGACGGCTTGCCCAACTCGTCGCGCACCACCTCCATGTCCTGCCAGGTAAGGCCGCCGCGCAGGCCAAGCCCCAAAGCCTTGAGAAAAGCTTCCTTGGCGGCAAAGCGCGCCGCCAGATGGGGCGCCGGATCTTTCTTGGCCAGGGCGTAGGCCCGCTCCTGCTCGGTAAAAATCCGCACCAGGACCGCCGCTTTTTCTCCCGCGAGCAGGCGGCGAAAACGGCCGACCTGCGCCAGATCGGTGCCGAGGCCGACCACCGCCACCCTCAGCCGCCCTCGATGAGCGTCACCATCTCGCGCACCGCCCGCTCCATGCCCACCAGCACGGCCCGCGACACGATGCTGTGGCCGATGTTGAATTCCTCGATGCCGCCCAGGGCCACCACGGCACGCACGTTGTGGTAGTTAAGGCCGTGGCCGGCATGCACCGCCAATTCAAGCTGCCGGCCGATGCGCACCGCCTGCTCGATCTTGACCAACTCGCTGGCCTGCTTTTGCGGCGTTTTTGCGTCGCAATACAGGCCCGTATGGATTTCGATGGCGTCGGTGCCGGTTTTTTGCGCGGCGCCGATCTGCGCCAGATCCGGATCGACGAACAGACTGACGAAAATCCCCGCCGCGCGCAGGCGCTCCACCGTCGCGGTCAGGGCCGCGGCCTGGCCGATCACGTCGAGGCCGCCTTCAGTGGTGAGCTCCTGGCGTTTTTCCGGCACCAGGGTCACGCAATCGGGGCGCACGCGCAAGGCAATCCCCACCATCTCCTCGGTGGCGGCCATTTCCAGATTCAGGCGGGTCTGCACCGTGCGGCGGAGCACTTCGAGATCCCGATCCTGAATGTGGCGGCGATCCTCGCGCAGATGCACGGTAATTCCCCCGGCGCCGGCCAGTTCCGCCAGGGCGGCGGCGGTTACGGGGTCAGGCTCGGTGGTGCCGCGCGCCTGACGCACGGTGGCCACATGATCGACGTTGACGCCCAGTCGCGGTATCATCCCTTCACCTTCTTTCTCTCGCCCAGATGGCGATCGATTTCCTCGGCGATCTGATGGGCCAGTTCGGTGATCTGGTACTTGTCTTGTCCCTCGAGCATGATGCGCAGCAGGGGTTCGGTTCCCGAATAGCGGATCAGCACCCGGCCCGTGTCGCCGAGTTTTTCCCGGGCGTGTTCGATGACGCGGCGGATCTCCGCGATCTCCTCGATATCCTTGCGCTCGGCGACCCGCACGTTGACCAGAACCTGAGGCAGGGACACCATGACCTGCGCCAGATCGGAGAGCGTCTTGCCGCTGCGCTGCATGATGGCGAGCACCTGCAACGCCGAAACCATGCCGTCGCCGGTGGTGTTGTGATCGAGAAAGATCAGATGCCCCGACTGCTCGCCCCCCAGATTGTAGCCGCCCTTGCGCATCTCCTCCACCACGTAGCGATCACCCACGGCCGTCTTGACCACCTGGCCGCCGGCCTTCCTCACGGCGATATCCAGGCCGAGATTGCTCATCACCGTGGCAACCAGGGTGTTGTGGGCCAGACGATTTTCCTTGAGCATGGTGGTGGCGCAGATGGCCATGATGTGGTCGCCATCGACCTCGTTGCCGAATTCGTCGGTGAAGATGACCCGATCGGCGTCGCCGTCCAGGGCGATGCCCAGATGAGCGCGATGCTCCTTGACCGCCTCGGCGACGACCTCCGGGTGCAGCGAACCGCACCCCGCATTGATATTCGTGCCGTTCGGCTCGATTCCCAGAGGAATCACATCGGCGCCCAGCTCGCGCAGCACCGCCGGCGCCACCTTGTACGCGGCGCCGTTGGCGCAGTCGAGCACGATCTTGAGCCCCTTGAGATCCAGATCGCGCGGGAAGCTGTTCTTGAGAAAAACGATGTAGCGGCCCACGGCATCGTCGATGCGAAAGGCTTTACCGACCTCCGAGGCCACGGGGCGCAGGGAATCGATCTTGCCGCTGAAGATCAGATCCTCCATCTTGAGCTCAAGTTCGTCGGGCAGCTTGAAGCCGTTGGCGGAAAAAAACTTGATGCCGTTGTCCTGGTAGGGATTGTGGGACGCGGAAATCACCACGCCGGCGTCGGCGCGCATGGATGCGGTAATGAAGGCGATGCCGGGGGTCGGCAGGGGACCGACCAGCAGCACGTCGACGCCCATGGAACAGATGCCTGCCGCGAGGGCATTCTCGATCATGTAGCCAGACAGGCGGGTGTCCTTGCCGATGACGATGCGATGGCGGCGGTTGCCGTCGCGAAAAATGTAGGCCGCGGCCCGCCCGAGCTGCATGGCCGTTTCGGTGGTCATGGGAGGGATATTGGCCACTCCGCGCACCCCGTCGGTGCCGAAAAGCTTCTTGTTCATCACTGTAAATCCTCGACTTTCTCTGTTTCGTCCAACTCCTCCACCACCGGCGGTGGCGGTGGTGGAGGAGGCGGCAGGATCTTGACCTGAACCTCGACCGTCTGCTCGGCCTTGAGGCGCGAATAACGCCCCTCGTACCGCAAGGGGACCATGAGCGTGAAGCTTTCCCGAACGTTGCCGATTTCCACCGGCTGGGTCGGCACTTCCGCGATATCCTTGATTTCGCCCTCGGCGCCCTCGATCAGCACGCGCTCCGGCGAAATCTTGAAATCACTGAGCTGATGCCCCTCGGCCAACTCCCCGGAAAAAACGACGCGAACCGGCACGCTCTTCTCGCCGACACGATCGAGGCGCACATCGACAAAGGAGGGCGAAATGCGCGTGACCTTGAGGCCGCCGGGGATGTTCAGACGCTCTTCCAGACGCTTGAAGGAGGTCAATCCCGGCTTGAGGTCGATCAGATCGACGGAAAAGCTGATGTCGCCGGCACTCAGGTTCATCAACAGAGTCCGCGGCCCGGTCAGGCGAATGTCCACCAGATTGGGCACCTCGTTGGCGATGATCATCCCCTCCGGTCGATTGAGATACTCGATAGGCACGGAAAAGCCCACCTCCACCTGACGCTCGCCGATCACGAAGAACCACAGGACGAGGGCGAACACCAGGGAGACCAGCTTGAGAATCCAGTTTTCCGTCAATGCCTTGAGCATGGCGCTACTTCTTCCTGCCGGCGGTGCGCGTTTCGAGCAGGCGCTTGAGCACCCGCCTCAGAGACGCCGAATCCAGATCGCGGGTCAGGCGGCCACCGACCACGATGGAAATTTTTCCGGTTTCCTCGGAGACGACGATGGCCACGGCATCCACCAGTTCGGTAAGACCAATGGCGGCGCGATGCCTGGTGCCCAGGGCCTTGCTGACATCCGGATTCTGGGTCAGGGGCAGAAAGCAGCCCGCCTGCTTGAGCCGACCCTGTTGAACCACCACGGCGCCGTCATGAATCGGTGAATAGGGCAGAAAAATGCTGACCAGCAAATCGCTGGACACCCGGGCGTCGATTTCGGTGCCGACCTCGAGAAAATCCTTGAGCCCGGTTTCGCGTTCGATGACGATCAGCGCGCCGATGCGCCGGTTGGCCATGACCAAGCAGGCCTTGACCAACTCGTCGATGACCTCGGTTTCCTCGCGATAGGACAGCCCCGCGAAAAAAGGGTTGCGCCCGACATGCATGAGCGCGCGGCGGATATCATTCTGGAAGATGACGATAATGACGAGGATGATGGAGGAGAGAAAATTGTCGAGCAGCCAGTGCAGCGTGTATAGGCCGCCGACCTGCGAGGCGACATAGACAATGAGGATCACCGCCAGGCCCAGCAGCATCTGGACGGCGCGGGTACCCTTGATGAGCAGGATGATGCGGTAGATAATAAAGGCGACGAGCCCGATATCCAGAAGATCGAGCCAGCGGATGTTTTTCAGTACTTCGAAGAATCCATCCATAACAGGGCCGCCGCCGAAACATTCATTGAGGGGATGAATAGGGATGCACGGCAAAGGCGGTCAGGGCCGCCTCGCGTGCCGGGCCCACGTCATGCACCCGAAAAATCGTCACGCCGGCGGCAACGCCCAGTGCCACCGTCGCCAGGGTGCCATGAAGCCGCGCCCGCGGATCGGGCTGATGAAGCAGGGCACCGAGGAAACTCTTGCGCGAGGTGCCCAGCAGCAGCGGCCGCCCCAGGCGGTGAAACTCCCGCAGCCGCCGCAGAATCTCCAGGTTGCCGGCCAGACTCTTGCCGAAGCCGATGCCCGGATCCAGCGCGATGCGCGACTCCGCGACCCCCGCGGCCTTGGCCAGATCCATGCCCTCCCGCAGATAGGCGCTGATCTCGGAAATCAGATCCTGGTAGCGAGTGTCCTCCTGCATGCGCTCGGGACGCCCGCGCGTGTGCATGAGAAAAAGCCCCGCGCCGCTCTCCGCGGCCACCCGCGCCATCTCCGGATCAAAACGCAGTCCGCTGACATCGTTGATGAACTCGGCCCCGGCCGCCACCGCGGCGCGAGCCACCGCGGCCTTGGTGGTATCGATGGAGATGGGCACCTCGATCTCGCGCACCAGCCGCTCGATCACGGGCACCACGCGTGCGAGTTCTTCCTCGCTGCTGACGCAGGGCGCGCCGGGGCGGGTGCTTTCCCCGCCGACATCAATCAGGTCGGCGCCCTCGGCAACCATGGCGCGCGCCTGAGTTAAGGCCGCGCCAGGATCCAGAAAGCGCCCGCCGTCGGAGAAGGAATCGGGTGTGACGTTGAGAATCCCCATGATGCGGGGACGATCCAGTTCGAGGCGACACGAACGCCCAGCCAGAAATTGCAAATCTCAGAGCCCCTCGCCCTGATCCTGTTCGCTGAGGCATCCGGCGGCCGACGGCGCGATGGTCTCGCCCGGCACGCTCTTTTCCTGCTTGGCATCGGTGCCGAAAACCAGGGACTTGAGCTCCGCGCCGTCAATGTTTTCCCGCTCCAGAAGCGCCAGGGAGATGCGTTCCAGGGCGTCGCGGTTCTGCTCGAGGATGTCGCGGGTGCGCTGATAGCAGCGCTGGACGATGTCGCGAATCTCGGTGTCGATCTCCCGAGCTGTGGATTCGCTGTAGTTCTTCATGTGGCCCATATCGCGACCGAGAAACACCTCGCCTTCCTTCTCACCGAAGGTCAGAGGCCCGAGCTTCTCACTCATCCCCCATTCACACACCATCTTGCGTGCGATGTGGGTCGCCCGCTCCAGGTCGTTGGATGCCCCGGTGGAGATGCTGGGGAAAACCAGTTCCTCGGCGACGCGGCCGCCGAACAGGGTGCAGATCCGGGTGAGCAGACCGTCCTTGGTTTCGTTGTATTTTTCTTCCTGAGGCAGGTACATGGTCACCCCCATGGCGCGGCCGCGGGGAATGATCGAAACCTTGTGCACCGGGTCGGCGCCGGGCAGGAACAGCGCCACCAGGGCATGGCCGGCCTCATGGTAGGCCGTCACCTTTTTCTCCTCTTCGGTGATCACCATGGAGCGGCGCTCGGCCCCCATCATGACCTTATCCTTGGCGGCCTCCAGATCCTCCATGGACACCTTGTCCTCGTCCTTGCGCGCCGCCAGCAGGGCGGCCTCATTGACCAGGTTGGCCAGGTCCGCCCCGGAGAAACCCGGCGTGCCCTTGGCCACCACCGCCAGATTGACATCCGTTCCCAGGGGGATCTTGCGCGCGTGAACCTGCAGGATCTTCTCGCGGCCGCGCACGTCGGGCGGCGGCACAACCACCTGTCGGTCGAAACGACCGGGGCGCAGCAAGGCGGGATCGAGAACGTCGGGGCGGTTGGTGGCGGCGATCAGGATGACGCCCTCATTGGACTCAAAACCATCCATCTCCACCAGCAACTGGTTGAGGGTCTGCTCGCGTTCATCGTGGCCGCCGCCCAGACCGGCACCGCGATGCCGGCCGACGGCATCAATCTCGTCGATGAAAATGATGCAGGGTGCATTCTTCTTGCCCTGCACGAAAAGGTCGCGCACACGACTGGCGCCGACGCCGACGAACATTTCGACGAAATCCGAACCGGAGATGGAAAAGAACGGCACCCCGGCCTCGCCGGCGATGGCGCGCGCCAACAGGGTCTTGCCGGTGCCGGGCGGGCCGACGAGCAGCACCCCCTTGGGAATCTTGCCGCCCAGACGGGAATACTTTTTCGGATCACGGAGAAAGGAGACGATTTCCTCCAATTCGTCCTTGGCTTCCTCGACACCCGCCACGTCGTTGAACGTCACTCGGGCGGTGGATTCATTGAGCAGCTTGGCGCGGCTCTTGCCGAAGCTCATGGCCTTGCCGCCGCCCGACTGCATCTGCCGCATGAAGAAAATCCACACGGCGATGAGCAGCAGGATCGGTCCCCAGGAAATGAGCAGGGTAAACCAGAAGCCGCGATCCTCCACGGGCTTGGCTTCGATGACCACGCCGCGCTCCTTGAGCTCGGGAATCAACTCCACATCGGCCGGGGCATGGGTCTTGAAGGCCGTGCCATCCTCGAACTTGCCTTCGATCTGTTGGCCCTGGATGATCACTTCCGTGATGCGACCCTCGGAAACCGCCGCCAGGAAATTGGAATAATTGATGGTCCTCTGCTCGGGCTCCTTCTGGGTCATCATGTTGAAGAGCATGATCATCAGCAAGGAAATGACCAGCCAGAGTGCAAGATTTTTATAGAACTGATTCACGTTTCCCCCTGGGTCGGAACTCGATTTTTAAGCGCCGCCGCAACCGGGCAAGGCCGCGTTAACTATCGAGGAAAAGTACCACAGCCCCCTCGGTTTCACAAGCGAAGAGTCTCCATTTTTGCGTCATCAAGAACGACGCGCAGAATTTTCCCACCGCCCGCCAGGGGACGCAGGCCCGCGCAGCGACGCACGCCGGCAAGCCACAGAATTTCCTCGCCATGCAACAGCAGCGGCGCCCGGCTGCGTTCGTCCCGCGACAGTCGCGCCTCCGCGAAGAGATCCTTGATTTTCTTACGTCCCGTCATACCCTCAAGACGCATGCGGTCTCCGGCGCGCCAGGAGCGCGCCCGCAAGGGAAAGCCGAGCGCCTCGGCGGCATATTCAACGGCCCGCGGCGACTCCCCTCGCGCTCGATCCTCGAGGGAGAGGCGCAGGCATCGGCCGTCGGGCAGCCGATAAACCCCCGGCGCGGGGATGTCGAGGCAAAAGGCCGGGGGCACCTCCGGCAACTCAGGGAGAAGCCGCAGCCAGCCCCTCTCGGCCACCAGCCACAGGCCGGGCAGATGGAAGTCCTTGCGTCCCCGCCCGGATTTTTCCAGCAGGTGCGCGGCGGCGGCCACATGCTTGTCCTCGATCCCGCGCAGGTCGCCGCGGGCCCGCAGCATGGCCTGCCGCAACACCCGATCGCGCAACGCGGGATGCAGGGCCGCGGTTTCGGCAAGGGGCAGGCGCACCTCGCCGAAGGATTCCACCAGGGGCTCCACCTGCAGCCGCCAGTAGTCCTCCTCGCGGGCGAAACGCTCGGCCAGGCGCGCCAGGCCTTCCTCGACGCGCGGGTTGAAGGTTTCCAGCAGCGGCAGGACAAGATGACGCAGGCGATTGCGGGTCAGGCCAAGATCCTGGTTGCTGGGATCCTCGACCCAGCCGATGCCCCGCTCTTGGAGGTAGGCGAGGATCTCGCCCCGCGCCACCCCCAGCAGCGGGCGGATTAAACGCCCATTTCGCGGCCGCATTCCGGCCAAGCCCGTCGGACCGGCGCCGCGCACCAGGCGATGCAGGAGAGTCTCCGCCTGATCGCCCCGATGATGCCCCAGGGCGATGAGATTGCAGTCCGCCTCCATGGCGGCTTGGGCCAGGAAGCGATGGCGCACTTCCCGGGCCACCTGCTCCACGCCGCCACATCCCCGCTCCAGATGATCCGGCACGGCGATGCGCGCGACGTGCAGCGGCACCGCGAGATGTTCACAGAAGGAGCGTACGAAATCGGCCTCGGCGGCGCTTTGCGGGCGCAGGGCGTGATCGAGGTGGGCGGCGCGCAGAATCACGCCAAAATCCTCGCGCAGGGACCAGAGAAGGTGCAGCAGCGCCATGGAATCGCCGCCCCCGGACACGGCGACCAGCACCCGATCCCCGGCAACCATCAAGCGATGGCGATGGATATATTCGCGGACCTTATCCAGCATGGGCGGCAGCGCACGAAAAAAGGAAAGCCCCCTCCGAGACCGGAGAGGGCTTTCCTTGCGTTTGGTGGCGGTGCAGAGATTTGAACTCCGGACACTGCGGATATGAGCCGCATGCTCTAACCAACTGAGCTACACCGCCGAAAAAGGACAAGCTTCCCGAGGGAAGCCATGAGGATTTGGTTGCGGGGGCAGGATTTGAACCTGCGACCTTCGGGTTATGAGCCCGACGAGCTACCGAACTGCTCCACCCCGCGTCACGGAATCAGGAAGGTATCCAAAATCGCCGGGCAAGTCAAGAGATTTTTTCGGGGGTTTTGGCCCGCCGGTCAATACCTTTTCGCCCTTCCCGTGCCGGCCCCCGCCAAGGAACAAGCCCCTTAGCGGCCCGCGACGAAGGCATCGATGCGCTCCTCGCTTTTCAGGCGCGCCACGACGCTTTGCGCATCGGCCGATTCGGCATAGGGCCCGATGCGCACGCGGTACCAGATGCCCTTGGCCCCCAAATCGGCCTGTTGAACGAAGGCGGGAAAATTCTTGCCCTTGAGGCGGTCGCTGAGATTGCGCGCATCCTCGGCGGAACGAAACGACCCAACCTGGACCACGTAGCGCCCATCGGCCGCTGTCGGCGCTACCTTGAGGGGTGCGACCGGCGCCGACGCGCGGGCCGCCGGGGAGGCTGCCGGCAGTGACCCGCTCGGGCGCAGCACCGCCGTCGTTGCCGGCTCCGCCTCGGAAGCTCCGGCGCTGGTCGCGGTTTGCGGGCCGGAGGCGGCCGGTGCCCGGTTGATGCCGCTGCCCAGGGGTGTTTCCTGGCCCTTGGGCAGGGTGTCGAAAAAGGTCAGCGGCGGCTTTTCCGCATCGGGCGCGCCCTCCGGCGCCGGCGCCGCCACGACGGGCTCCTGAGTCGGTGCGGCCGGGGGCGCCGCCGGCGGGGACGGCTCTTCCTTGGTCACCTGGATGCGAGCTGGCTCGCTTTTGGCGACCGGCGGCACCGCCGGCGGAGAACCGCTCTTGCCGACCATGACCCCGAGGGAAAAGCTCACCAGGGACACCGCAAGCATCAGCACCAGCAAAACCAGGGCCTGCTTTTTCTCCAGACGTCGCTGGCTTCGGGATTTCACGTCGCGCGTCATCTTCGTCGGACCTCCTGACTACATCCGTTCCGGAGCGGAAACGCCCAGCACCCTGAGGGCATTGCGCAGCACGATGCGCACGCAGTTGGCCAGGTAAAGGCGCGCCCGCGTGGTCTCCGGGTCATCGGTGATCACCCGGTTGCGATTGTAGTAGCTGTGAAACTGGGCGGCGAGTTCCTGCATGTAGAATACCACCCGATGGGGCGCAAAGCTCTGGGCGGCCGCGGCGATGGTCTCGGGAAACTGGGCAAGGCGCTTGGCGAGGACCAACTCCTCGTCCAGCACCAGGCGGTCGAAATCGACCTCGCCCAAGGCGGGCGGCTGCATTCCCTGCTCCTGGGCGGCGCGATTGATGCTGCACACCCGCGCATGGGCATATTGCACGTAGAACACCGGATTGTCGTTGCTCTGCTGCTTGGCCAATTCCAGATCGAAGTCAAGCTGGCTGTCCGAGCGACGCATGAGAAAGAAAAAGCGGCAGGCATCGCGCCCGACCTCGTCGATCACCTCGCGCAAGGTGACGAATTCGCCGCTGCGGGTGCTCATCGCCACTTGCTGGCCGCCGCGCAGCAGGTTGACCAACTGCACGAGAATCACCTGCAAGTCCTCGGGATCGCGCCCCAACCCGGTCATGACCGCCTTCATGCGCGGCACGTAACCGTGGTGGTCGGCGCCCCAGACATCGATGACCAGATCGTAGCCGCGGTCGAACTTTTCCTTGTGATAAGCCACGTCGGACGCGAAGTAAGTGGTGGCCCCGTTGGAGCGGACCATCACCCGATCCTTGTCGTCGCCGAAGGCGGTGGTGCGAAACCACAGGGCGCCGTCCTGCTCGTAGGCCAGCTGCCGTTCGCGCACCAGTTCGATGCCCCGCTCCACTTCGCCGCGATCATAAAGACTCTGTTCGCTGTACCAGCGGTCGAAGCGCACGCCGAAAGCCTGCAAGTCGTCGTCGATCCCCGCCAGGATGCGCTCGCCGCCGAAGCGCGCGAAATGCGCAACCGCTTGCTCCTCGGTCAGATCGAGGAGCCGCCGCCCCTCGCTTGCAACCACCTCCGCGGCCAGGTCGCGAATGTAATCGCCCTGATAGCAGTTGGCGGGAAAGTCCAGGGTCTCGCCCAGCAACTCGCGGTAGCGCAGGTAGAGGGAGAGGCCCAGGGTATTCATCTGATTGCCGGCATCGTTAATGTAATATTCCCGATCCACCGCATAGCCGGCGTGTTCAAGCAGCGAGGCCACCGCATCGCCCGTCGCGGCTCCGCGGCCGTGACCGATGTGCAACGGCCCGGTGGGATTGGCGCTGACGAATTCAACCTGGACTTTTTTGCCCGCCCCCAGGTGGCAGCGGCCGTAATCCTCGCCGGCGCGCGCGATGTCGTCAAGCACTCCGTACCAGCAGCGGTTGCTGAGGAAAAAGTTGATGAATCCCGGCCCGGCGATTTCGACCTTTCGCCACAGGCCATCCCCCTCGCCCAGCGCGGCCATCAACTCCTCGGCAATCTTGCGCGGGGCTATTTTCTCGGCCCGGGCGAGAAGCATGGCGACATTGCAGGCGAAATCGCCATGTTCGGCATGGGAGGGAACGTCGAGCTGGATCTCGGGCACCTCGCCCGAGTGCAAACGCCCCTGGGCGTAACACTGCCGCAGGGCCTGTTCAAGGTGACTTTTTAAACGATTCTTCATGGAGTTTTCAGTCTTTCTCAAAAAAAATGGGATCTCGGCCGGGCGTACGGCCGTAAAGCGCACGGCGGTCCTGCACCACTCGGGAATCGGTTATGCTAGCGCCGACCCGGACGATCTGTCAAGCACTGGAAAAGACACGGGAATCACTGCTCGCCCACGGCCTCGGGCGGGGACGCGATGGTCGGCCGAGCGGGAGTGGGAAACTGATAGACCAGTTCATCCTCCTTGACCATGCCCAGGTCCCTGCGCGCCACGCCCTCAAGGTAGCGGCCATCGTTGCGCAAAGCGTCAACCTCGCGCCGCAGCTTGGTGTTTTCCGCTTCAAGTTCCGCGATTTTTTCCTGCAAGGACTCCTTGTGCTGGAGCATGCGCCAGGTGTTGAGAACGCCCTTGTCGCCAAACAGGGCCGCCCCCAGCAGGGCAAGCACCAGCGCGATCATCCACAGGGGCGGGCGCAACCGGTTGCGGACCACAGGAACGTCTTTTTCGTCGGCAGCCATGGCTCGGGGTCCAACGGCCGCGAGGATGCGGCCGCAAGCAGGGGTGACAAAAGAAAAAAGCTGGGGGAAGGAGAATGGGGGAGCGGGCCGGCTGTTACCTTAGTCGACGGTTACCTGGCTGCGAATCCGCTCCAGGGTCGCCGCGCCGATTCCCTCCACCGCCAGCAGGTCGTCCACGCTGGTGAAGCGTTTAGCTTCGCGATGGGCCACGATTTTCTGGGCCTTGACCGCACCGATGCCGGGGAGGGTTTCCAACTCCTGGGCCGATGCGGTGTTAACGTTGATCAGGGCGGCCTGAGCCACCTGCTGTCCGGCCGCTGACTGAGCCAGAGCCGGAGCGCCCGCGCCCAGCGCGATCATCAAAACCAATACGAAAGAATAAACGAGTTTTTTCATGACAACAAATCTCCCATGGAAAACAAACAACAAATAAGTCAAAAAAACATCCGGCCCCTCCCGACGCTAAGGAGTAACACAGCAGGCCATCAGGGTCAACGCTGTTTGCGCTGTTTGCGCGGGAAGATCGCGAGGGAAGAGGGAGGTTATTGAGCGCCGCCGAAAACGCCGCCGTATTTTCCCACCCGGCCCACCCCGGTGAGCGCGAAGGAGACCAGATAGCGGGTTTCCTCGGGCCGGTCATGGAGGGTCAGAAAGAGGCTCCAGCATTGGGAGCGATATTCGAGGTCATACACCGTTTCCAGGGTCCGCGCCGTCACCAGATCATGGCGGTACAGGATCTGGGCGTAAAGCGGCCGCAGCAGGGCCGTGCTCAAGGTGGCATCCAGGTATTCCAGGTCGTCGCGCAAATAATGGTAGCCGAGGGACAAACCGTTGCCCCGGCCATCGTTGATGCCCAGGGCGGTGCGCAGGTCGGTGAAGCCCGAGGTCTTGCTGTCGCGCATTTGCAGGGCGTAGCGCCCATCCATGTCCAGGGACAGCCAGCGGGTGGGGCGCACCAGCAGTTCCGCACGCACGTCGGAGAAAGGCCGCAGATTGTCGCGAGGGTTGAGCGGATCGCCGGCCGATTCGCGGAAATCGTAATCCTGGGACAGACGAAAATAGACAAATTCGTGATAGAACGCGGCGCCGTCCGCCGGCTGAATAAGCGCGGTCAAACGGTTGGTGAGGCTGTAGCGCAGGCGATGCGCGGGGCCGATGCGATCCTCGGCGTCGAATTGCGGCAGACGCTCCTGGTCGGTTTGCGGGATGTATTCATAGGCGACTTCCGGGGCCAGGACATGCTGGATGCGCCGCACGCTCCGGCCCGCGACGCCATACACCCGGGCTAAGGCGGACGAAACACGGGTGGTGAATTCGACCTGGCCCTTCTGACTAAAGTCTTCCTCCTCGCCCGAGACAGTGTAAAAACGCTGCCGAAAAGCCACTTCGGGAGAAATTTCCAGCAGCCCGCCCACCTGAAAGGGTGCGGCCAGGGTGGGACGCAGGCTCAGGCGCTGGCCCTTGGTCCCCTCTTGCCGCCAAAAGTAGTCGTAATCGCCATCGAAGCCGTAAAACAGCGGGGTTTCGCCGAAACGGCGCGGACTCGCCGCGAAACGCACCTGCGGCAGGCGCTGCAACGTTTCGTCATTGGTCCCGTAGAGATCCTTGAGGTACTTGACTTGGCCGCCGAGATTGTTTTTGCCCCAAGCGCGGCTCAGGAAGATCTTCGACTCGGTCTTGTCGAGGTTGTACTCCCCGGCCACCTCGCCAAAGCGGTCGAAATAATCGCGCTCGCTGACATACCGCACATCGGCGCCAAGCCGTACCTCGCCCGGCAACTGTCCGTCGTTGCGCCATTCCACCAGAAAGGCGTCCGCCTCCTCGTTGAAACCATTGACGTGGTAGAGCTTCGCTTCGCCTTCCTGGGCGTCGAACAGATAGCGGTACTCCACGCCCTTGCCCAGACCCAGATCGGTGAGGTAGTCCAGATAGAGGGTGGCGTCCTGGTTGCGGGCGATCACCTGGTAATAGGCCAGGGACAGCTCCCAGCCGCGCCGATCCGAGTAGCCGTAACGCGGCATGAGCAAACCGGACTCGCGTTCGGTCTTGGCCGGATAGAGAAAATAGGGGAAATAGAAGAGCGGCAGATCCTTGAGATAAAAGCGGGCATGGCTACCGCGGGCAAAGCCGCCGAGGGTCACCTCCAGATCGCGGGCGCGAAACTGCCAGTCGGGGGACTCGCCCTCGCAGGTGGTGAAACTGCCGACCCCCAGGCGATAGCGCTGCGCACTGAGGCGCTCGATCTGTTCACCCTCCACGTAGAGCTGCCGCTCGGCCAGGAAAAACCGGCCCCGGGCCAGGCGCCCGACCCCGGTTTCCAGATTGATCTCCAAATCCTCGCCGGCGAGGGTGCCTTCGGCATCGCTGACCGTCACCGGACCCGGCACCCAGGCATCGCCGGTTGCGGGATTGTACTTGACCTCATCGGCAAGCAGGGTCAGTTCGCCCTGCTCGATGCGCACATTGCCGCGCGCCTCATAGAGCCCCGTGGCACGATCGGCGCTGAGCTGATCGGCCTCGATGCGCACCGGCGCCTGCTGCTCTACAGAGGCCTGTCCCCAGGCCACGCCGGCGGCCGCCGCCACCAGAACGGCCGCCAAGCCGGACAGTATAAGCCGAAGCACGCTCATGCGCTCACCTGCGGGTTCTTCATCAGCCAGTCGCGCACCTCAGCCACCAGATAAAGAGATCCGGCAACCACCACCAACGGCGCCCGCGGCCACTCGGCGAGAGCCTGTTGCAAGGCCGCCGTCGGCGAGACACAAGGCGTCGCCGCGCATCCCTGGCCACGCAGATAATCACCAATGTCCTCGGACGCCACCGCCTTGTCGACACCCGGCTCCGCCACATAGGCCGCGGCCAGATGGGGCAGCCAAGGGCCACAGATATTTTCCGGTCGGCGCTTGCCGCTCAGCCCCAGAACCCAAGGCAACTTCCCCAGGCGGCACTCGGCCAGATAGGCGGCGAGAGCCTCGGCTCCGGCGCGATTGTGCGCGCCGTCGAGCAGCACCGGCGGCACTCCCGGCCAGCGCTCCAGGCGACCCGGCCAGTCGACGTTCTCGATGGCGCGGCGCACGGCCTGCTCATCGAGGGCGGTCCCCTGCTCGCGCAGCAGGTCCACCACCGCCAGCACCACGCCGAGGTTGTCGCGTTGGTGCGCCCCGGCCAGCCGCGGCAGCACATCGGTCAAGCGCAGGCCTGAACCCAGGAAGTCGAAGGCTTCGCCCCGGCGGACCACGTGGAAATCGCGTCCCGCCCGGCGCACCGGTGCGTCCATGTTCTGGGCCAGGCGTTCGATCTCGGCCAGGGCCTCGGGGGCCTGGGGCGCGAGCACCAAGGGCACGCCCGGCTTGAGGATGCCGGCCTTCTCCCGGGCGATGGAGGCCAGGTCGGGGCCAAGATGCTCGGCATGATCCTCGGACACCGGCGTGATCACCGTGATACGCGGCTGTACCACGTTGGTCGCGTCGAGACGCCCGCCCATGCCGACCTCGAGCACCATGAAATCGACCCGCTGCTCGCGAAAATAGTGCAGCGCCATGGCGGTGGTGAACTCAAAGAAGGTCAGGGGCAGATCGCCCGCGCACTGCCGCAGCGCGCCGGTCAGACACACCACCTCGGCTTCGCTGATGCAACGTTCGTCAACGCGGATGCGTTCGGTAAAGCTATGCAGATGGGGAGAGGTGTAGAGGCCGACCCGCAAGCCGGCCTCGCGCAGCACCCGCGCCAGGCCGGCGCAAACCGACCCCTTGCCGTTGGTGCCGGCCACATGGATGACCGGAGCGCAACGCTCGGGATGGTCGAGGCGCTCCAGCAGCCGCTGGGTATTGTGCAATCCCAGCTTGATGCCGAAACGCTGCAGCCCGAAGAGATAATCGAGAGTCTCGCGGTAGATCACCGCTCAGCTCTTGGTGAAAATGCGCAAAACCTGGGAAAGACGCGCCTTCATTTCCTGACGGCGCACGATCATGTCCACCATGCCGTGTTCCAGCAGGTACTCGGAACGCTGAAACCCCTCGGGAAGCTTCTGGCGGATGGTCTGTTCGATCACCCGCGGACCGGCGAAGCCGATCAGGGCCCGCGGTTCGGCGATGTTGAGGTCGCCGAGCATGGCAAAACTGGCCGTGACCCCGCCGGTGGTCGGATCGGTGAGAATGGAGATAAAGGGAATGCCCGCCGCCTTGAGCTTGGCCAGGGCGGCGCTGGTCTTGGCCATCTGCATGAGCGAAAGGATGCTCTCCTGCATGCGCGCGCCACCCGAGGAAGAAAAGAGCAGCACCGGCTTGCGGGTCTCCAGGCCTTTCTCGATGGCGCGGGTGATCTTTTCGCCGACCACCGAACCCATGCTGCCGCCCATGAAGCCGAAATCGAACACCGCCACCACCACCGGCAGCCCGTCGATGGCCCCCTCGCCGCAGACGATGGCATCGGACATGGCGGTTTTCTTCATGGTCGCCTTGATGCGCTCCTTGTATTTCTTGCTGTCCTTGAAGTCGAGAAAGTCCACGGAGTGCATGCCGGCATCCATCTCGACGAAGGTGCCCGTGTCGAGCACCAGATCAATGCGCTCGCGCGCACTGATGCGGAAATGGTAGTCGCATTTCGGGCAGACGTTGTGATTGCGCTCGATTTCCTTGCTGTAGATGATTTCGTTGCAGTTCTTGCACTTGGTCCAGACTCCCGCGGGCATCTGCACCTGCTTTTCTTCCACGGGCGCGATGGGCGCCTTCTTCTTCAGAAACCAGGCCATGAATTTATCCTCGCCGGCAAGGTAACGGCTGTGAGTGACAGGGAAAAACCCGCCCGCCGCCCATGGCGGGAAGGTTGCCTAAGAACGCGCGGGGAGCGCCCGCTTGAGGGCGCCGACAAAGGCCGCGGCACGCGCGTGCAGGTCGGGCGCCCCGGAATGTTCGGCGATGAGCTTCACCAGGGCGCTGCCGACCACCACGGCATCGGCGTTGCGCCCGATGGCGGCCGCCGCTTCGGGGGTATTGATGCCGAACCCCACCGCCACCGGCACCGGGCTGACCTGCCGCAGGTTCTGCACGAGCGGCGCGATGGCCTCGGCATCGACCTGCTGCGCCCCGGTCACCCCGGTCATGGACACGAAATAGAGAAACCCTTCGCCTTGGGCGGCCAGAGCCTCCATGCGCGCCTGCGGCGTGGTGGGCGCGATGAGTTGGATGAAGTCGACGCCGACGCGACGCAGATGCGGGTGAATTTCCTCACGCTGCTCCGCCGGCAGATCGACCAGCAGCACCCCATCGACGCCGGCGGCCGCGGCGGCTTCGGCAAAGCGCGCGCAACCAAAACGAAACACCGGGTTGAAATAGCCCATCAGCACCACGGGGATCTGGGTGTGGCGACGGACGCGCGCCACCAGGTCGAGAATCCCCGCCAGGGTTGTTCCGGCCGCCAAAGCCCGCTCACTGGCCGCCTGGATGGTCGGCCCGTCGGCCATGGGGTCGGAAAACGGCACCCCCAGCTCGATGAGGTCGGCACCGGCCTCGGCGAGGCTCAGCAACAAGGCCTCGGTGGTCGCGAGATCCGGGTCGCCGGCGGTGAGAAAGGGAATCAGGCCGACTTCCCCGGCCGCCCGGAGGCGTGCAAAAGTCTGTGCGATGCGGCTCATGAAAATCCTTGGAACGGTGATGGGGCGACTTTTTTATAAAAAAAATCCGCGCGCTTTGCAACGCCCTTGTTGCAAGGACGCTTGCTCAGGAACCAGGCGCGACCGGCGCAACCTCCGGCGCGTCCGCACTCAGCCGCTGACGCAGGGCATCAAGCACCGCCTGCTGATAGGCCCCAAAGTGGTCCTGGCTGGTGAGGCGCGCCAAAAAGGCCTGGGGACCGCGAATGCTGCTTTGCATGACAATCAGCGTTTCGCCCTCCACGGGCGTCAGGCGCAGGCTGGTGCGGGTGGTGCTGCCCAGCACCCCGTCGCGCACCCAACTGAGCTTGCGCTCGGCCACCACCGTCTCGATGATGGCCGGCTTCTTGCCCGGATCCCCTTGCAGGGACA
>NZ_JAUVWH010000065.1 GCF_030604225.1 Geoalkalibacter sp.
GATGCAGCCCTTCCAGGGACTTGAGCCAGACGCGCCCGTCGCGCACGCTCAGGTCGTCGCCCTGCACCAGGGTATAGCCGAGGTAGTCGGCGAGGTAGGCGTGCTCGAAATAGGTCTGGCTGTAGGGTCCGGGGGTCAGCAGCACCACCCGGGGATCGTCGCGGTTCTGCGGGGCGAGGGCCGCGAGGCGTTGGCGCATGATCTGAAAGAAACTCGCCAGGCGCTTGACGTGGCTGTTGCGGAACAGCACTGGCGCGATGCGCGTCATGACCATGCGGTTTTCCAGGGCGTAGCCGGCGCCCGAGGGCGACTGCGCCCGGTCGTCGAGCACCCACATGCGCCCGTCGGGACCGCGCACCAAATTGATGGCGCAAAACACCAGGGGCCGCCCAGCGAAGGCCGGCAGTCCCGCGCAGCAGCGCTGGAAGCCGCCGTGGCCGAAAATCAGCTCGGGCGGCAACAGGCCCTCGTGGAGCAGGCGTTGCGGACCGTAGAGGTCGGCGAGGATCAGGTTGAGCAGTTCGGTGCGCTGCACCAGACCCGCTTCGATCACCGCCCACTCCTCGGTGCTGATCAGCAGCGGCAGCGGATCAAGCTGCCAGGGCCGGGCAGAGCCGCGCGGCGCGTTGATGACATTGAAGGTCACGCCGTTCTCGCGCAGCAGGCGCTGTGCCTCGCGATGGCGCCGGATCAGCCCCTCGCTGCCGAGTTGCTCGATTTCCTGCGCGAGAATCCGCCAATGGGGCAGCAGCCGCCCTTCTTCGGCATGCATTTCGTCATAGCCGTCGAGGCGCGTCGCGTAGTGCTGGGCGATGGATGTCGGGAGCGAGGATTCGGGCCGCACGCTTGATCCTTGGCGTAGGGTGAGATGGCTCGCCGATTATAGTGCAGAGGCGCGACGTAAATCCACGGTGAAGGGAAATTCGTGGTTCGGCTCCTCCACGGGCGGGACCACCGCTCCCGGCGCTCCGGCCTCGGGCACGAAGGTGCCGCGCGCGCGCAGGTCGGGCGGCGCCACCACCGCTCCCGGAGTCGCGCCCAGATCCCAGAAGCGCGTGATGCGCCGCGCCTCGGCCTCGAAGGCATTGACGGGAAAGGTGTCGTAATTGCGCCCACCGGGATGGGCGACGTGATAGGTGCAGCCGCCGATGGCGCGCCCGCTCCAGGTGTCGACGATATTGAAAACCAGGGGCGAGTGGGGGCGGATGGTCGGATGCAGGGCCGAGGGCGGCTGCCAGGCACGGTAGCGCACCCCGACCAGATATTCGCCCTTGCACCCGGTGGCGCGCAGGCTGAGCCGCCGTCCGTTGCACAGCACCGCGTAGCGCCCGTCCGTCAGCCCCGTGATGCGCAACTGCAGGCGCTCCACGGAGGAATCGACGAAGCGCGCCGCGCCCTGGCTGCCCATTTCTTCGCCGAGCACGTGCCAAGGCTCGATGGCGAAACGCAGTTCGAGTTCCATGCCGTCGACCCACACCGAACCGAAATGGGGAAAACGAAACTCCAGGAACGGCTCGAACCATTGCAGATCAAAGGTATAGCCGGCGCGGTTGAGGTCCCCGACCACCTGGCGCAGATCCTCGCGGACGAAGTGCGGCAGCAGGAAGCGATCATGCAGTTCGGTGCCCCAGCGCACCAGGGGGTGGCGGTAGGGCCGGCGCCAGAACCAGGCGATGAGGGTGCGCAGCAGCAGGTTCTGCACCAGGCTCATGCGCGCATGGGGCGGCATCTCGAAGGCGCGCAGCTCCACCAGCCCCAGGCGCCCCGAGGGACTGTCGGGAGAATAGAGCTTGTCGATGCAGAACTCGGCGCGATGGGTGTTGCCGGTCATGTCCACCAGCAGGTTGCGCAGCAGGCGATCCACCAACCAGGGGGCGGGCGTTTCACCCTGCGGCATCTGCTGAAAGGCGATCTCGAGTTCGTAGAGGGCGTCGCCGCGCGCCTCGTCGACGCGCGGCGCCTGGCTGGTCGGACCGATGAACATCCCCGAGAACAGATAGGAGAGGCCGGGATGATGCTGCCAGTAGGTGATCAGGCTTTGCAGCAGGTCGGGGCGGCGCAGCACCGGGCTGTCGGCCGGGGTCGGCCCGCCGATGGTAATGTGATTGCCGCCGCCGGTGCCGCCATGGCGTCCGTCGAGCATGAACTTCTCGGTGCCCAGGCGACTCAGGCGCGCCTGCTCGTAGAGGATGGTGGTGTTTTCCACCAGGGCCCGCCAGCTGGCCGCCGGGTGGATGTTGACCTCGATGACGCCGGGATCGGGCGTGACCAGCAGCCGCTCCAGGCGCGCGTCGCGCGGCGGCTCATAACCCTCGAGGACCACCGGCAGCAAGAGTTCGGCGGCCGTCGCCTCCACCGCCGCCACCAGGGCGAGGTAATGCTCGAGAAATCCGAGGGGCGGCAGAAAGACATGCAGGCGTCCCTCGCGCGCCTCCACGCACAGGGCGGTGTGCGGCACATCCACCAGGGGTTGCCCCGGCGCATCGGCCAGAGGCCGGGCCTCCTGCCCCGCCGGTCCGGCGGCGGCCTCCTCGACCACCTGAAAGCGCCGGGCCACCTCGCCGTGATAGTCGGCCAAGGGCGCCTGGGGACTGAAGGGGTCGTGGACGGCGGGCAACTCGCGCTTGTCCGGCGCCGTCCAGGGCAGGGAATCCAGCGGCAGGCGCAAACCCATGGCTGAGCCGCCGGGGATCAGGTACATGCGGCCGCGGCGAAAGTCCCAGGGACCGCTGCGCCATCCTTGCTGAACGAAATCCCATTGCAGCGGCAGGACAAAGCCGCTCGGCACGTCCAAGCCGCGGTCCAGCAGCTGGGCGAGGTAGCGCCGCTCCAGATCATCCTTGAGATCGGCCTGGTGCGGATCGACGTTGAGGGGCAGGGTGCCCTCCTTCCAAAGGTAATAGAAGCAGTCCTCGAAGCCGGGCACCAGATATTTGCGGTTGACCCCCAGGGCGTCGGCCAGACGATGGGCGAAACGCCCGGCATGATCGAGGGTCAGGCCGTAGTCCTGGCTGATGTCGGCGAGCAGTTTGGGGTTGCGCCACACCGGCTGTCCGTCCTTGCGCCAGAAGCAGGCGTAGGACCAGCGCGGCAGAGGCTCGCCCGGATACCACTTGCCCTGGCCGAAGTACAGCATCCCGCCCGGTCCGAAGGCCTCGCGCAGGCGCCGCACCAGGGTATTGGCCAGCTGGCGCTTGTGGGGACCGTCGGCCCGCGTGTTCCATTCGGCGCCGTCCATGTCGTCGATGGAAACGAAAGTCGGCTCGCCGCCCAGGGTCAGGCGCACGTCCCCGGCGCGCAGCTCCGCGTCGACCTGCTCGCCGAGGGCGTCGATGCGCGCCCACTGCTCATCGCTGTACGGCTTGGTGACTCGGGGATCCTCGTGGATGCGGGACACGCGGTTGACGAAATGGAATTCCACCTCGCAGGGGTCGGTGGCGCCGGTGACCGGTGCGGCACTTGCCGGGTGGGGGGTACAGGCGAGGGGAATATGCCCCTCTCCGGCGAGCAGCCCCGAGGTCGGATCCAGGCCGACCCAGCCGGCGCCGGGAATGTAGACCTCGGCCCAGGCATGCAGATCGGTGAAATCGGCCTCCGGCCCGGAAGGCCCGTCGAGGGATTTTTCATCGGCGGTGAGCTGGATCAGGTAGCCCGACACGAAACGCGCCGCCAGCCCCAGATGGCGCAGGATCTGCACCAGCAGCCAGGCGGAATCGCGGCACGAGCCCACCGCTTGGCCCAGGGTTTCCTCGCAGGTCTGCACGCCCGGTTCCATGCGCACCGAATAGCGCACCCGCTCCCACACCCGGCGGTTGAGGTCCACCAGATAATCGACGGTGCCCAACTCCTCGCGCGGCAACTCGTCGAGATACCGGCGCAGCAAAGGGCCCTCCTCGGCGATCTCGAAGTAGGGCGTGAGTTCCTTGTGCAACCGTTCCTCATAGGTGAAGGGGAAGGTCTGAGCGTAATCCTCGATGAAAAAGTCGAAGGGGTTGATGACGGTCATGTCCGCCACCACCTCGACTTCGATTTTCAGCTCCCGGCAGGGCTTGGGAAACACCAGCCGCGCCAGGTAGTTGCCGAAGGGATCCTGCTGCCAGTTGAGAAAATGCTCCTAGGGGTGGATGCGCAGGGTGTAGGCGCGGATCGGCGTGCGCGAATGGGGTGCCGGCCGCAGGCGCAGCACGTGCGGCGAGAGGCTGACGAGGCGATCGAACTGGTAATGGGTCGTATGGTTGCAGCAGACACGAATGGCCATGGCTTATCGCTACTCCGTCGGTTGAGAAGGCGCGGCCGCGGGGGCCAGGGGCAGGGCGAAGAAGGTTTCGTGGATGGTGCTGCCGATGTGGTTGAGGCGCGTCTGCAGACTGTCGATGAACTCATGCAGGCCGTACATCTTGATTTCCTCGAGCTGGGTATAGTCGAAATCGGCGAGCAGGCGCCCCAGGGCCTTTTCCGCCGGATTGGTGAACAGCCCGCGCTTGGTGCCGGAGATGTTGCGCAGGGCCTGCTCGGCGGTGATCAGGCAGTGGTGGATGGCGCGGGGAAACTCCGTATCGAGGAGCAGGAATTCGATGATCTGATCGGGAGCGATCTGCCCGTAGCGCTTGCGATACATCTCGAAGGCGCTGGCCGAGCGCAGGATCGCCGCCCATTGGATGTGGTCGTAGGGCATGCCGACATACTCGACGGAGGGCAGCAGGATGAAATACTTGACGTCGATGATGCGCGCTGTCTTGTCGGCGCGCTCCAGCATGCGCCCGAGTCGCGCGAACTCCCAGCCCTCGCCGTGGGTCATGGTGTTTTCCGAAAGGCCGACGAACAGGTGACTGGCGAGCATGATCTCGACGAAGAATTCGTGGGGCAGCTCGATGGAGCCGTCGCGGCGCGACGCGTCCTTGAGCATCAGGTAGAAACTGTTGACCTGCTGCCACATGTCGGAGCTGATCCATTCGCGTACCGAGCGCGCGTTCTCCCGCGCCGCCTGGAGGCAGGAGAGGATCGAATTGGGGTTGCGCGGATCGAAGGTGAGAAACTTCACGACGTTTTCCCGGGTGAACTCCGCGTAGAGCTCCTTGAACCGCTCCTCGTCGCCGGTGGTGACCACCAGCGGCTCCCACTGCTCGTCGACGCCCGAGGGCAAGTCGAGGATCATGTGGTAATTGGCGTCCATGATGCGCGCCACGTTCTCGGCGCGCTCGATGTAGCGCGCCATCCAATAGATCGACTCACCCACCCGGCTCAGCATGGGGCACCTCCCTGTCCTTGACCGCCGCCCGCCACCACCCAGGTGTCCTTGCTGCCGCCGCCCTGGCTCGAATTGACTACCAGGGAGCCGCGCTTGAGGGCGACGCGGGTGAGGCCGCCGGGCATGACGTAGATGTCCTTGCCATAAAGAATGTAGGGGCGCAGATCCACATGGCGGCCCTCGAAATGATCGTCGATGAGGGTCGGCACCCGCGAGAGGGACAGGGTCGGCTGGGCGATGAAGTTGCGCGGGTCGGCCTTGACCTGGTCCGCGTAGGCGGCACGCTCCTCGGCCGTGGCATGAGGACCGACCAGCATACCGTAGCCGCCCGACTCGCCGACCTTCTTCACCACCAGCTTGTCGAGATTGGCCAGCACGTGCCGCAGATCCTTTTCCCGCCGGCACAGGAAGGTTTCCACGTTGTCGAGGATGGGATCCTCATCGAGATAGTAGCGGATCATGGCCGGCACGTAGGCGTAGACGGCCTTGTCGTCGGCCACCCCGGTGCCGGGGGCGTTGGCCAGGGCCAGATTCCCGGCGCGATAGGCGCGCATCAGGCCGGGCACGCCGAGCATGGAATCGGCGCGAAACACCTCGGGATCGATGAAATCGTCATCGATGCGCCGATAGAGCACATCGACGGGCTTGAGCCCGCTGGTGGTACGCATCATCACCCGGTCGTCGACGCACACCAGGTCGCGCCCCTCGACCAGTTCGATGCCCATTTGCTGCGCCAGGAAGCTGTGCTCGAAATAGGCCGAGTTGTAAATACCGGGCGTCCAGACCGCCACCACCGGCTTGGCGCCGTGCCGCGAGGCGAGATTCTGCAAGAGCGTCAGCAGCCGGTTGGGGTAGTCGGCCACGGGCAGGACGCGAGCGGCATCGAAGGCGCGGGGAAAGCTGCGCTTCATCACCACGCGGTTCTCCAGTACGTAGGAGACGCCCGAGGGACAGCGCAGATTGTCCTCAAGCACATAAAACCGGCCGTCGCCGCCGCGCACCAGATCGGTGCCGGTGATGTGGCACCAGACGCCGCCGGGCGGATCGAGGCCGAGGCACTCCCGGCGAAAGCCGCTCGCGGAGTGGATCAGTTCCGCGGGAATCAGGCCGTCCTTGACGATTTTCTGCCCGTGATAGACGTCGTCGATGAACAGATTGAGGGCCTGGACGCGCTGCTTGAGCCCGGCCTCGATGCCCACCCATTCGCCGTGGGGAATGATGCGCGGCACGATGTCGAAGGGAAAGATCCGTTCGGTGCCCTGTTCGTCGCCATAGACGCTGAAGGTGATGCCCATCTTGAGCAGGGCTTTTTCCGCCGCCTGCTGCCGGGTGCGCAGTTCGTCCAGGGAGAGTTCGCTGAAGCGGTTGACCACCGCCTCGTTGCCCGGGCGCGGCCGCCCCTCGGCGTCGAACATCTCATCATAAAAGCCACCCGTATCGTAATCGTCAAAACGCATCGCAGCGCCTCCCTGAAGGTTTTCCAAATAAAGCGGGCCCTACCCCGTGTTGCGCAAACCCGAGGCGATGCCGTTGATGGTCGCCGCCAGCACGTAATTGAGCTCCTCGCTCTCCTCGCCGCGCCGCTTGCGCCGCAGCAGCTCGACCTGCACCAAGCTCAAGGGATCGACGTAGGGATTGCGCAGGCGCAGGCTGCGCGCCATGTCGGGATTGCGCTCAAGGAGCTCCTGCTGGCCCGTCACCACAAGGATCAGGTTTCGGGTGCGCCGAAATTCCGCGACGAACAGATCGAACACCCGGGCGCGCAGGGCCTCATCGCTCACCAGTCCGGCGTAGAGGCGCGCCAGGGGCAGATCGACCTTGGCCAGGGTCACCTCGACGTTGCGCACCAGGTCGCGAAAGATGGGAAAGCCGCGCATCATCGCCTGCACCAGCTCCAACCCGCCCGCGTGCTTCTCGACGAAGGTCTGGAGAGCCCAGCCGACGCCGAACCAGCCGGGGAGCATGTGGCGGCTCTGAATCCAGCCGAAGCCCCAGGGAATGGCGCGCAGGTCATCGAGGCTGCGGCTCTGGCTGCGCCGCGCCGGGCGCGAGCCGATCTTGGCCAGATCGAACTCGCGCACCGGCGTGGCCTGCTCGAAGTAGGGCAGGATGTCGGGGTTGTCGAAGATGTTCTCCCGGTAGTAGGCGAAGGCCGCGTCGGACATTTCCTCCATGGCCGCCACCCAGGCGTCCTCGGGATGGGGATTGACCAGCCCCGGGCGGGCCAGGGCCTCCAGGGAGGCGGCCACCATCAGCTCCAGATTGCGCAGGGCCAGGGAGGCGTCGGCGTACTTGAAATTGATCACCTCGCCCTGCTCGGTGATCTTGAGGCAGCCCGCGAAGGCGTCGGCGGGCTGGGAAATGATGGCGCGGTGGGTGGGGCTGCCGCCGCGATTCACCGTGCCGCCGCGTCCGTGGAACAGGTGCAGGCGCACGCCGCACTCGGAGGCGACGCGGTGCAGGTCGCGATGGGCCTTGAAGATCTCCCAGGTGCTGGTGAGCATGCCGCCGTCCTTGTTGGAATCGGAATAGCCGAGCATGACTTCCTGCCGGCGCCCCCAGGAATCGAGCAGCGGCTGGTAGGCGGGCGCGCTCCACAGCCGCCGGCAGATGACGGGCGCGTTGCGCAGATCTTGAATGGATTCAAAGAGCGGCACCGGCATCAGTCCGGGATCGCCGCTTGCCCCATCGCCTTTCACCGCAATGCCGGCGACGCCGGCCAACCACACCACATTGAGCAGATCCTCGACGCAGGTGGTGCCGCTGATGATGTAGGTGCGGATGGCCTGGGGCGGAAATTCCCCCTTGAGTGCCGCAAGGGTCTTGAGGGTGTCGAGCAGCTCGATGGTGGCGGCGGAAGGCGCCGGGGGCAATGCCCCGTCCAGGGGGTCTCCGCCGTCCTGCATGGCGCCAAGTTCGGCCACCGCCACGGCGTGCACGCGGGCATGCTGACGGATATCGAGGGTGTGCAGGTGAAACCCGAAGGTGTCGAGGCGACGCAGCACCGGATCGACATAGCCGCGCGCCAGGCGCTCGCCGCCGTGGGCGGCAAGACTGCGGCGCACCAGACGCAGCTCCGCCGCCAGGCTCTCGGCGTCGGGATAGGCGTGGGGATGGCGCGCATCGCGCAGGGTGAGCTTGAGGCGATACAGGGCAATGCGCAAATACTTGCGGTAATGCTCGCAATCGGGGTAGGCCTGGGTCGTGGCGGCGGCCTCGGGAAAGGCCCCCCGCGCACGCTCCAGGGCCGCGACCAGTTCCTCGCTCACCCCCACCCGGCAGGAGGAGGGCGTCAACAGCTCACGCAATTCCTCGAGATTGTCCAGATACACGCCGAGAATGGTCTCGCGCGCACGCTCCAGGGCGAGACGGGTAGCCTGAGGGGTGACGAAGGGGTTGCCGTCGCGGTCGCCGCCGATCCACGAACCGAAGCGCACCACCGTGGGCAGGTCCGCCGCCGGCAGGGCGTCCCCGAAGGCCTCGCGGAAGTCCTCGGCCAGATCGCGATAGAACTCGGGCAGGGGGTCGATGAGGGAGCCGCGATAGTGATCGAGGCCCATGCGGATCTCGTCGGCCACCGTCGGCTGGCGGCGGCGAACCTCGTCGGTCTGCCACAGGGCGTCGATTTCCGTGAGGATGTCGTCCCGGTGGCGGGCCGCCGCGCTGCCGGTCAGGGGCAGGCGGTCGAGCTGCTCCAGAATGCGGTCGATGCGCCGGCGCTTGTAGCGCACCACGCGCCGCGCGACCTCGGTGGGATGGGCGGTAAACACCGGCACCACGCAAATGCGCGCCAGCCAGTCCAGGGTCGCCGCGGCATCGTGGCCGGCGTCCTTCATGCGCCGCAGGGTACCGAGCATGGACCCGGGCTTGTCCTCCGCCCGCAGCCGCGCCGCGCGCCGCCGGCGCTTGCGGTGATTGGTCTCGGCGAGATTGGTGAGCTCGAAAAAAGTGGCGAAGGCCTTGACGATCTGATGGGCGTCCTGCAGGGACAAGCCGGCGATCAGCGCCTGGGCCTCGCCTTCAAGCTGCCGCTCCTCGGCGCAGCCCAGGGCGATGTCGGCGCCGAGTGCCCCAAGCTCGCGATGACGGATGGCGCCCTGGCGCAGGAATTCCTCCGCCGCGAAAATGCGCTCGCCGGCCTGCTCGCGCAGCACCACGCCGAGCAGCTTTCCCAGGCAGCGCACGTCGCGGCGCAGGGGCAGTTCCTTGCCCTCGGGATGCTCCGTCATCAGCTCATCGAGGCGCTCGGCCTGATTGTCCACGCTCCAGAAGGTTTCCGCTTTTTCCATATTCACCCCGCACCGGCAAAATAACGTTCTGAGTATCCATGAAGCTTAAGGGCTGGCCGGGGATATGCAAGCCCGCCGCCGCTCAGGGCTTGGGAAACAGACCGCTCACCGCCTCCACGAGGATGTCGAAAGCCTGCTCGCGACTCAGATCCTTGGGCAGCCAGCGCACCAGGACTTCCTCAAGCTCGTTGAGCACGTTGCCGTCGCGGCAGTCGTAGACGTCCATCACCGCCTCGAGCAGGGGAATCACCTCGAACAGGTCATCGGGATCAAAGGGGCGCGCGTCGGGCTTGCCGGTGAATTTGGGGCTGTGCTTGTTGGCGTGGTTCTTCGGATAACGATAGAAAAGATCCGAGGGCTTGATCTGAATACCCATGGGTTCGCGCCTCCTGTTTGGCGCCGACCGAGCAGCGCGCGGCGCGTGCTGGCGACGGGAGAATTCCCTGCTAAACTTGGTGCGGTTTGTTTTCCCCGATGCAATGCAAAAGGCTCTCCAGCTCCCAGAGCGCGGCTCTCCGCGGGATTTGCGGATGCGGCTGACGCGGAAAGAATCAGCGACCCATGTCCCTGCCCAAAAAACAAGCAATCCTTCGTCCCGCCAGCCCTTCGCCGGGCTTTCGGGCAGGGAACAAAAAAATATGACCAAATCGGTTGCATTTCCAATGGGCGTCAGTATAATCGAGCAGATTTTTTAACATCCCCCCTCTGCGGGCAGGAGGAACCATGGACGCACCCCATTACAACCTCGGCATCGTGCGCAGTTTCATCCACTGGAGCATTCTCTGGGGCGTGGTGGCCATCCTGGTGGGAATTCTTATTTCCTTCCAGCTGGTCAACCCCGATCTCAACTTTCCGCCCTACCTGACCTACGGGCGCCTGCGCCCCCTGCACACCAACGCGGGGATCTTCGGCTGGGCCATCGGCAGCTTCTTCGCCCTGTATCTCTACATGGTGCAGCGGCTGTGCCGCCGCCCCCTGTGGAGCGACGGCCTGGCGCGCTTTCAGCTCTATCTGTTCAACTTCACCATCATCGTCGCCGCCGTCACCCTGCTGCTGGGCTTCACCCAGTCCAAGGAGTACCACGAACTGGAATGGCCGGTGGATCTGCTGGTGGTGGTGCTCTGGGTGGTCTTTTCCGTCAACATCCTCATGACCATCTTCAAGCGCAAGGAACAGCAGATGTACGTCTCGCTGTGGTTCATGGCGGCCTCGCTGATCGGGGTGGCGGTGCTCTACCTGGTGAACTCGGCGGCGGTGCCCGTGTCGCTGTTCAAATCCTATTCGGCCTACGCCGGCACCAACGACGCCAACGTGCAGTGGTGGTACGGGCACAATGCCGTGGCCATGGTGCTCACCGCGCCGCCCCTGGCGGTGTTCTACTATTTCCTGCCCAAGTCGACGGGGGTGCCGATCTTCAGTCATCGCCTCTCCATCGTGGCCTTCTGGAGCCTGATCTTCATGTACCTGTGGACCGGCGCCCACCACCTGCTGTGGACGCCGGTGCCCGACTGGGTGCAGACCCTGGCCATGGCCTTTTCCATCATGCTCATCGCGCCGTCCTGGGGCTCGGTGGTCAACGGCTACCTGTCCATGAACGGCCAATGGCACCAGATGCGCGAGAACTACCTGGTCAAGTTCCTGATCCTCGGCATCACCTTCTACGGCCTGCAGACCTTGCAGGGCCCACTGCAGGCGGTGCGGTCCTTCTCGGCCTTCATCCACTACACCGAATGGGTGCCCGGCCACGTGCACATGGGGGCGCTGGGCTGGGTGTCGCTGGTCCTGTTCGCCGCCTTCTACTACCTGGCGCCGCGCATCTACAACCGCGAGCTCTACAGCATTCCCCTGGCCAACCTGCATTTCTGGCTGGTGCTCATCGGCCAGCTGATCTACTCGGTGAGCCTGTGGATCGCGGGGGTGCAGCAGGCGGGCATGTGGCACGCCATCAGCCCCGACGGCAGCCTGACCTATTCCTTCATGGAATCCCTCGTCGAGATGTATCCCTATTACTGGGCGCGGGCCTTCAGCGGCCTGATCTATCTCGCCGGCGTGGCGATCTTCGTCTACAACCTGGCCATGACCGCGCGCCGCGGCAAGCCCCTCATGCCGGCCGCCGCCTGAGAAAGGAGGAGATGCCATGTCGTCACCAGCCTGGGAAAACAAACCGGTTCTCTTCCTGCTGCTTGCCACCGCGGCCATTCTCGTCGGCACCATCGTCACCATGGTGCTGCCCTTCGCCTGGGTCAACACCGAGGCGGACCGCATTGAGGGCGTGACCCCCTACAACCCCCTGGAACTTGCGGGACGCGACGTCTATATCCGCGAGGGCTGCAACAACTGCCACACCCAGACGGTGCGGCCCCTGGTCGCCGAAGTGCTGCGCTACGGCGAGTATTCACGCTCGGGCGAGTTCGTGCACGACCGCCCGCACCTCTGGGGTTCGCGCCGCACCGGCCCCGATCTCGCGCGCATCGGCGGCAAGTATCCCGATGCCTGGCATTACCAGCACATGGCGGTGCCGACCTCCATCGTGCCGCGCTCCAACATGCCGGCCTACGCCTTTCTCAGCGACCGCGGCATCGATCCCGAATACACGCGACGCAAAATGGATGTGCTGCGTTTTCCCTATGAGGTCGAGCAGATCGCCGGGCTGCGCGGCAAGACGGAGATGGATGCCATCGTCGCCTACATGCAGAAGCTCGGCCGCGACCTTCCCGTGCAGCGGACGGCGCAGCCCGTCACGCCGCCGGCCATCGCCGAAAATCCCTTCCGCAACGACGCGGCCGCCGTCGCCGAGGGCGGCGCCCTCTACGCCCAGCATTGCGCCGGCTGCCACGGGGCCAGCCTGGAAGGCGGCATCGGCCCCGCCCTCAGCCCTTCGGGGTTTGACGAGGACATGCTCTTCGAGGTGATCTACGGCGGCCTGCCCGAAGGCGGCATGCCCGCCTATGCTTCCCTGGGCAGCGCGCGGGTGTGGAAGATGGTCAATTTCATCCTGGCGCCGCGAGGCATCTGATGGGCTGGCGGGAATTCCTCTATCTGGCCGTGCCGGCCGGGATGTTCGCCCTGCTGGTGGGGGTGGTGGTTTACGTGTGCGGCCGCAAGCGACGCGACCGGCTGGAGAGCCCCAAGCATCGCATGCTGGATGAGGACTAAGGCATTTTCCTTCATCGACTCGGGAGGTCGACCCCATGCTGGACAAACATCAACACAAGCATGCCGTGCGTGATTTCGACGGCGTCATCGAGATCCGCTCCAATCCGGTGCCCCGCTACTATGCCTGGCTGTTCTACGGCCTGGTGATCTGGGGGGTGCTGTTCATGGCCTATTACCTGTTGAGCGGCTGGAGTTCGGAAGGCGAATTCGCGGAGAAAATGAGCGCCCACCAGGAACGCGGCGCCGCCCAGGTCCCCGCCTCGGCCCCCCTGGTCGACGCGCAGGAACTGCGCGCCGAGGCGGCCAAGCTCTACGGCCGGCACTGCGCGGCCTGCCACGGAGAAGCGGGGGGCGGCGGCATCGGCCCGGCTCTCAATGCCCAGGAATACCAGTACGGTCGCGAACGCGCGAAGGTCATCGAGAGTATCGCGCAGGGCCGTCCCGGCGGCATGCCGGCCTATGCCAACCAGTTTTCCGCGACCCAGATCGAGGCCCTGGCCGATTATCTGCTGAGTCTGTGAGGAAAGCGGACAGGACGGGCGGCCGGCTCGGACCCTGGCGCCGGAGCTTTCAGTGGGCCACCAGCCTGCTGGTGCTGGGCATCCCCTTCGTGCGGATCGGCGGGGACAGCCTGCTGCGTCTCGACCCGCCGAGCCTGACCCTGTATCTGGGCGGACGGGCGCTGCCCATCGAGGAGCTCTATCTGTTTCTGCTCCTCGGCATCGCCCTGATCCTGCTGTTTTTGCTGGTGACCCTGGCCTTCGGCCGCGCCTGGTGCGGCTGGGCCTGTCCCCAGACCACCCTGAGCGATCTGACCGAAGGGTTCCGCGCGCGCATCGGCCTCGGGGCGGGCGCCGAGACCAAGGCGGCGAACCTCTGGCGCCGGGGCGTGTTCCATCTGTTCTGCCTGGCCCTGGCCCTGCTCACCGCCGCCAATCTGGTGTGGTATTTTCTCTCGCCCTACGAGTTTTTCGCGCGCCTGGCGCAGGGTCGCTTGGGTATGGCGGCGGGTCTGACCCTGGCGGTGACGGCGGCTCTGGTCTACCTCGACCTTGCCTGGGTGCGGCGGTTGCTGTGCCGGGAATTCTGCCCCTATGGCCGATTCCAGAGCGCCCTGGTCGATCCGGGCACCCTGACCCTGCGCTTTCACCCCGACGAGGCGTCGCGCTGCATCCGCTGCGGCGCCTGCGTGCGCGCCTGCCCCATGGACATCGACATCCGCCGCGGCGATCAGATCGAATGCATCAACTGCGGCCGCTGTCTCGACGCCTGCCGCGACGTCATGGCCCGGCGCGGGCAGGCCGGCATCATCCGTTACACCTTCGGCCTGAGCGGCCGAGGCGCGGCGGCGCTGCTCAACCCGCGCATGCTGCTGGTGACCACCGCCTTCGTCGCCATCTGCGCCATCTTCGCCGCGACCCTGCTGCTACGCACCAGCCTGACCCTCAAGCTGGGCCGGCCGACGGGGCTGGTGGCACGGCCCTTGGACGACGGCCAGACGCTTAACTTTTTTCTCGCCGTGGTCGCCAACCGCGGTTCCGCGCCCCTGGAGGTCGGCCTGCGCGCCAGGGCGCCCGACGGCAGCCCGCTGCGGGTGCTGGGACCGGTGGCGGAGATCCATCTGGCGCCGCGCGAACGCCGCAGACTGGACTTCGCCGTGGTTTCGCCCAACAGCCTGGGGGCCGGCGAAATCCTGCTCACACTAGAGAGTCCGCAAGGACAAACCCTGGTGAGCGGCCAGGCCCGCCTGGCCGCCCCTCTCGACGCAAAGGACAAGGGCACGCCATGACACCCAAGCACCGCCGCTCCCTGTGGCCCTGGGGCCTGATCCTGCTGTTTCTGGCTTTTTTCGGATTTTCCGGCTGGTCCATTCACACCGCCGGATCCCGGGTCAGCCCGGTGATCGAGGGCTACGGCCAGACCGAACCGCCGACGCGCAGCCTCAACCAACCGCAATGAACACCGCTCTCACCTGCGCGCACTGCGGCCTGACCATGAGTGCCGCCGAACGCATCGCCGCGCGCATCGGCGACCTGGATCTGGATTTCTGCTGCCGCGGTTGCCAGGGCGCCTACATCCTGCTCAAGGAAGCCGGGCTGGAGGATTTCTACCGCCGCCGCGAGGGAGAATCCGGCCTGCCCGAGGGCGCCTACGAAAACGCCTACGGCGAGGCCTACCTGCAATCCTTCGTGCGCCAGGTCGAGGGCGAGGCGCGCCTCACCTTCGTCGTCGACGGCATCCGCTGCGCCGCCTGCGTGTGGGTGGTGGAAAAATTCCTCGGCCGCTGCGCGGGGGTTCGCGAGGCGCGCCTCAATTACGGCACCCACCGCGCGCAGGTGCGCTTTGATCCGGCGCGCATCAGCGCTGCGCAAATTTTCGCCGCCGTGACCCGCATCGGCTATCTGCCCCGCCCCCTCGGCGAGGACCAGGGCGAGCGCCGCGCCGAGCAGGAACGCCGCTCCCTGCTGATCCGCTTCGGTACCGCCTTGTTTCTCTCCATGCAGCTCATGGGCTATTCCCTGGCCCTCTACGCCGGCTATTTCCAGGGCATGGACGCCCAGGCCAAGCAACTCTTCCACTATTTCGCCGCCGCCGTTTCCACCCCCGTGGTGTTCTACTCGGGCGCGCCCTTTCTGCAAAGCGGCTGGCGCAGCCTGCGCAACGGCGCGCCCGGCATGGACCTGCTCATCGCCCTGGGGGTGCTTGCCGCCTACGGCAAGAGTCTCTACGCCACCTTTGCCGGAGGCGAGGTCTATTTCGACACGGCGGTGATGATCGTTACCCTGATTCTTGCCGGGCGGCTCTTCGAGGGCGCCGCCCGGCGCCGCGCCGCCGCCGGCATCGATCTGCTGCTGCGCCTGGCGCCGCAGACGGCGCGCCGCCTGCGCGGCGCGGCGCCCGAGGACGTGGCCGTGGGGCAACTGGTGGCGGGAGATCTGCTGGAAGTGCGCCCCGGCGAGCGCTTCGCCGTGGATGGCGAGTTGGTGGGCGGCGAAACCGAGGTGGACGAGGCCGCGGTCAACGGCGAACCCCTGCCGGTGTGGCGCAGGCCCGGCGACCGGGTGGCGGCGGGCACCCTCAATCTGAGCGCCCTGGTGCGGGTGCGGGCCACGGCGGCCGCCGCCGATTCCTTCATCGCCCGCGTCGCCCGCCTGGTGGAGGAGGCGCAATTGCGCCGCGCCCCCATCCAGAGCTTGGCGGATCGCATCTGCGCCTGGTTCGTTCCGGCGGTGATCCTCATCGCCCTGGGCACTTGGCTGTTCTGGCAGTGGCGCGCTTCCGGCGAGGTGTCGCCCCTGCTCTCGGCCATCGCCGTGCTGGTCATCGCCTGCCCCTGCGCCCTGGGACTGGCCACGCCCACCGCCGTGCTGGTGGCCACGGGCGCGGCGGCGCGGCGCGGCATCCTGTTTCGCGGCGGAGACGTCCTCGAAGCCGCCGGACGCCTGACCCTGGCCGCCTTCGACAAAACCGGCACCCTGACCCTGGGCCGCCCACGGGTCGTCGCCCTCCATCCGGCCCTGGGCAGCGCGGATGAGTTACTGGCCTTGGCCGCGCGGGCCGAAAGCGGCTCCACCCATCCCCTGGCCCAGGCGGTGGTGGCGGAAGCGCGCCGGCGCGGCCTTGACGCCCACCCGGCCCAGGAGGTGCGCACCCTGCCGGGACGCGGCCTGGAAGCGCCCCTCGACCAGGGCCTGCTGCGCCTGGGCAGCCGCGCTTATCTGCGGGACGCGGGGATCAGCGTGCCGGAAACCCGCGCGCATCAGGGCGCGACGGAGATCCACGTCGCCCTGGATGGCGTCTATCGCGGGCTGATCCTGCTGGAAGACCAACCCCGGTCGGAGGCCGCCGCCTGCCTGAAGCGCCTCGCTGAGCAGGGTCTTGGCGCCGTGCTGCTGACCGGCGACACACCGGACGCCGCCCGCCGCCTGGCCGAGGCCCTGCCCCTGACCCAGGCGCATGGGGGTTTGAGTCCCGCCGGCAAGGCCGCCTGGATCGACGCCGCGCGCGCCCAAGGCCAGCGGGTGCTGATGGTGGGCGACGGCATCAACGACGCCCCGGCCCTGGCCGCCGCCCAGGTGGGCTGCGCCATGGCCGGCGGCACGGATATCGCCCTGGAGAGCTCCGATCTGGTGCTGACCTGCCCCGATCTCGGGCGCCTGGTCGAGGCCCTGGAGCTGGCGCGGCGCGCCCTGCGCATCATCCGCCAGAATCTGTTCTGGGCCTTTGCCTACAATCTGCTGGCCCTGCCACTCGCGGCCCTGGGACAACTCGCACCGATTCACGCGGCGGCGGCCATGGCCCTGAGTTCGGTGTGCGTGGTCGGCAACTCCCTGCGCCTGAGCCGTCTCCCCGCCCCGAAGAGCCGCACGCGATGCTGAAATCCACCCTGATTCTCATTCTGCTGTCCTTCTTTGTCGGCGCCGGCGTCTGGCTGGTGTTCATCTGGGC
>NZ_JAUVWH010000025.1 GCF_030604225.1 Geoalkalibacter sp.
CGCGAGCCCGAGGACAGCGGCTCGGTACACGGCACCCAGGTCAAAAAGGTGCTGCACCTGGCCAAGAGCCTCTACGACCATGTGGTGGTCGACTGCACCTCAATGCTCATCGACGAGTGTTCCCTGGAGGCGTTTCAGGCCTCGGACCGCATCTTCATTCTCACCGACCTCTCGGTCCCGGCGGTGCGCAACGCGGCGCGCCTTAATCAACTCATGCAGAAGCTGCGCATCGCGCCGGACAAGGTGGAAATCCTGGTCAACCGCTTCACCAAGGGGGGCACGCCCCTGCAGGATGTGGAAAGCATCCTGAAAAAAACGGTTTTCTGGCTTTTCCCCAATGACTTCGAGGACGTCATCGGCTCCATCAATGCCGGCATCCCCCTGGTCAAGAGCAAGCCGGGCTCGCCCTTCGCGAAAAACATCCTGGAATTCATCGACAAGCTGCAAAATCCCGCCGGCCAGCCGCATTACCGAGGCGCCAAGGGATTTTTGGGCAAAGCCATCTGAGGGAGGTGACGCGTGGCGCTGAGGGAACTGTTCGCACGCAACAAAAAGGCGGCTTTGGCCGGCGACCTGTTCGATGAGGTGGAAATCCCTCAGCCCGGGGCCCTCGCCGCGCCGGAGCGGGACGAGTCGTTCTACGAGCTCAAGCACCGCATTCACGGCCAACTGGTGGATGAAATCAATCTGACGGCCCTGGAGTCCCTGGACAAGGAGGAGATCGCGCCGGAGATCAACGACATCGTGCAGCGCCTGCTGCTGCGCGAAAAGGTGGTGTTCAACGAGCAGGAGAAAAACGACCTGGCGACCGAAATCCTCGACGAGCTCAAGGGCCTGGGGCCGCTGGAGCCGCTGCTTAAGGATCCCACGGTGTCGGACATCCTGTGCAACACCTACCGCGAGATTTTCGTCGAGCGCTTCGGCCTGCTGGAAAAGACCTCCCTGCGCTTTCGCGACAACGCGCATCTGATGAACATCATCGACCGCATCGTCTCGCGGGTGGGACGGCGCATCGATGAGTCCTCGCCCATGGTCGACGCGCGCCTGCCCGACGGTTCGCGCGTCAACGCCATCATCCCGCCCCTGGCCATCGACGGGCCGATGCTCTCCATCCGCCGCTTCGCGGTGCAGCCGCTCAAGGCCGAGGATCTGGTGCGCAACCAGTCCCTCACGGCGGAGATCGTCCAGTTGCTCGAAGGCTGCGTCAAGGCCAAGCTCAACGTCCTGATCTCGGGGGGCACCGGCGCCGGCAAGACCACCCTGCTCAACATTCTGTCGAGCTTCATCCCCGACAACGAGCGCATCATCACCATCGAGGACTCGGCCGAGCTGCAACTCCAGCAGCCCCATGTGGTGCGCCTGGAGACGCGGCCGGCGAGCATCGAGGGCACGGGCATGATCCACCAGCGCGACCTGGTGCGCAACAGCCTGCGCATGCGCCCGGACCGCATCGTCGTGGGCGAGGTGCGCGGCCCCGAGGCCTTCGACATGCTCCAGGCGATGAACACCGGCCACGAGGGGTCGCTCAGCACCGTTCACGCCAACAGCCCGCGCGATTCCCTGACCCGTCTGGAGTCGATGATTCTCACCACCGGCTTCAACCTGCCCGAGCAGGCCATGCGCTTCATGATCTCCTCGGCGCTGGATATCGTCGTTCAGATCTCGCGCTTCACCGACGGCACGCGGCGGGTCAAGTCCATCACCGAGGTGGTGGGCATGGAGGGGCAGATGGTGACGCTCCAGGACATCTTTGTTTTCGACAAGCGCGGCATCGACGAACGCGGGCGGGTGATTGGCCGTTTTCAGCCGACGGGCATTCGCCCCAAGTTCGCGGAAAAGCTCGAGCTGGCGGGCATCGACCTGCCGGAAGAGCTGTTCACCGCGCGCGACTGAGAAAGGGCCTGCTGTCATGGACCTGCTGACCCTGCTTTTGCTGCTGACGGTGTTTGTTTTCGTCGCCTCACTGATCGGCCACCTCTATCTGCTGTGGGCCGACAGCCAGTTTTCCCAACGCCAGGTGATCAAGCGGCGCCTGCTCAACATTTCGGCCGGCGGCCGTCACGGCGAGCAGCGCTTCGAGCTGTACAAGGAAAAGACCCTGCGCGACGTCAATCCCCTGGCGCGGCTCTTCTATCAGCTGCCGCGCTCCGCCAGTCTTGATCGTCTGCTGGTCGGGTCGCGATCCTCGTTGAATGCCTCGACCTTTGTCCTGCTCAGCCTGTCCCTGGGCGCCGGCGGTTTTCTCGTCGGGGCCAAATTCCTGCCCCATGCCCTGGCCGCGGTGCTGCTGGGCAGCGCCCTGGCGGCGATTCCCTATCTGCTGCTGAAAGTGGCCGAAAGCAAAGTGCGCGGCCGCTTCTTCGAGCAATTGCCCGACTGCCTGGATCTCATGGCACGCGCGGTGCGCACCGGCCATGCCATCTCCTCGGCCATGGAAATCGTGGTGAGCGAGATGGACGATCCCATCAAGGGCGAATTCGCCGAGGCGGTGGACGAGGTCAAGTTCGGCATTCCCCTGGAGGATGCCCTCAACAACATGTGCGCGCGCATGCCGCTCACGGAGCTGCGCTACTTCGCCATCACGGTGATGGTGCACAAGGAAACGGGGGGCAACATCGCCGAAAACTTCGACAACCTGAGCCGGCTGATCCGCGAGCGCCTGCAGTTCGGCCGCCAGCTCAAGGCCCTCACCGCCGAGGGACGGCTGTCGGCGGCGATCCTCTTTTTCATGCCCATCGCCATGTTTGCCTACATCTACATGGTCAATTACGACTATCTTTCCCTCCTGTGGACCGATCCCGTCGGCAAGTCTCTCACAATGGGCGCCCTGGCCGCGCAGGTGGCCGGCTTTTTCGTCATGCGGCGCATGGTGGATGTGGAAATCTAGGAGTTGCTCATGGCTGCGGTTCTCAACGAAATCTACCGATTGTTCGGCGACGCGACCTACCTGGTGCTGATGGGCATGGTGTTTCTGGCCGTGGCCCTGATGGTCGGTGGCCTGGTCCTGCTGGTTCTGCAGCGCGATCCCCTGCGCGCCCGCATGAGCAAGTTCGTTCCCGCCACCCAGGCGGCGGGCGGCGGCCGCGGCGTGCTGCTCAAGGACGAGGAAGGCTCGACCCTGGTCAAAAAGATCAGCGAGCCCATCTACAAGGCGGTGGCACCCCAGGAGGAGGGCGAGCAGAAGAAGGATCGCCTGCTGCTGATCCAGGCCGGGTTCCGCTCGAAAACGGCCTATCGCACCTACATGGTGGTGCGCTTTGTCTGCCTGATCCTCTTTCCCCTGGGATTTTTGTTCACCGCCTTTTTCTACAAGCTGTCGGCGCCCGCCCTCATCGCCGGGCTGGGCATCTCGGCCATCGGGTTTTTCCTGCCGTCCCTGGTCGTGGGATTTCTTGCCGGGCGGCGCAAGCAGGAGATCGCCCGCGCCCTGCCGGATGCCCTGGACCTGATGGTGGTCTGCGTCGAATCAGGCCTGGGGTTGGATATGACCTTCAAACGGGTGGGCGAGGAAGTGCGCCCCCTGAGCAAGGCCCTGAGCGACGAGTTTTACCTGACCACCAGCGAAATCCGCGCCGGCAAGGCGCGCAGCGAGAGTTTTCGCGCCATGGGCACGCGGACCGGCGTTCAGGAGGTCAACAACCTGATGACCATTCTGGTGCAGTCGAGTCGCTTCGGCACGAGCATGGCCAAGGCGCTGCGCGTGCATGCCGACGCCATGCGCGTCAAGCGCCGCCAGCTGGCCGAGGAGAAAGCCGCCAAGGTCTCGGTGAAATTGGTGTTTCCGCTCATTTTCTTCATTTTTCCGGCCCTCATGATCGTCATCGGCGGGCCGGCGTTCATCCGCATCTATCGGGTGCTGCTGCCGTCCTTGAGCGGCGGGGGCTAGGGGCAGGGGAAAAACGATGATGAGACGATCCTGGCTGGTTCTGCTGGTTTTTTGGCTGGGGGCGGCGGGCTGCGCCTCCACCGTGAACACGCGGCCCTTGCCGCTCTCGACGGACAACCCGGAACTTGTCGGTGCCGCCGAGGGCGCCGAAGATGCCGAGAGCGCCGAGCGCCTACGCAATCTGCCGGCCGCGACGCACTTGGAGCGCGGCGCGACGGCTCTGCGGCAGGGCAGCCTGCCCATCGCCAAGCTGCATTTTTCCATGGCGGTGGCCAAGGATCCCGAGTTGATCGATGCCTACCTGGGCTTGGGCCATACCAGTTTTCGCGAAGGCCAGCTTGCCGCCGCCAAAGCCGCCTTCGCCAAGGTTCTGGAAAAGGATGCCGAGCACGTGCCGGCCCTGTTGGCCCTGGGCACCGTCTTTCGCCATGAGGGTAGCTACGAGGAGGCCTTGACTCACCTGCGGCGCGGCAGCGCGCTTCAGCCGGACAATCCCCTGCTGCTCACGGAGATGGCCCAGGCCTGCGAAGGTCTCGGCCAGGATGCCGAGGCCGAGGCCTACTACCGGCAGGTCATCACCCTGACGCCGCGCGTCGCCGGCGCCTACAACAATCTCGGCTTCAACCTGCTGCTGCAGGAGAAATATCCGGAAGCCGTGCGGGTTCTGGAGCAGGGGCTGAGCCTCGCGCCGGACAACCGCCGGCTCATGAACAACCTGGCCCTGGCCTATGCCCTGCACGGCGACGCGCGGCGCGCCCTGCAACTCTTCGAGCAATCCCTGGGCAAGGCCGCGGCCTATAACAATCTCGGCTACCTGCTCATGGTGCAGGGCTTTTTCAAGGATGCCGAACTGGCCCTTAACCGCGCCCTGGAATCCAACCCCGTATATTACGTCCGCGCCCGCGAAAATCTCGACCAGGTGCGCTACCGGGCGGGCGAGGGGCGGAGTTTGTTTGATTGAGGGCCGGAACGGCAACCGGGGAGGAAGCGTTCAAGGAATTTTTTGCAAGCGAAGGGTCATTTTTCTATGAGGGGGATTGACGGGCGTGCAGGATTCTGCGCCCATTGGCTGCCTGCAAAAGGCGATATTTCAAGGAGCGGATGATATGAAGAAGATGGTGGGGTTCTTGCTTGGATTCTTGTTGTTGCCGGGGCTGTGCTGGGCCCAGAACATCGGGCCGGGGGTTCCGGTCAAAAACCTGCCGGGAAAAATGGCCAGCCCGAATTTCGGCATCGGGTATGCCTTTCATCAGGCGGAATGGGAGGACGCGGATTTCGAGGGGCACCGGGTCTACGGGCATTTTGGGGCGGTCTTTGGTGATGAGAGTACCCCGAATTATGAGGTCTTTCTCCGTGTCGGCCTGGCATCCCTGGAGGTTGACCTGGGCAATTTCGACGGCCGCAACTACAAGTTCAAGAGCGACACCGAGCCGATGTTTGGGGTTGGCATCAAGGGGATGTTCTACCAGGGCGAGGTTTTTGGCTGGGGCGGCGTGCTCCAGGGCCTCTACATCGATTCCTTCAAGGACAGCATCACCCTGGTCGATACGGATCTCAATGCCCGAGCCAGGCTCAATCTGACCCTGGAAAAGTATTGGGAGGCCGAGTTGGCCTTCCCGATTCATGCGCGTCTCAACAAGGACAGCCTGGTCTATTTTGGCCCCATGCTCTATGGCTCCGGCGCGGACGCCGTAGCGAACGTTCTCGTGGAGGCGGGGGATCTGGCCTTGGGCGGGAATTTTGAGGACAAGACCGATGAGGATAAGATTATTGGCATTTTCGCCGGCTTGGCATTGCGGTTTGAAAACGTCTCCTTTGAGCTCGAAGCGAAATACAAGAGCGATCTTTCCGCCGGTGCCTTGCTGACTTTCGCGTTCTGATCCCTTTTTCGCATTCCGCCAGAACGCTAGCCGGGCCATTTCAATCGAAGTGGCCCGGTTTTTTGTCATCAGCGCCTTAGGCATGGGGGATTGGGACAAAGTGTCCTCCTGGCCCGGGCGCTGATGCCTGGTTCACAGATACGGCGAAAACAGCTTGAAGAAGCAGGTGTAGAGGCGCCGCGGCAGGCTGCGGCCGTCGATTTCGGCGAGGGTGAGTTGGTGGGCGCGCAAGATGTTTTCGTCGCAGTGGGCCGTGAGTTCGGCGACGAGGGAGCGGCTGTAGACTTCGAGGTTGAATTCGAAGTTGAGGCGGATGCTGCGCGGGTCGATGTTGGCCGAGCCGATGAGGGCGAACTCGTCGTCGACCAGCAGCAGCTTGCTGTGCACGAAGGGCGGCGGCAGGAGATGGATGTTGATGCCGTAGCGCACCAGCTCCCAGAAATAGGCCTCCGAGGCCCAGGCGACGAAGGGCAGGTTGTTCTTGCTCGGCAACAGGAGATCGACCCGCACCCCGCGCAGACCGGCGGCGTTGATGGCCGAGATCAGGGCGCGGTTGGGAATGAAGTAGGGCGTCATGATGCAGATGCGCTTGCGCGCGCTGTTGAGGGCGCCGACGATGATCCAGTGGAGTTTTTCGTAGTCCTCGTTGGGGCCGGAGCTGATGCCGCGGCAGAAGGCGTCGCCGTCCTCCAGGGGTTGGGGCAGGCGGTTCATCATCAGGCGTTCCTTGGTGCAGAAGCCCCAGTCCTCCATGAAGGCTTCCTGAAGATGGGCGACGGCGGGCCCTTGCACCTGGAAATGAATGTCGATGACGCGCTGCGGATTGTCGGCGCGGGCGGCGAGGTGCCGGTCGCCGATGTTCATGCCGCCGGTAAAGCCGAGAACGTCGTCGACGACGAGCAGCTTGCGGTGATTGCGCAGGTTGAAATAAATGCCGTGGCCCGGCAGGGAGGGCGGCAGGAACTGCGCCACGCGCACCTTGGTGCCGCGCAGCAGGCGCCGGGCGGTGGGGAAGGAATAGTGCTCGCCGAGGGCGTCGACCAGCACCCGGACCTCGACCCCGCGCTCGGCGGCCTCGGCCAGGGCGGCGATGAAATCACGGCCGGTCTGATTGGAGTCGAAAATGTAGGTGGCCAGATGGATGGTTTCGCGCGCGTCGCGGATGGCGGCGAGCATGCGCGGATAGGCCTGCTCGCCGTTGTGCAGCACCTCGAGGCGATTGCCGGGGATCAGCGGACGGCGCGTGACATGATCGGAAAGGCTGAGGAGCGCCGAGAAGTTTTCCTGACGAAAAGGCACGTTGGCGGAAAAATCCGCCGACCAGGAACAGACTTCCGGATCGACCCAGGGCAGGCCTTCGCCGCGGCTTTGCCAGTCGCGGGCGCGAATGCGGATGCGGTTGACGCCGAATACCCAGTAGACGAGGGGCCCGAAGCCGGGCACGGCGAGGCAGGCGACGATCCAGCCCAGGGCGGCGCGCGGATCGAGCTTGTTGAGCAGGGCGTGTCCGGCGCTGAAGACTCCGACGGCGGTCAGAGCGAGCCAGAAAAGAGTGATCAGCACTGGGCCCCCTGTGGCACGAAAGGGCACCGGGCCTCAATGGGCAGACCCGGTGCCGTCGAGTGGTTCTCCGAAGGGTTAGAGCGGGAAAATAAAGTTTTTCAATAATACCAAAGGTTTCGCCGGCGTCTACAGCTTTTTTTCAGCGGCGCAGGCTGGTGGCGCAGCGTGGGCAGGTGAGCATGCTGGTCGAGGGCACTCGGTGCCCGCAGGTGGGGCACTGGAAGAAGTACTTGCAGTGCTTGCACTGAATTTCCGCCAGCCCCTGGCGCTTCTTGCACTTGGGGCAGATGCGGTACATCTTGCGCTTGTCGATATAGTCGAGAAAGATCAGGCCGCAGCGCGGGCAGGCGTCGATTTCACGGCTGCTGATCTTGGTTTCGCAGCTGGGATTGGGGCAGACGAAAATCGCCTTGCAGCCGCTGCACCAGTATTTGCCTTTCTTGAGTTCTTTGCAGACGGGACACTTGTCCATGATGAACACCTCGCTGGGTAAAAACCTTGGCTCAGGCATGCCGCCCCGTGGGGAACCCGGACCCGAAAAAAAAACCGGGTCCCACCGGGACCCGGTTCGGGATGTGCTGCGGTTGGGGAATCAGTCGATCTTGTGGAAGGCGTTCTTGCCAGCGCCGCAGACCTCGCAGGGGCCGCTGGGCTCGCCTTCGAGGGTATGGCCGCAGACCTGGCAGACATAGTAGTCGACGTCGGTATTCTTGCCTAGGTTGTCGAGGGCCTTCTGGTAGAGGCCGGCGTGGACTTTCTCCACGACGTTGGCGAACTTGAAGCTGCGCAGGGCCTCGGTGAAGCCCTCCTGCTCGGCCTCGACGATCATCTGCGGGTACATGTCCATGAACTCGTGGGTTTCGCCGCTGATGGCCTCGCGCAGGTTGTCGCCGGTGGCGCCGATGCCCTTGAGGGCGCGCAGATGCGCATGGGCGTGCACGGTTTCGGCGGCTGCGGCGGCGCGGAACAGCTTGGCGACCTGGGGAAAGCCGTCAAGATCGGCTTTCTTGGCGAAGGCCAGGTACTTGCGGTTGGCCTGGGATTCTCCGGCAAAGGCTTCCTTGAGGTTCTTCTCGGTTTTGCTTCCGGCAAGATCAGCCATGGATGGGCATCCTTCCTGTGAAATTTTTCCGGTATCCGCCGCGCGGGCGTCCGGCAACTCGTCCATTGTAGCGATCAAGGCGTCCTTGTCAATCGGGATCAGGCGGCGGTCTCTAGCCCAGGGCGCGCTCAATGTCCTGGGAGCGGCCGACGAAGACCAGCAGGTCGCTGTCCTTGATGACATGGTCCGCGGGCGGCGAGAGGGTGAAATGATCGGTGAGGACATCCTTGATGCCGATGATGGTGACCTGGTAGCGGCGGCGCAGGTCGAGTTGCGCCAGGGTTTTCCCGTTGAAGCCCGCGGGGGGCGCCACCTCGGTGATGGAATACCCTTCGCCCAGGGGAAGATATTCGAGAATGTTGGGCATGGAGAGGTTGCGGGCGATTTTTTCGGCCATCTCCTTTTCGGGAAAAATGACCTCGCCGGCCCCGACCTTTTCCAGGATGCGGCCATGGTCGGCGTTGACCGCCTTGACCAGGATGTTGCGCACCTTGAGTTCCTTGAGATAGAGGGTGACGAGGGTCGCCAGATCGGAGCGCTCGCCGGTGGAAATCACGACCGCGTCCATCTCGGCGAAGCCCTGGCGGTGCAGGAACTCGCGATCGGCGGCGTCGGCCACCAGGGCAAAGGTGCAATGCTCCTGAATGCGATTGACTTTCTCCCGGCTGATATCCACGGCGACGACGTCGTGGCCGTTGCGATAGAGGGTTCTTGCCACATGGTAGCCGAAATTGCCGAGACCGATGACGCCATAGCGTTTGCGTGCCATTTTCCTTGTCCTTTTCAGCCGATCATGATGTTTTCCTCGCCGTAGCGCGGCGCGTTGCTTCGGAGCCGTCGCACGATGGCGAAGGCGACCGTCAGCAGGCCGACGCGGCCGACGAACATGAGGACGATGATGACCAGTTTGCCGGCATCGCCCAACTGCGCCGTCCCACCGAGGGACAGTCCCACGGTGGCAAAGGCCGACACCGCTTCGAAGACATAAAGCAGGAATTCGCCGTGGCTATCCGTGAAGGCTTGCCCGGGAAGTTGCACCGCCAGGAGCAGGAAAATCGCCGTGCCGAGCAGCACCAGCGCGAGCATGGCCAGGGACAGGGCCTTGGTCGCGTGTTCCTCGGGAATGGTGCGGTGAAAGGCCGTCGTATGGGGCGAGCCGCGCAGGCGGCTGACGATGAGGGCGACGAACACCGCCAGGCTGGTGGTTTTGATGCCTCCCCCGCACGAGCCCGGCGAGGCGCCGATAAACATGAGAAAAAGCATGAGAAACAGGGTCGGCGTGCCGAACAGGCCGAGATCCACGGTGTTGAACCCTGCGGTGCGGGTGGTGACGGACTGGAACAGGGCAATCCACAGGCTTTCGCCGAGGGGGCGCCCTTGCAGGGAGAGGGATCGTTCCAGAAGAAAAATCATGGCGGCGCCGCCCAGGATCAACGCGGCGCTGGTCCACAGCACCAGGCGGCTGTGCAGGGACAGGCGCTTGCGTTCGGCGGCGCGGGCGCAACCGAAAATTTCCCGAATGACGAGAAAGCCGATACCGCCGAGAATAATCAGTGCCATGATCGTCAGATTGACCAGGGGGTGGCCGCGATAATTCTCCAGGCTGTTGGGAAACAGGGCGAAGCCGGCGTTGCAGAACGCCGACACCGCATGGAACAAGGCATGATAGGCGCCCCGCGTCCAGCCCATTTCGGGGATGAAGGCCAGGGCCAGCAACAGAGCGCCCGCTCCCTCGATGAGCAGGGCGAAAAGGAGGATGGTACGCACCAACTCGCCCATGGAGGCAACGGGGGTATGCATAAGGGTTTCATGGATGATCCAGCGACCGCGCAGACTGACCCCCTTGCGCAGGTAAAAAAAGAGCAGCACGGAGAAGGTCATCACGCCGAGGCCGCCGATCTGGATGAGGACCAGAACAACCAATTGGCCGAAAAGGGACAGGTCGCTGCCGGTGTCGACCACCACCAAGCCGGTGACGCATTGGGCCGAGGTCGCGGTGAAGAGCGCGTCGATGAAGGACAGGGGCGCGTGGCTTGATGCCGCGGGAAGCGTCAGCAGGGCGGTGCCGAGGGCGATCGCCGCCAGGTAATAGACAATCAGGGCCGTGTTGGGAGACAGCTCCCGGCGTCTTGGTCGCGGAGACCTCATGAATCTAGCTGCTGATCAGGCTGTCGAGCAGTTCGAGGTGGCGCTCCTCGATGGCGAGAATGTGGCGCAGAATCTGGGCGAGGGAATCCAGGCCGAGGGCTTCCGCCTGGAAGATGCGGCTCTGGTAGCGGGCGATGGCGTCCTGCTCGCCGCGCCGATCCTGGCCGAGCAGGGTGAGCGGGTCGTCGCTGGTGCGGGCGCGAGGGGTGTGGACATCGGGACGCCCGCCGAGCAGGCGGATCTGCTCGGCTAGGATCAGGGCATGGGCCAACTCGTCGCCGGCCAGGTTCTGCAGTTGCTCGCCGAGGGCGGCGGCGCGCGGATTAAGCATGCCGAAATGCTGGGTATATTGGATGACCGCCATGTATTCCAGGCGCAGATCGCGGTTGAGCAGGGTGATGAATTCTTCGAGGCTGGGCGTCACCGGCGTCTCCCTGGGAGGGTGGAAATCCGTGGACCGCTGCCAAGTATAACGCGTCGGATGTAAAAAAACAGGCCGCCAGGGTTCTTTACGCCTTTATCTGGACTTGCCAGGGTAGGCGCCAGCCCTTAGAATCGATTTCAAGGGCAACGACTTAGTGAATTCAGCAGGATGGGAGAAGCGTCATGAGCGAATATCGCCTGGAGAAGATCGAACGGGAGGTCGTCCTGTTTTTGGTGGACGGTCTGGTGCTGGAAGGGGTGGTGTTCGTCAGCGCTTTTGCCTATGGCCACAGCGGCGCCCAGACTCTGCTGGAACTGTTGCGGGAAATGGAGCCGTTTCTGCCCTTCCGTGATCGCGACGGCACCTTTCGCCTGATCAACCGCGCGGCCATCAGCCATGTGCGCCATGTGCCGGAGGACTATGTGGAGCCGCCTCCCCTCGGCGCCCGGGTGGGCGCGCGTCTGTTCTTCTTCGGCGGCGAGACCCTGGAGGGATCGGTTAGTTTGGAGATGCCCGAGGACAAGTGCCGCATCAAGGATTTTCTTAACGTCGCGCCGGTGTTTTTTCCCCTGGATGCCGGCCATGCCCACTACGTGGTCAATTCCCGCCAGATCCACCAGGTGATTCCCCTCTGACGAAAAAAGGCAGACCCCGCTGGGTCTGCCTTGTGGCTCCAAAAGAAGCGAAATTGTCTCAGAGGCGCGGCAGATCGACGGTCTCGCTGACGGCGGTGAGGGTCGCGGCTTCTTCCTTCATGACGATTTCGTAGGAATCCTTGAGTTTCTTGGTGAACAGCGTGCCCAGCCACAGCGGGCTCCACACCACCCCCGCCGCCAGCCACTTGCTCCGCTCCCGGGCGTCCACCTCATCGGCCTTCACCTGATAGTTGATGTCCTCGAAGCCGGCCTTTTCCAGGGTCACGTCCAGGCGCTGCCCGGCGCTCAGGCTGTAGTTGAGGGTGCAGGGCGTCACGCCGATTTCCCGTCCGTCGACGTAAACGGTGGCGCCTGCCGGTTCGGAGATGAACAGCGCCTGTTGCTTGGCGCAGGCCGAGGTGAACAGAGCCAGAAGCAGGATCGCGACCACTTTCTTGAACATGCCGAACCTCATACCTTGAGAGTAAACCGAGGGAAGGACAGGAAGCGACCGGTTGACGCCGGCCGGGACTTCCTTAGAAAGCATGAATCGTGCCTTTTCGCGGGAGGTCGGAAAAAAACTTGTGGCCTGGGGCTGCGCCGCCAGGCCGCGAGTTTGAGATTTTAGGGAGTTGCACGGGAAAAAGAAAAGTTGCGGAGAAACCATGACTTGCTCGATTGGCAGGCGAACCCTGACAAAATTTGGACAACTCAGGCCCAGGGGCTGGTGAATTCGCCACACTGGTTGACAGGTCGTGTGTTGCTCGTGCCACAGGGCGCGCTTAGAGCTGTAGGTAGGGCCGCAGGTAGCGGCCGGTGTGGGAGCGGCTGACGCGCGCCACCTCCTCGGGGGTGCCGCAGGCGACCAGTTCGCCGCCTTGGTCGCCGCCCTCGGGGCCCAGGTCGATGAGAAAATCGGCGCTCTTGATGACGTCGAGGTTGTGCTCGATGACCAGCACCGTGTTGCCGGCATCGACAAGGCGCTGCAGCACGTCGAGCAGCTTCTGGATGTCGGCGAAATGCAGCCCCGTGGTAGGTTCGTCGAGGATGTAGATGGTGCGGCCGGTGGCGCGGCGGCTGAGCTCCTTGGCGAGTTTGACGCGCTGCGCCTCGCCGCCGGAGAGAGTGGTGGCGCTCTGCCCGAGCTTGAGGTAGCCCAGGCCGACCTCGCGCAGGGTGTCGAGCTTGGCGCGCAGGCGCGGGATGTTTTCGAGAAAGGCGGCCGCCTGGTTCACCGTCAGGTCGAGAACCTCGGCGATGTTCTTGCCCTTGTAGCGGATCTCCAGGGTCTCGCGGTTGTAGCGCGCGCCGCGGCAGACCTCGCAGGTGACGTAGACGTCGGGCAGAAAGTGCATCTCGATCTTGAGGATGCCGTCGCCCTGGCAGGCCTCGCAGCGTCCGCCCTTGACGTTGAAGGAAAAGCGCCCGGCCTTGTAGCCGCGCACCTTGGCCTCGGGCAGTTGGGCGAAGAGCTCGCGGATGTCGTTTAACAGCCCGGTATAGGTGGCGGGGTTGCTGCGCGGGGTGCGGCCGATGGGCGCCTGGTCGATGTCGATGACCTTGTCGAGATGTTCCAGGCCGCTCAAATCCCGCACCTTGCCGGCTTTTTCCTTGCTGCGGTTCAGTCGCTGCCCCAGGGCGCGAAACAGGGTGTCGATGATCAGGGTGGACTTGCCCGAGCCCGACACGCCGGTGACGCAGGTGAAGACCCCGAGGGGAATGCGCACGTCGATGTCGCGCAGGTTGTTCTCGCAGGCGCCCTTGATGACGAGGTAGCGCTCGCCGGTGCGGCGCGCGGCGGGCAGGGGGATGCTCAGGTCGCCGGCCAGGTAGCGACCGGTGAGGGAGGCGGGGTTGGCGAGCAGGTCCGCGGGGCGGCCCGCGGCGACGATTTCGCCGCCGTGAACCCCGGCCCCCGGCCCCAGGTCGAGGACGTAGTCGGCCTCGCGGATGGTCTCTTCGTCGTGCTCGACGACCAGCACCGTATTGCCCAGGTCGCGCAGTTTCTTCAGGGTATCGAGCAGGCGCCGGTTGTCGCGCTGGTGCAGGCCGATGCTCGGTTCATCGAGGATGTAGAGCACCCCGCTCAAGGCCGCGCCGATTTGCGTGGCGAGGCGGATGCGCTGGCCTTCGCCGCCCGAGAGGGTCGCAGCGCCTCGTTCCAGGCTCAGGTACGCAAGGCCGACATGGGCGAGAAAGGCCAGCCGCTCACGGATTTCCTTGAGCACCCGGCGGGCGATCTCGGCTTTCTGCGGCGGCAGTTCCAGGGCCGTGAAAAAGTCCAGCGCCGCCGTGATGGAGAGGGCGCAGACCTCGTGGATGTTCTTGCCGCCCAGGGTCACGCACAGGGCCTCGGGGCGCAGGCGCGCACCTCCGCAGCTCGGGCAGGGCATGCGGTTCATGAAGCGCTCCAGGGTTTCACGCGTCCCTTCGGCGTCGGTTTCCTGGTAGCGGCGTTGCAGATGCGGGATGACGCCCTCAAAGGGCTTTTCGTAGAAGTGGCGACGTCCCCCCTGATCGAAGAAAAAACGCACCGGCTCCGTGCCCGAGCCGTGCAGCAGCACCTGGCGCAGTTTGGCGGGGAGTTGGGCGAAGGGTGTGCTGACGGAGAAGGAGAAGTGCTCGGCGAGGGCTTCGAGCAACTGCTGATAGTAGACGCCGCCGCGGCTTTCCCAGGGCACGATGGCGCCCTCGCGCAAGGACAGCTCGGGATTGGGCACCACCAGCTCCGGGTCGAAATAGGTGCGCGTGCCCAACCCGGCGCATTCCGCGCAGGCCCCCTGGGGATTGTTGAAGGAAAACATGCGCGGCGTGATTTCCGGCAGGGACAGGCCGCACTCGATGCAGGCATGGCGCGCCGAGAACAGCACCGGCGAGTGTAGGAACGCGGCATGCTGCGCCCCCTCGGGTTCCGCCACCCCCCCGACGATCTCCACCCGCGCCAGGCCGTCGGCCAGCTTCAGCGCGGTTTCCAGGGAATCGGCGAGGCGCGTGGCGATGCCCTCCTTGACCACCAGGCGATCGACGACCACTTCCAGGGTATGGGGCTTGTTCTTGTCGAGGGCCGGCACCTCGCTCAGCTCATGCATTTCGCCATCAATGCGGATGCGCACGAAGCCCTCGGCGAGCAGCTGCTTGAGTTCCTTGCGGTATTCGCCCTTGCGTCCCCGCACCATGGGCGCCAGGAGCAGCAGGCGGGTCTTCTCCGGCCAGGCGAGAATCTGATCGACCATCTGCTGCACGGTCTGGGCGGCGATCTCGCGGCCGCAGCCCAGGCAGTGCGCGGTACCGGCGCGGGCAAAGAGCAGGCGCAGGTAGTCGTAAATTTCCGTGACCGTGCCCACCGTGGAGCGCGGGTTTTTCGAGGTGGTCTTCTGCTCGATGGCGATGGCCGGGGACAGCCCGTCGATGCTCTCGACATCGGGCTTCTGCATCTGCTCAAGGAACTGGCGGGCGTAGGCGGAAAGGCTCTCGACGTAGCGCCGCTGCCCCTCGGCGTAGAGTGTGTCGAAGGCCAGGGTCGACTTGCCCGAACCCGAGACCCCGGTGATGACCACCAGCTGTTCACGGGGGATGTCGACGTCGAGGTTCTTGAGGTTGTGCTCGCGGGCGCCGCGAATCTGGATGTATTTGGTCATGAGGTTTGTGTCGAGGAGGGCCGGCCCGTCGACTCTTGTCGATCCCTCAGGCCGCGCGCCGGTGCAAAGCGCGCAGCGCCGCCTCCGGCTCGCGCTCGAAAACCGTCAACAGGGCGGCGGCGGCACCGGTTGGGGTGCGCCGGTGCTGTTCCCAGTTTTGCAACGTCTTGACGTTGACGCGCAGCAGGCGGGCAAATTCCATCTGCGACAGGCCGGTGCGTTCGCGGATCGCCTTGACGTCGGGCGCCGCGGCGGTGAACGTACGCGATGGCGCGGATTCCCCGCGGGCGATTTGTACCGCCTCCTTCATGCTCTGCTTGAGTTCATCGAAGATGCTTGGCTTCATGGTTCAACTCCTTGGCCAGAGATCGCAGTTCGGCCAGTTGCTCGCCGGTAAGGTTTTCCTGTCGCCCCTTGGCATAGGCCAGCAGCATGAAAATAACCCCGACGTCGTTTTGCCAGTAATAGATCAGCCGCCCGCCGCCGCGTTTTCCCATGCCGGGGCGGGCGAACCGAAACTTGCGGATTCCGCCTCCGCCAGGTATGACTTCGCCGACCTGAGGATTGGCCGCCAAGTGCGCCTGCACCAACCGATAATCGTCGTCCGGCAAGAGAGCCGAGATTTGGCGGGTGAAGGTCGGTGTTTCGATGATGCGCATGCCCCCTCCTTCAGGATTATACGCCAATGGCGGACATGCGCCAGCTAAAATCCCCACCAAAAGGGCATTTCTTCAAGAATCACTCGGCTCCCCGAGCAGCTTTTCGCCGCAGGCGAGCAACTCCTCGGCCAGGGCGGCCTCGGGGGCCTCGGCGTAAAGGCGCGCCAAGGGTTCGGTGCCCGAGACGCGCAGCAGCAGCCAGGCGTCTCCCGCAAGCAGCCACTTGACGCCGTCGCTGCGATTGGTGGCGAGCACCTCGCGGCCGCACAGCCGTTGCGGGCTCAGGGCGGCGATGCGCCGGTGCATGTCCGCGCAGTGCATGACGGGCAGCCTCAGGCTGCTCTGGCGGTAGTGCAGGGGACCGAAGCGGGCTTGCAGATCCTCGCGCAGGGCGCTCAGCGTAGAGCCCGCCGCACCCAGGGCTTCCAGCAGCAGCAGCGCGGCGAGCTGCGCGTCGCGGTCGGGCAGATGGCGGGGGATGCCCGGCGCGCCGCTTTCTTCGCCGGCCATGAGCACGTCGTCATCGAGAATCGCCTGGCAGGCATGCTTGAAGCCGATGGCGGTCTCGCTCAGGGGCAGGTCGTGGGCGCGGCAGATGCGATCGATCAGGTGCGTGGTGGAGACGGATTTGACTACCCGGCCGCGCCCGCCGCGTCCTTCGACCAGATAGCGCAACAGCAGGGGAAAGAGCACCTGCGGGCCGCAGTAGGCGCCGGTTTCGTCGATGGCGGCGAGCCGGTCGCCGTCGCCGTCGACGGCCAGGCCGAGGGTCGCCTCGCCGCGCTGGATAAGGCCGCCGAGCAGGCCGAGATGCTCGGCACTGGGGTTGGGGGCATGGCCGTCGAAGGCGGGATTTTCGTCGCCGCGCAGTTCTAGGGCGCAAAAGCCTAGATCCGTGAGCAGGGGGGCGAGAATGCCGGCGGCGGCGCCGTGCATGACGTCGATGGCCACCTTCTGCCGCGCGCGACGCAGGGTGGCAGGGGCGAAGCACTGGGCGAGATGCCGGCGGTAGGCGCTCAGGCCATCGAAGAGACGGATCTGGCCTTGCGGGCGCGCGACCGGGGTTGCGGCGGGCCGCCGGAGCAGGCCTTCGATGCGGGCCGTCACCGCTGGGCGCGCGCTGCCGCCGAACTGCTCCTTGAGTTTGAGGCCGCTGTACTGGGGCGGGTTGTGCGAGGCGGTGACGATGATGCCGGCGGCGGCGTGTTTGTCCCGCACCGCCCAGGAGATCGCCGGGCTGGGCAGGAACTGATCCGTCAGCCAGACGTCGAAGCCGCGCGCCGCGCCGGTATCCGCCACTTCGCGGGCAAACGCTCGGGACTGAAAGCGCCGATCGTAACCCACCACCAGGCCCTGCTCGGCCAGCCCCTGCTCGTCGAGATAGCTCAGGATCGCGCGCGTGACCTCGGCGACCCGGGCGAAGGTGAAGTCGCGGGCGATGATGCCCCGCCAGCCGTCGGTGCCGAATCGGGGGCCGCTCATGTCCGGCACTCCGCCATCCGCGCGGCCAGGCGCACGGCGGCGGCCAGGCTGGCGTAACTGGCGCGGCCGCTGCCGGCAAGGTCGTAGGCGGTGCCGTGGTCGACGGAGGTGCGCACGATGGGCAAACCCAGGGTGAGATTGACGGCATCCTCGAAGTGCAAGAGCTTCAAGGGAATCAGGCCCTGGTCGTGGTACATGCAGATCACCGCGTCATGGCTGCCCTGCACGGCGAAGTGAAAAAGCGTGTCGGCGCTGTGCGGCCCGTCGGCGGCGATACCTTCGGCTTGCGCGGCGGCGATGGCCGGGGCGATAAGGCGTTGCTCTTCATCGCCGAACAGACCCTGTTCACCGGCATGGGGATTGAGGGCGAGCACCGCCAGACGCGGGCGAGGCAGGCCGAAAAAGCGTTGCAGGTCGCCATGGGTGATGCGCAGGGTGCGCAGAATGGCTTCGCTGGTGAGCACGCGAGGCACCTCGCGCAGGGCCAGGTGGGTGGTGACCAGCGCCACCCGCAGGCGCGCGCCGGCCAGCATCATGACCACCTGATCAACCCCGCAGCGTGCCGCGAGCAGTTCGGTATGGCCGGGAAAATCACAGCCGGCGGCGTGAATCGCCGCCTTGTTGATGGGCGCGGTGACCATCCCCGCGGCTTCGCCCGCCAGGCAGCGGGCGCAGGCCCATTCGATGTAGGCGAGCATGGCGCGGCCGCAGGCGGCATCGGGCGCGCCGTAGCGCAGGCGCGCGGCATCCAGGGTCGAGAGGGCGGCGACGCCCAGTTCGCGCCCGCCCACACGCAGGCGGTGAGTCGCCAGGCCGTCGCCGGCGGCGATGGTGCAGGACTGGCCGAAGAGCGCGGCGGCGCGTTGCAGCACGCCGAGGTCGCCGGCGACCACCGGCGGGCGCTCCAGATCCGCGAAGGCCCCGTCGAGCAGGGCCTTGAGGATGATTTCCGGGCCGACTCCGGTGGGATCGCCCTGGGTGATGAGCAAGGGTCGGGTCATGTGGCTCCGCCGGGTCTCGCCGGCCATCCCTCGGCAGGCTGATGAAAAACGCCCATCTGCGGCGTTGTCCTCACCCCTCGTCAACGACGTGCCTTCCAGGTACGCCTTTTTCCTCAGGATTTCGTCCGCCTTGCATCTGGACATTTTTGATCAGGCGCGGAAACCGAGTTTTTCAGCAACCTGTTAGATGCGGATGTCGATGAAGGCATCCTTTTTCAGCCCGGCGCTCCACTCGCGAAAGCGCGTCTCGCGTTGTTGCTCGAGCAACTGCCGGCGGATGTCTTCCTTGACCGTGTCGAACTGCCGGATGGGCCCGGGATTGCGCGATTCGAGCTTGAGGATGTAGAACCCCTCGGGATTTTCGATGAGCTCGGTGATCTGCCCGTCTTCCAGCCCGGCGATGGCGCGGGCGAAGGAACTGCTCAGTTCCTCCTCGGTGAAGGTGCCGAGGTTGCCGCCCTCCACGCCCGGATCGGTGGAATAGATGAACAGGGTGGAGTAGAAATCCTCCCCCTGGCGCAGCAGGGCCAGGGCCTCGCGGGCGCGCTCGCGGATGGCTTGCACCTGGGTGTTGGTCAGGGTGGCGCCGGAAGGGATGGAGAACACCAGGTAGGAGAGGGTGACCGTGGGGTCGCCGCGGTATTCCTCGATATGCTCGCGGAAATAGTCGCGCACGTCCTGGGTGCTGACCTCGACCTTGCTCTGCACCTCGTGGCCGATGAGCTTGAAGCGCAGAATCTGCCGGCGCAGGCGCTCGCGGTACTCGTCAAAGGTCAGCCCCTGGGCGCTCACCGCCTGTTGCAGTTGGTCGCGGCTGATCTGATTCTGGCGCAGCACGTCGGCGATGGCCTCGTCGAGTTCCGCGTCGCTCACCGCCAGGCCGAGATTTCTCACGCGCTGCATGACCAGGGACTCCTCGATGAGGCGATCGAGGACTTCGCGGCGCAGGCCGGCGTACTCGGCGGCCGGCAGGTTGCGGCCGCGAGCCTCGACGGCCATCTGGGTGGCGAGTTCCTTTTCGAGCTGATAGGTGGTGATGATGTCATCGTTGACCACCGCGGCGATCTTGCTCAGCACCTCGGCGGCGCCGGCCGGCGCGGCGCCCAGCAGCAGGGTGAGAAGCAGCAGTCGCAGTATCATTTTCATGGGGATCATCCGTCGCAAGAGGAAAAAGACCGGTCATGGACAGCCGTCATGCCGGGTGGCGCCGGGAAGCGGGCGCGTCTTTAGCTAGAGCAGTTGCCAGTTGACGTCGATGCGCGCCTTGGCTCCCAGCTCCATGAGCCATTCCTGGTAGGCCTGCTCCTCCTTGGCGCGGCGCAGCAACGCCTCGATTTCGGCGGCGGCCTCGGCCTGGGAGAGGCTGCGGGTCTCGCGCTTGTCCTCGACCAGAAAGATATGGAACCCGTAATCGCTTTTCACCAGATTGCTGAGTTCGCCGACGGGCAGGTTGAACACCACCTCATCGAACTCGGGCGGCATTTCCCCCTGGGGGAAGTAGCCCAGGTCGCCGCCGTTTTCGGCGTCCGGTGACAGGGAGAAGAGCTCGGCCATCTCGGTGAAGGACGCGCCCCTGCGCAACTGGGCGAGAACCTCCCGTCCCTGATCCTCGCTGTCGAGGACGATCTGGCGCGCGCGCACCTGGGCGGGACGGTCGAACTCGTCCCGATGGCTCTGGTAGTAGGCGGCGATCTCGTCGTCGGAAACCTGGATGCGCCCGTGGATCGCGCCCGCCAGAACCTTTTCCATGAGCAGGCGCTCTTCCAACTCGGCGCGCCACTGGGCGAGGCTTATGCCCTGGGTCTGGAGCAGTCGGTCGAATTCGTCGTCGGGGTAGTCGCGACGATAGTCGGCCAGGGCCGCCTCGACCTCCTCGGGCGTGACGCTCAGCCCCAGGCGGCGCGCCTCGGCCAGGGTCAGCACGCGATCGATGACCTGGCGCAGAAAGGCGCGCTTGAGCTCGTCCTTTTCGTCCTGGCCGAGGGCGTGATCGGGGGGCAGGGTTTGCTCGAACTGCCGGTTGAACTCGTCGAGGGTGATGCTGAGGCCGTCGATCTGGAGCAGAACGGGCGCCGCCGCGGCGTCGGGGGAGCGGTCGCGGCAACCCGCGGCGCCCGCCAGAAGCGAGAGGGCGGCAAGCAGGGCGAAAAGCCGGGAAATTTGGGAAAGGGGCCCCTGGTTCATAGGCATGAAAAGGCACGCTATCATAGCTGGCAAAACCCTTGCAATTCTTTTTTGGCGACATCCAGAACCTCGTCCCGCGCCATGCGGCCGAGGTCGATACTCAGGCGATAATCGGGGGTAAAGCGGTAGTTGCCGCCGGGTTTGTGCAGGCAGGCGAGGATTTTTTCCGGCGGCACCGGCGTGCCGGCCTGAAAGCCGAGCAGCAGGTGGCGCCCGGTGTATTCGGCCGATTCCACGCGCAGCCGCTTCATCAGCACGCGCAGCTTCATCACCTCGAGGAGCAACTGCGCGGGGGGCGGCAACTCGCCGAAGCGGTCGCGCAACTCATCGGCCACGGTGTAGAGGATTTCATCATCCTCGGCGGCGGCGAGCTTTTTATAGAACACCAGGCGCTGGTTGGGATCGGGCATGTACTTTTCCGGGAGAAAAGCGCTCAAGCCCAGGCGGATGTCCGGGTCGATCCGTTCCTCGCGCTCAAGGCCCTTGAGCTCGGCGATGGTTTCCTCGAGCAGTTCGGTGTACATCTCGAAACCGATGGCGGCGATCTGTCCCGACTGGTTGGCGCCGAGCAGATCGCCGGCGCCGCGCAACTCGAGATCGTGGCTGGCGATGCGAAAGCCGGCGCCGAGATCGGAGAGCTCCTGGAGGATGCGCAGCCGCTCGCGCGCCTCGCGGGTCAGGGTCGCCTCGCCGGGAATCAGCAGGTAGGCGTAGGCGCGGTGGCGCGAGCGCCCCACCCGGCCGCGCAGCTGATAGAGCTGGGCCAGGCCGAAGCAGTCGGCGCGGTTGATGAGGATGGTGTTGGCGCGCGGGATGTCGAGGCCGTTTTCGATGATGGTGCTGCACACCAGCACGTCGCTTTTGCCCTCGATGAAGCCGACCATCACCTCCTCGAGCTGCTTTTCGCCCATCTGGCCGTGGCCCACCGCGACCTTGGCCTCGGGCACCAGGGTCTGGATGAACTCGGCCATGGCGTCGATGTTCTGCACGCGGTTGTGGACGAAGAACACCTGGCCGCCGCGCCGCAGTTCGCGCAGGATGGCGTCGCGGATCACGTCGTCGTCGAAGCGCGTGACGTAGGTGCGCACCGCCAGCCGATCCACCGGCGGGGTGTCGATCACCGAGAGGTCGCGCAGCCCGGCGAGGCTCATGTGCAGGGTGCGCGGGATGGGCGTGGCGGTGAGGGTCAGCACGTCCACGGCGGCGCGCATCTTCTTGAGCTTTTCCTTGTGGCTGACGCCGAAGCGCTGCTCCTCGTCGATGATCAGCAGGCCGAGATCCTTGAATTTGACGTCGCGTTGGATGAGGCGGTGGGTGCCGATGAGAATGTCGACCTTGCCGGCGGCGGTGCGCTCGAGTACCTCGCGCACCTCGGCGGGGCTGCGAAAGCGCGACACCATTTCGACGCTCAGGGGGTAATCGGTGAGGCGCTCGCGAAAGGTTTGCCAGTGCTGGCGGGCGAGCACCGTGGTGGGCACCAGCAGCGCCACCTGCTTGCCGTCCTCCACCGCCTTGAAGGCGGCGCGGATCGCCACCTCGGTCTTGCCGTAGCCGACGTCGCCACAGACGATGCGATCCATGGGCCGCTCCTGCGCCATGTCGGCGAGCACCTCGTCGATGGCCTGCTGCTGGTCGGGGGTTTCCTCATAGGGAAAGGCCGCCTCGAACTCGCGGTAGAGCCGGTCGGGGGGCGAAAACTGAAAGGCATCGGCCATCTCGCGGCGCGCGTAGATCTGCAGCAGCTCGCGGGCCAGTTCCTCGGCGGCGGCGCGCGCCCGCAGCCGGGCTTTTTCCCAGCCCTGGCCGCCCATCTTGTCGAGGCGCGGCGCATGGCCCTCGGCGGCGACGTATTTCTGCACCTTTTCGATGCGGTCGACGGGCAGGTAGAGCTTGTCGCCGCCGGCGTATTCGAGATGCAGAAAATCGCCTTCCATCTGGTCGAGCTCCAGATGGCGCAGGCCCCGATAAATGCCGATGCCGTGATCGGTGTGCACGATGAAGTCGCCCTCGCGCAGCTCGGCGAGGGTCGAGAGCATGGCGCGGGCGCGCGCTTCGGCGCGGCCGCGGCGGCGCCGGCGCGGGCCGAAGATCTCCTCCTCGGTAACCACGGCCAGGCGCTCGTCGGGCAGGCGCAGGCCGGCGGAGAGTTCGCCGAGCACCGCCAGGGGCCGGCCGGGGAGGGCGGCGGCGAATCCGCTCGTCGCGTCGACGGGCAGGTCGACTCCGTGGGGTGCCAGCAAGTCGCGCAGGCGCTCGGCCTGGCCGCGCTGGTGGCAGACCAGCAGCGTCTTCCATCCCAGGCGGCGCCATTCGTCAAGGCGGGTGACCAGCGGCTGGAGGCCGGCGCCGTCCTGGCGCAGGGCGGCGCGCAGATCGCCGTTGCCGGCGGCGGTGAAGCGGTAGCGGGGGCGGTCTTCCTCCAGGCGGTAGAGCTGGACGCCGCAAAAATCCAGGCGCAAGCGGGCGCGCAACTGGGTTTCGAGCTCGGCGGCGCTGAGGTAGAGCGCTTCGCAGGGGGGATAGGGATCGGCCTTGGCGGCGGCCCGCGCCGCCCCGGTGAGGGCCTCGGCGGCAAACAGGTCGGCCTCCTGTTCCACCGCGGGCGGATCGACCAGCACCCAGCGGCCCTCGCCGGCATAATCGAAAAAGGTTTCCAGTCCCGGGTAGTTGAAGGGCAGCAGAAAATGGCTGCCCGGGGGCAGCAGGCCCTCGCGCAGCGCCTCAAGCATCTGCTCGCGGCGCGGCCGGGGGATGTCGAGGGCGTCGCAGCGCTCCTTGAAGGCGCGCGCGAAGGTTTCCCAGTGGCGGCCGGTCAGGACCAGCTCGCGCGCCGGCAGTACGGACAACTCGCGCAGCTCCAGGGGCCGGGTGCGCTGGTCGGCCGCGTCGAAGGGGCGCATGCGTTCGATGAAATCACCGAAGAACTCGATGCGCACCGGCTCCTCGCGGGTCGGCGGGAAGAGATCGAGGATATCGCCGCGCACGCTGAAGGTGCCGCGATCCTCGCACAGGGGCACGGCCTGGTAGCCCAGTTCGGCAAGGCGGGCGAGCAGCGCGTTGCGCTCGTATTCCTCCTCGGCGACCAGGCGCAGGCTCAACTCGGCGAGAATCGGTCGGGGAATCAGGCGCTGCATGGCGGCGCGCACCGGCAGCACCACCGCACGGGCGCGCCCCTCAAGCAGGGCGAAGAGGGTGGCGATGCGCCGCGCCTCCACTTCAGGGTGGGGCGAAAGGGGCTCGAAGGGCGACACCTCCCACTGGGGGAAGTGCCAGATCTCCTCGGGGCGTCCCCAGTAGAAGGCCAGGTCCGCGGCCAGTTGCTCGGCGCTTTTCTGGTCGGTGGTGAGGATGAACAGGGGGCGCGCGGCGTCGCGCAGCTGGGCGGCGAGCAGCCAGGCGCCCGCCGAACCGGTGAGTCCGTGCGCTTCGACATGGCGCGCGCCGGCCTGCAGTTCGCGGCTGAGGGCGTGGGCCGTGGCGTGGGCGATGTCCGTCGTTTCGGGGGTGCTTTCCATGGCGCTGCAAGAGAAATGGGGCGTGCCGCGGCACGCCCCTGGGTTGGACAGGATCGGGTCTTGGGGGATCAGTCCCGCGGCACGGCGAGCATGCGGTCGAGGGCCAGCTTGGCCCGTTCGCGGACATCGCGCGGCACGGTGATTTCCGGGCTCATGGTCTGCAGGGCGCGCAGCAGCGATTCCAGGGAGGTCAGCTTCATATTCGGGCAGATCAGGCTGGGGCTGGGCAGGATGAAGTCCTTGTCGGGATTTTCCTTGCGCAGCCGGTAGAGAATGCCCATCTCGGTGCCGACGATGAATTTTTTCGCCGGACTGGTGCGGGCGAAGTCATACATGCCGCTCGTCGAGCAGATGTGGTGGGCCAGTTCGAGAATCTCCGGCGTGCATTCCGGATGGGCCATGAACAGGGCATCGGGATTTTCGGCCAGGGCCTGCTTGATCTCGGCGACCTTGAGGCGGTCGTGGGTGGGACAGTAGCCTTCCCAGAGATGGCAGCGCTTGTCCACGTGCCGCGCGATGTAGGCGCCGAGGTTGCGGTCGGGCACCAGCAGCACCTCCTCGGCGTCGAGAGAGCGCACCACGTTGATGGCGTTGGAACTGGTGCAGCAGATGTCGCTCTCGGCCTTGACCGCGGCGCTCGAATTGACGTAGGTGACCACCACCGCCCCGGGATGGCGGGCCTTCATGGCGCGCAGCTCCTCGGCGGTGACCATGTCGGCCATGGGGCAACCGGCGTCGGGACGCGGCAGCAGCACGATCTTGTCGGGGGCGAGGATCGCCGCGCTCTCGGCCATGAAATGCACGCCGCAGAAGACGATCACGGCGCGATCGGTGCGGGCCGCCTCCATGGACAGGGCGAGGGAGTCGCCGGTCACATCGGCGATCTCCTGGATCTCGTCGCGCTGATAATTGTGCGCCAGAATCAGCGCGTTGCGCTCGCGGGCGAGGCGGCGGATTTCATCCTTGATCTCTTCCTGATTCATAAACGATCCGTCCAATGCTAGAGAAAAGATGCGGTATACTAGTGCAAAAACCCTGATATGTCAAACCTTTATGGTTGATTTCCGGCTTGACACCCCGGGGCTTTGGGGCTATTCTCGCCTCTCGGAAAGCCGCCGTGCGCCCCTTTTCCCCCTGTGAGGTTGCCCAATCATGTTCGGAATCGGCATGCCCGAGCTCTTGCTCATACTCGCCGTGGCCCTGATCGTCATCGGTCCGAAAAAGCTGCCCGACATCGCCCGTGCCCTGGGGCGGGGATTGGCCGAATTCCGCCGCGCCACCGACGATCTCAAGCACTCCATCAACGTGGAGTCCCAAGTCAGCGACACCCGCGAGCGCCTGCTGCGCGAGGGCAAGATCAAGCCGCCCGGCGCCGCCGCGCCGGAGACGGAGGACGCAGCGGCGCAACCCGCCGTCGAATCCCCGGTCGCCGCGTCCCGCCCCGCGGAGTACCCCGCCGAACCCGCCGTCGACCCTCACCAGGAGCGCCGTCATGACGGATAAGGGCGCCGTGGGCGAGGAGCTGCCCTTTACCTCCCACCTGGAGGAACTGCGCAAGCGCCTGATCATCGCGGCGGTCGCCTGGCTGGTGGGTTTTCTCGCCTGCTACGGCTTTGCCGAACGGATCTTCGCCTATATCGCCACGCCGGTCAAGCAGGCGCTGCCCGAGGGCAGTTCGCTGGTCTTCATCACCGCCACCGAGCCCTTTTTCACCTACCTCAAGGTCGGCGCCGTGGCCGGGCTGCTGCTGGCCCTGCCGGTCATCCTCTGGCAGATCTGGATGTTCGTCGCCCCCGGGCTCTACGCCCACGAAAAGCGCTTCGCCGTGCCCTTCGTGCTGGCGAGTTTCCTGTGTTTTCTGAGCGGCACCTACTTCGGCTTTTTCCATGTCTTTCCCAACATCTTTACTTTTCTCATCAAATTCGGCACGGCCGCGGGCGATATCGAGGCGATGCTCTCCATGGGCGCCTACCTGAGCATTTCCACCAAGCTGTTGCTGGCCTTCGGCCTGGTTTTCGAGCTGCCCATCGTTATGTTTTTCCTCGGACGCATGGGGGTGGTCGACGCCCAGTGGATGCGCCGCAACCGCAAGTATGCCCTGCTGCTGGCCTTTGTCCTGGGCGCGGTGCTCACCCCGCCCGATGTCGTCTCCCAAACCGCTCTGGCCCTGCCCTTCGCCATTCTCTATGAGCTGAGCATCTGGATCGTGCGTTTCACCGGCAAGCGTCGCGCCGAGGAAACCGCCGACGAGGAGGCCCCCGCCTCCGACGCCTCGGCCTGAGGGGTGCCGCCGCTCTTTCGGGATTTTGCCATGGCGCAGCCCGCCCTCTCCATCTCCGCTGTGCGCAAAAGCTACGGCGCCGACACGGCGGTGCGGGATCTGTCCCTGGACATCGCGCCGGGAGAGATCTTCGGCCTGCTCGGCCCCAACGGCGCCGGCAAGAGCACCACCATCAACATGGTGGCCGGAGTGACCCGTCCCGATGCCGGAGAGATCCACATCTTCGGCCATGACAACCGTCGTGACTACCGCCTGACGCGGCGGCTCACCGGCGTCATGCACCAGGAAATCATCATCGACAATTTCTTCACCATCGAGCAGGCTCTCAAGATTCATTCCGGTTACTACGGCGTGGCGGACGATCCCGCCTGGCGGCGGGTGCTCATCGAGC
>NZ_JAUVWH010000044.1 GCF_030604225.1 Geoalkalibacter sp.
ACCACCCGCATGGCCTTCTCCGGGTCCATGGCCATCACCCGGGTACGACCCTCGTCATCCGTATAGACCACGACGTTGCAGGGCAACATGACACCCAGGTCGATCTCCACGCCGAGAGCCCGATGGGCCATGGCCGGATTACAGGCGCCGAGTATGCGGTAGGGACGGAAGTCGAGGCCGAGTTTTTCCTTGAATTTTTCCGTCACGTCGATTTCGGTCAGGATGCCGAAGCCCTGCCTGCCCAAGGCTTCCTTGACCCGTGCCACCGCTTCTTCAAAGCTTAAATCGACTGTGCGGCCGAAGCTGTAGGGGGTTTCTCTTTCCATGCACACGACCTCCTTGCGCTTGTTTTAATAAGGGCCATTTAGATTTCAATGCGCCCGTTTACCAAATGACACGCCCTTCATCTTCCGGCACCTGGCCTCCGTGCCCAAGGAATTTCATCCCGGCACCCCAAGCGATTCCTCCCCGCGGCTCAAACGTCGACAAAGTTCGCCGGCGACCGCCAATTCGCCCTCCAGGACCGCTTGGGCGCGGCGAGCCAGTTCGGGAAAATCGGCACCAGCCTCGGGCAGCAGGCGCAGCGCCGCGAGCAGGGGTTCATGGACGGGGCGGCCGATGCGGCTGACCAGCGTGACCTCGACTTCCCGCATCCCCGGAACCTGCTCACCGACGGCGCGCGCGGCGCGATGTGCGAGAACGTTGTAAATCTTTCCCGTATGACTCAGGGGGTTTTTCCCGCATACCGCCTCGGTGCCGATGGGGCGATTCACGGGGATCAGGCCGTTGACGCGGTTGCCGCGCCCGACCTGACCCGAATCGGCATCCTCGGCGGAGGTGCCGAGCAGACTCAGATACACCCCGTTCAAGCCCTCTCCCGGCCGATCCAGGGTATTGAGTTGCACCCCGCTGTCGAGGGGAATGTGCTCCGCCGCCCAGGCGACAATTTCCTGGCGAACCCGCTCCTTGCGGGCGAAGTAGTCCGCCTCGCCGGACACTTGGGCGCAGAGCAGAGGCATGGCGACGGTCAGGTCCACCGCCTGGCCGCGGCGCACCGCCATGACTTTCACATCCTGCGCCGTTTCCGGAAAATGCTGCTTGAAGGAGGCGGAATTGAGCAACGCCTCCAGATCGAGGACCGCGCGCTCCGTGGGGGTCAGGGGCCAATAGCCCACCGCCGCCGAGGTGTCGTTGGCGGGCGGCGCTTCGTCGGGGCGACCGAACAGCCCGCTCAGCTCCGCCGAAGCCGGCAGCAAGGCGACGCGAACGCGCAGATTCTGGTGCGGATCGACATGGGGCAGATGGCGGCCCAGCCAGTCGCGGGCCGCCGTCGTGGCGATATCGATGACGGGTAGCTCGCGGCCGGCGTGGCGGGTGGTGGCGCGATCGCCGATGATCAGTTCCATGGGCTGGAGCACACGCCCACCACCGAACCATTTCTCCACCTGCCCGGCAATCAGCAATCCCTTGTCGATGTTGTTGTGCAGCACCCGCCCGAAGGTTTCCAGATAGAAACGGTTGAGCGCGACGGACACCGCTTCCATGATCCCGTCGCACAGGCTGTCGGGATGGCCGACGCCCTTGCGCTCGACGACTTCAAATCCACGTTCCGCCATGGGCGGTCCCTGCTTGCGTTCGGCGATGATCATCGGCGCCCCCTGATGTCAGCCTGATCCTTGAGACGCTATACGCTCATTTTACCCCCAAAAAGCGGAGCGGGCAGCCTCTCGGCATGCCCGCTCCCTACCTTTGCTGATTTTCAGTGCGGTTAATTTACCCCGCAAGCATCTGCTTCATATCCTCTTCCACCGTGCCGATGGGGGCGAGCTTGAAATTTTCCACCAGGAAATTGAGCACGTTGGGGGTGACGAAGGCCGGCAGGCTGGGGCCGATCTTCATGTTCATGATGCCCAGGGAAAGCAACGACAAGAGCACCACCACGGCCTTCTGCTCGTACCAGGACAAAACAATGGACAGGGGCAGATCGTTGACCCCGCAGTTGAAAGCCTTGGCCAGGGCCAGGGCGATCTGCACCGCCGAATAGGCGTCGTTGCACTGGCCGACGTCGAGCAGGCGCGGAATGCCGCCGATGTCGCCGAGATCAAGTTTGTTGAAGCGGTACTTGCCGCAGGCCAGGGTCAGGATCACCGTGTCCTTGGGCAGTTGTTCGGCGAGTTGGGTGTAGTAGTTGCGCCCCGGTTTGGCGCCGTCGCAGCCGCCGATGACGAAAAAGCGCTTGATGTCGCCCGCCTTGACCGCGGCGATGACCTTGTCGGCCAGCCCCAGCACGGCGTCATGGCCGCAGCCGGTGAGGATGTTCTTGTCGGCTTTTTCGGTGAACCCTTCGGCTTTCTGCGCGGCGGCGATGACCTCGGAGAAATCCCAGCCCTCGATGTGCTTGACGCCCGGCCACTTGACCCGGCCCCAGGTGAACAGCCGATCCTTGTAGCTGTCGGCGGGGCGTTGGATGCAGTTGGTGTTGAAGATGATGGCGCCGGGGAACTCCTGGAATTCCTGGTACTGGTTCTGCCAGGCGCTGCCGAAGTTGGCGACCAGGTGCTTGTATTTCTTCAGGCCCGGATAGCCGTGGGCGGGCAGCATCTCGACGTGGGTGTAGATGTTGATGCCCTTGCCCTCGGTCTGCTTGAGCAGTTCCTCGAGCATCTTGAGGTCATGGCCCGAAACCAGGATCGCCTTGCCCGCCTTGGCGCCGATGCTCACCGGCGTGGGGGTGGGTTTTTGGTAATGCTCGATATGCGCCTGGTTGAGCAGGCCCATGCACTTGATGTTGGTCTGGCCGCATTCCACGCACAAGCCGACGAAATCCATCAGGCCCAGCTTGCTCTCGGCGATGGCCGCCAACGCCTTGTGGATGAAGGCGTAAATCTCATTGTCGTCCTTGCCGAGAATATGGGCGTGATCGGCATAGGCGGCCATGCCCTTGCATCCGTAGAGCAGAATGTTCTGCACGCTGTTGATGTCGGGATCGGGATTGAAGTTTTTGACGCCGTGCTCCTTGCCGAGCTTGACCATCTCTTCGCGGGAGGTCGGGCAGGGCCAGTTGGCGGCGGCATCGGGTACCGTGTCGGTGTAGGGTCCGCCGTTGGTTTTTTCAAAGAGCGCCCAAGCCTTGTCACGCATCCGCACGGTTTTGCGCACCACGGCGGCGCAGCTTTCGGGATCGAAATCAACGTTGGTCACCGTGGTGAACAGCGCCTCGATCATGTGCACGTCAATTTCACGATCGACGGCCCCTTTTTCCCGAGCCTTGTGCGCCCAGAAGGCGGTGCCCATCAAACCCCGGACGATGAGATTCTGCAACGCCGCCACCTCGGGCGTTTTGCCGCACACGCCGATTTTGGTGCAGCCGGTTCCCTGCGCAGCCTGCTCACACTGAAAACAGAACATTTCTTCCATGCCTTGTTGCCTCCTTGGGTTAAGTGTTGACCAACCAGCCCCGATTTCACTTTCGGCAAGCTTCCCGCCAACCTTGGCGGAAAGCTCTCAGGAGATAAATTCAATAAGGAATAAGGTTAGCAGGCATTTACGGATTTTCCAGTCATGTGTCAGCACCCTGATGATGACCTGGTTTTTTCTTGAGTCAAAATAGCGAAGACCCCTGTAAAATCGAAAAAATTTACGCTATGCTGATGCAAAAAAAATCATTCAGGGCGCCAAATGAAGAAAGCTTCAAATCCCGCCGGCCAAATCCCCGCCGAGGAACGGCTCAAGCGCTTTATCGGCACCATGGACGAAATCGTTTTCGAGTTCGATGCCGCCGGCCGCTATCTCAATGTCTGGTCAGAAAATGAGAAATTACTTAAAATTCCGCGCGAGGAACTGCTCGGCAAACGCATCGACGAGGTTCTCCCACCGGATCTTGCCGCCAAGGTTCATGAATTATTCACCCATATTCGAGCGACGGGAAAATCCTCATCCTTCGAGTATTCCCTGGATGTGCCGGAAGGTAAACGCTGGTTTCTGGCCCGCATTTCCCTGGTTCCCTCCCTGGATGGCGAGGAGCCGACCTTTTCCTATCTCGGGCGTGACATCACCGAACAGAAAAACCTCGAACAGTCCCTGCGCGCCTCGGAAAGACGCTTTCATGACCTGGTCGACACCATTAACGACTGGGTTTGGGAGGTCGACGAAAAAGGCGTCTATACCTATGCGAACCCTCGGGTTTACAACCTGCTGGGATACCGCCCCGAGGAAGTCGTCGGCAAGTCGCCCTTCGACCTCATGCCCGAGGAAGAGGCCGCGCGCATCGCCCAAAAATTCGCCGAAATCTCCGCCAAAGCCGAACCCTTCAGCGCCCTGGAAAACATCAACCGGCACAAGGACGGCCGCATCGTCATCCTCGAAACCAGCGGACTGCCTTTTTTTGACGACCAAGGCCGCCTGATCGGCTATCGGGGCGTCGACCGCGACATCACCGAGCGCAAGGCAAGCGCCGAAAGACTGCGGCTGGCCAAGGAAGCCGCCGAACGGGCCACGCTGGAAAAAAGCCGCTTTCTCGCCACCATGAGCCACGAGATTCGCACCCCCATGGCCGTGGTTCTCGGCGCGCTTGAATTTCTTGGCCAGGAAGATCTTGGCGCCGAGCGCAACCACTTTGTACGCATGGCCGAGGGCGCGGCGAAATCGCTCATGGAGTTGATCGGCGATATCCTTGATTTTTCCCGGATCGAAGCCGGAAAACTTCAGGTGAAGAACCTTGCTTTTTCCCTGCGCCGCTGCGTCGCCGAAGCCGTTGAGCTGCTGCGGCGCGACGCCGAGAAAAAAGGTCTGAAGCTGAATTTGGCGATTGATGCGCGGGTTCCCGATGCACTCCTCGGCGATCCGGCACGCCTGCATCAGATCCTGGTCAACCTGATCGGCAACGCGATTAAATTCACTCGGCAAGGCCAAATCCAGGTCCTGGTCGCCTGCGACCCGTGCCCTCAATCGCCGACCACCGACCCTCAGCTGCGTTTTTGCGTACAGGACACCGGAATCGGCATCGCGGCGGGTCTGATGGACCGCCTTTTTGAAAGCTTCTCCCAGGGGGACCATTCCGATACCCGCGAGCACGGCGGCACGGGTCTGGGACTGGCGATCTGCAAGGGAATCGTGGAGCGGTTGGGCGGACAGATCACCGCCACCAGCATTCCGGGTCAAGGAAGCCGCTTTTCCTTTACCCTCCCCTTGTGTCTCGCCGCCGCCCCCGAGCCGGAAAAATTCATCGACTTGCCACGGGCGGCGCCCTCCGATGCCGTCAAGATTCGCGTGCTTCTCGGCGAGGACGACCTTGTGCTGCGCAAGCTCATGGAGACCCTGATGGCCAAGCGCGGCTGGGAATTTCTAACGGTGGAGAATGGGCTTGCCGTGATCGAGGCCTGGCGGCGCGAACCTTTCGACCTGATTCTCATGGATGCCCAGATGCCACGCCTCGACGGCTATGAGGCAACCCGCCGCATCAGGGAGATGGAGAAAGCCACCGGAGGACACATCCCCATCATCGCCCTCACCGCCCATGCCGGCACGGACAGCGAACAGCGTGCCCTGGCCGCGGGAATGGATGCTTTCCTGACCAAGCCGATTCGCATGAGTGAGCTTTATGAGCGGATCGAAAAATTCCTTCCGGAGAAAATGGCCCAGGAATAACTTTCTTCTCCCTGAATTGATCTTTCCGACTTGCGCAATCGCCTGTTCTTTTCTATGTTTTTCGATATGCAAAATTCGCACAACGACAGCCCTCTCATCACTGACGTCACCGGCGTGATTCTGGCTGGTGGCCGCAGTACGCGCATGGGACGCGACAAGGCGACCCTGATGGTCGATGGTCGGACGCTCTTCGCTCGCACCCGCGAAATGCTATGCGGCATCTTCGCCCGGGTAATCATCTCCGGGGATCGCCCCGACCTGGCCACGGCGGAGGTGCCCTGTGTGCCGGACATCTACCCCGGCAGCGCGCTTGGCGGACTGCACAGCGCCCTGCAGGCCGCCTCGACCGCCTGGATTTTTGCCGTGCCCTGCGATCTGGCCCATCCCGACGCGGGCCTGGTGCGCTTTTTGTTGAACCATCGCCACGACTGCGATCTGGTCGTGCCGCGCACCGCCGAGGGACTGGAGCCGGTCTTTGCCCTCTACCATAAAAATTGCCTGCCGCGCATGGAGGAGATGCTGGCACGGGGCGATTTTCGCATCTACGACTTCTATCGCCAGGTGCGCGCCTGTTATATCGACGCGCACGAACTACCTGCCGGCTGGCGGCGTGCCCTGCTCAATCTCAATACGCCGGAGGATGTCCGGCGCCTGGAAAAAAAGGAGGCTCCATGACCCCGCCCGTTGTTTCCATCGTCGCCAAGAGCGGCACCGGCAAGACCACCCTGCTGGAAAAACTGATCGCTGAGATGAAGACGCGCGGCTACCGCGTGGGCGCCATCAAGCACGACGCCCACAGCTTCAGCATCGATCACGAAGGCAAGGATTCCTGGCGCCTCACCCAGGCCGGCGCCGACACCATGCTCATCACCTCGCCGGCGCAGATCGCCATGGTGAAAAAGAATCCGGGTCCGGAGGAAGTCCCCCTCGCCGAGTCCATCCGCACCTATTTCGGCGACGTGGATATCGTGCTGACCGAAGGTTTCAAGCGCAGCAGCATGCCGAAAATCGAGGTGCATCGCCGCGAACGCAGCCCGGCTCTGCTGTGCCGGGGTGAGGAGCATGACCCGACTCTGATCGCCGTGGCGTCCGATGAACCCCTGGAACTCGACGTGCCGGTGTTCAATATCAACGATGCCCAGGGACTCTGCGATCTCATCGTGGCGCGTTTCCTGGCATGAAGCCCCTGCAGGTGCGCTCGAAGATCTGGCTGGAGGTGGAGGGCGCGCCGCTCCTTGGCGACGGCCGCGAGCGCCTGCTGCGCCTCATCGACGAGCTGGGTTCGATCAACGCCGCCTCCCGCCGCATGGGGCTGACTTACCGGCGGGCCTGGGGTTTTATTCAGGCCATGGAGGAAAAACTCGAAACCCCGCTGGTTTTGCGCGAAAAGGGCGGCTCCGGTGGAGGCAGTTCCTCCCTGACGCCGGAAGCGCGTCAGCTGCTGGATCGCTTCGAGCGCCTGCGCGCCGGTCTCAACCAAGCCATCGACGAGAAATTCGCTGAGATCTTCACGGCGGAGGATGCCTGAGCATGCAAGGGCGAAATTGCCTGAAGCGCATTTGGTGGATGTTGGGCGCCCTGCTTCTCGTGAACGGCTCGCCGGCCCTCGCCGCCGCTCCGGCGGTTGCCGCGGCGGCCGACCTGCAGTATGCCCTGAATGAAATTGCCGCGCTTTTCCAAAGAGATACGGGGCAAACGCTGAGACTTTCATTCGGTTCCTCGGGCCATTTTACCCATCAGTTGACCCAGGGAGCGCCCTTCGAACTCTTTCTCTCCGCCGACGAAAACTATGTGTTTCACCTCGCGGAGCTGGGCGTCGCCGAGAATCGCGGCACCCTGTACGCCATCGGCCGCGTGGTGTTGTTCGCGCCCCATGGTTCCCCCCTGCGGGTGGACGAGAACCTGCGGGATCTGCAAACCGCCCTGGCGGATGGGCGCATCCGGCGTTTTGCCATCGCCAACCCCGATCATGCCCCTTACGGGCGGGCGGCGCGGGCGGTGCTCCGGCATGCGCAACTCTGGACACAAATCGAACCGCGCCTGGTTTTTGGCGAAAACGCGGCGCAGGCCATGCAGTTCGCCGCCTCCGGATCGACTCAGGGGGGCATCGTGCCCCTGTCTCTCTCCAAGGCGCCGCAGATCGCCCGCCTGGGAACCTTTGCCCTGATCCCCGCCGAATGGCACGCCGACGAGCCGTTGCGTCAGCGCATGGTCCTGATGAAGTCAGCGGGCGAAACCGCTCGCGCCTTTTACCATTACCTGCAACAACCCGCCGCCCGCGCGATTTTCGTGCGCTACGGCTTTGTGCTCCCCGAGGAAGAGGCGCCCTGAATGGACTGGACGGCGATTGTTCTCTCCGCCAAGCTGGCGCTGGCGACCTTGCTCGTCCTGATCCCCCCCGCCATTTTCATCGCCCGCTGGCTGGCGCTGACCAGCTTTCGCGGCAAGCCCTGGATCGAAGGGCTGCTCGCCCTGCCCCTGGTATTGCCGCCCACGGTCATCGGCTATTACCTGCTGGTGGCCATGGGCGCCCAGTCCCCCTTGGGCCGCTGGTTCGAGGCCTTGACCGGCCAGACCCTCGCCTTCAGCTTCAACGGGCTGGTGGTGGCCTCGGTTATTTTCAACATTCCCTTCGCCGTGCAACCGATGCAGCGTGCCTTCGAGGCCATTTCCCTCGAAATCCATGAAGCCGCCAAGTGCTGCGGCCTCACGTTCTGGCAGACCTTGGCGCGCATTGATCTACCCCTGGCCTGGCCGGGCATCCTTTCCGCCTGCGTCCTGACCTTCGCCCATACCCTGGGCGAATTCGGCGTGGTGCTCATGGTGGGCGGCAACATTCCCGGCGAAACCAAGACCCTGGCCATCTCCATTTACGACAAGGTGCAGTCCTTCGATCTGGGCGCCGCCGGTGCCATGGCTCTTCTTTTGCTGGTCATCTCCCTGGTGACCATCGCCGTGAGCTACGGCCTGGTGGAAAAACTCATGCGCCGGCGGCGATCGCCATGAGTTTACGGGTCGAATTGCGCCACGACGGGCCACCCCTGGATTTCGCGGCCGAGATTCCCGAGGGTGAAATCACCGCCCTGGTCGGTCCGTCAGGCAGCGGTAAAACCTCGATTCTGCGCGCTATTGCCGGCCTGTTGCGCGTTCGGGAGGCGCGCGTCGCCCTGGCGGGCGAGGTCTGGGACGACCCGCGCGTCCATCTGCCGACCCGCGAGCGTCCCATCGGCCTGGTATCGCAGCATTACGGCCTTTTTCCCCATCTCTCGGTGCTGGGCAACGTCGAAACGGCCCTGACCCAGCTGCCCTCGTCCCAGCGCCGCGCACGGGCTCTGAGTTGCTTGCGTCTTGCCCATATTGAAGGGCTGGACCAGCGCTACCCTCATGAACTGTCAGGCGGTCAGCGTCAGCGCGTGGCCCTGGCCCGCGCCATCGCCCGCGAACCCAAGGTGCTGCTTCTCGACGAACCTTTCTCGGCGGTGGATCGCAGCACCCGCAAACGCCTCTACATCGAACTGCGCCGCCTGCATCAGCAAATCGCCACAACGCTGGTGCTGGTCACCCATGATCTCGACGAGGCGGCACAACTGGCCTCTCATCTGATTCTGCTCAACCACGGCCGCCTTCTTCAGGCCGGGCCGACCACCGAAGTGCTGACCCGGCCCGCCAGCGAACGCGCCGCGCGCCTGCTTGATATCCCCAACGTCTTCGAAGCCCAGGTGGTGCCCGGGCCTTCCGGACGCACCCTGCTGAAATGGGGCCCCCACAGCCTGCGCACCGCCGGCAAGCTGCCGCTGCCGGCCGAGGGCAGAATGAAGTTCGCCGTTTTGCCACAGAATGTGCTCATGGTGAAAATCGACAAACCCTGGGGAAGTCACCTGGAAAATCCGGTTCCCTGCACCATCGAGGACGTCATCGCCCTCGGCGGTGAAATTCTTGTCTGGCTCAGACCTGCGGGCATGCCTTCGACCCGCCTGCAAATGCGCCTGCCGGAAAGAGCGATCCGCCGCTATCCGGTGGTTCCCGGCAGCGAAGTCACGGTCTGCCTGCGGCCCGCCGACGTCATTCCCTTGAACCTACCCGATTCCCAAGATACCAGCTCTTCCCCTGGTCATGGAGGTGCCCCATGCTGACCTATCAGCAAGCCCTGGAAACAGTTCTGCGCACCCTCTCGCCCCTGCCCGCCGAGACTCTGCCCTTGCCCGAAGCCCTGGGGCGCGCCCTGGCAAGCGATGCCTCCGCATACTGGGACATGCCGCCGGCGGACAATTCCGCCATGGACGGCTTTGCCTTCGCCCACGCAGGTCTGCCGCCGGGGGGCGAACTCCTGGTGCGGGGACTGTCCCGTGCCGGTGCCCGCTTTGCCGGGGAACTGTCCGCGGCAGAAGCTGTTCGGATTATGACCGGCGCGCCGTTGCCGTCGGGGTGCGACACGGTGGTGGCGCTGGAGGATGTGGAGGAGCAGGACGATGGCATCCGCCTGCGCAAGCCCGTCAAGCAAGGGGACCATGTCCGCCGGCGGGGCGAGGAGTTTCACGAGGGAGAATTGCTACTCAAGGCGGGAACCACGCTGCGCGCCGGAGAAATCGGCCTGCTGGCCTCCGCCGGCGTGGCGCGGGTCGAGGTTCATCGCCGGCCGCGCGTGGCGCTGCTCACCACCGGCGACGAACTGGTCGATCTTGGGGTGCGGCCCGGTCCGGGGCAGATCGTCAACTCCAATCTCTATCTGCTCTCCGCCCGTCTGCGCGAGGAAGGCTGCACCGTCTGGCCGCTGGATATCGCCGCCGATTGCCGCGAGGCTCTGCGGGAGCGGCTGGCGCAAGGGCTCGAAGCCGACCTGCTGGTCACCACCGGCGGCGTGTCCATGGGCGATTACGATCTGGTGCAGGAGTGCCTCAAGGATCTCGGTTTCCAGCTCGGCTTCTGGAAGGTCGCCATCAAGCCCGGCAAACCCGTGCTGTTCGGCAAGGTCCAGGGCACGCCGGTTTTTGGACTGCCCGGTAATCCCGCCGCCGCCGCGGCCACCTTTCAACTGTTCGTGCGTCCGGCCCTGCGCCGTCTAGCCGGGTTCCGCGATCCCCTCGCCCCTCATTGCCGCGCGACCCTGACCCACAGGGTGCGCGGCGGCGGCTCGCGCCAGAGTTTCATCTGGGGGAGGGTCGACGAGGTGGATGGCCGCTACCGTTTTACTCCCTCGGGCCATCAGGGCTCGGGGCAGAATCGCGGCATGCAGCAGGCCCAGGCGTTGTTGTCCGTGCCCGCCGACAGCCCCGATCTGGCCTCCGGCGCCGAAGTGGAGATCATGTTGCTCTATCTGCCCCAGGGCAGTTTTCGCGGGCCGGGGGCTATCGGGGACTGATCCGTTTTCAGGACAGAATGACGAGCTGGCCGGCTGTTGCGCCTTGAACAACCTCAACAGAAATACGCCGGTCGAAGGTGACAAAACGCCCCTCATGCGCAACCGCAAGAGCAAGCAGATAGGCATCGGCGACCTGGCGATGACCGAGGATTTTCGACCAGTCGATCAGGCCGGACGCCAGCAGGTCGACATCGGCCGGCCAAAATTCATGATGTGGATCCTTCGCGGCTTCGCCGAGGCGGGCAACAATATCGCCGGCCTGGAAAGAACCCGGATAAGCGGGTTGCGACATGATACGCACACACCCATTTTGCGTCAGAGGACAACTGCTCCAGCCATGACGAATTTCACGACTCAACCAGTCCAAGGCTTGCTGATGAAAGATGTGGCCGGCATCAAGCAAGGCTATGAGGACATTGACATCCAGCAACGCCCGCATTAGACACCCTCTCGGTCACGCAGATCGTTGATCAGCTCGTTGGTTACCAGCCGCCCCCGCCCCGGAAAGGGACGAAAGCCCCCCACGGACGGCTCCTCGAAAGACTTGTCGTCCGGGGGCCGTCCCGCCAGTGCTTCGCGCACCAGCCTTGATATGATCTGCCCCGTGGAAACCTTCTGCCGGCGCGCCAATTCCTTCGCGGCGGCAAGAACATCTTCTTCCAGATCCAAAGTCGTGCGCATGGGACCTCCTTGATGCGTTATCATCATGATGCTAAAGCATCGATTCCTAATCGTCAAGCCGTCGCTCCTCCGCCGGAAAAAAATGAAAATTGGGCCGGCGTTGCGGCCGGCCCAAGGGGTGTTTCATCAAGAAAGATGCGGGAGTAAGGCAGTCTTAGAGTTTTACGGGTGGTTTCTCATAGATATTGGGCTTGATCTCGTCGTGCCCGCTGTGACAGGTCAGGCAGTTCATCTTGCCGCGCGTATTTTCCATGGCCCCGCCCATGTCGTGGCAAGCGCGGCAGGCCGCGACTTCCTCGGGGATGGGGAAATCACCCTTGAAGCTTCCAGCCAATTGGGCATTGAGCGCCATCACGGTTTTCCTGGTGAGATCAGCGGCCAGTTGGGCGCAGCGCTCGGTACGCTCCTTGGAAAAGGCCTTGGCGCCGGAGGCCTTGGTCCAGTGGGAAATCGAAACGTGGCAGAGAGTCGAATCGGCCTTGGAGGGCACGATGTCCATCTTGGCGTTCTTGGGTTTGACGTCCGGCAGCATGGTGTACTGGTAATAGTTGAGCACCTCGTCGATCACCGGCGTCGGATTGGGTGAAACCAGATAGATGGCCATGGCGGCGCCCTGAACCGCCCCGCAGGTGGCGCCCCAGCCGACGATACCGCCGGCGCCGACGCGCGTCACCGAGGTCGGATAGGTCAGATAGGGACCGCCGACCTTATCGGCCAGCATCTCGACAACGGTGGCGAACACGCCATACATGCAATCGCCGAGGAGTTTGTTGCTGTAGGAGAGGTCAAGCGCCGCCTCGGGATCCAGCGCGACATAGGGCAGAGGCTCGTGAAGCACCTTGCCCTTGCTGTCCAATTTGACTTCCGGGCGCTTGGCGGGCTCTTCTTTCTTGCCTTCCTGGGCGCCGACCAGGTGCAAGGTGCCTCCCCCCAAAACGCCTGCCGCGGCAAGACATCCCGCCACACCCAGAACTTTTCTGCGATCCTTGTCCATTGCTGTGTCTCCCCTTTTTCGTTGCGGTTGAAAACCGGAAATGCCTGCTTTCTGGACAGGCCCTTTCTCTTTCTGGTTTTTTTAAACAGCAATGGTTATGCCAGAAAGTAATCGCGAATTTAGAGGATTTTGGGCGCCTTTCTAATTTCAATATGAAGGATTCTTGCAAAATGAAAGAAATGTCATAAACTCGATCTTAACTTTCAGGGCTGACTTTGCTCCTCATGGTCTTGGTATTTTTTTATCTTGCGCCACAGGGATACCGGACTGATGCCGAGCAGGTCGGCCGCCCTTCCGCGATTGCCTCCGGTGTGACGCAGGGTTTTCAAAATGAGCCTTTTCTCCATTTCCTCAAGGGGCATGAGTTCCTCGGCCTCTGGCGCGACGGTCGCCGGCGAGGATGCCAGACCCGGCAAATGGGCAGGCAACAATTCGCTTCCCTCGGCCACGATAATGGCGCGCTCCATGACATTTTCCAGTTCGCGCACATTGCCGGGCCAGGGATAGGCGCGTAATCGTTCCAGGGCCGATGCGCTGAGGGTGTGGAGCGCCTTGCCGTATTTGGCGCCATACTTGGCCAGGAAATGATGCGCCAGAAGAGCGATGTCCTCGCGACGCTCGCGCAGGGGAGGAATGTCCACCGGCACCACGTTGAGGCGGTAGAACAGATCGCGCCGAAAGCGCCCCGCTTCGACTTCCTTTTCCAGGGGGACATTGCCGGCGGCGATGATCCGCACATCGACTTTTTCCGGGGTGCGCCCTCCGATCTTCAGGTAGGTTCCCTCTTGCAGAACGCGCAGCAACTTGACCTGAAAGGCTGGGGAGATGGAGTTGATTTCATCGAGAAACAGCGTGCCCTGGTCCACGGTTTCGAAAAGGCCCTTCTTGTCGCGGTCGGCACCGGTGAACGCGCCGCGCACATGGCCGAAGAGTTCGGCTTCGAGCAGCGATTCGGGGAGCGCCCCGCAGTTCACCGGCAGAAAGCTCTGAGCGCGGCGCGGACTCCATTGATGGATGAGCTTGGCGACCAGTTCCTTGCCCGTGCCGGTCTCGCCCTGGATCAGCACCGTCGTGTCGAAGGGCGCGATTTTGGCTAAAAAGTTCTTCAGGTCGATCATCTGTCGACTGGATCCGATCAGATCCTCGCCGTGCAGATCCTCGACCTGGCGCCGCAGCAGGCGGTTTTCCTGGAGCAGGCGCACATGCTCCCACGCGCGGCGCAGGATCAGCAGCAGCGCGTCGGGCTCGAAGGGCTTCTGGACATAGTCGTAGGCCCCCTTGCGGATGGCCTCCACCGCCGACTCGATGGTGCCGTAGCCGGTAATGAGAATAACCGCGCAATCGGGGTTGCTCTGCCGGGCCTTGTCGAGAATCTCCATGCCGTTGACATGGGGCATCATCATATCGGTGATGACGATGTCGATTTTCTGCGCCTCCAGAACACGCAGGGCCTCGCGGCTGTCCTCGCTGAGTTCCGCGGCGATGTCCTCGGCGGCGAGGGTATCGCGCAGCAGTTGGCGCATGCGCAGGTCGTCTTCAACAATCAGGATACTGGGAGAAAAAGGCACGAAAGGCTCCTGGCTGGGTTTCAGTGTCCGTTACGCGAGGGATTTTCCCCCATGGGCAGGGACACGACGAACGTCGTCCCCTCACCCTCGGTACTAAGCACGTCGATGGCGCCGCCCAGATCGCTGACGATTCCCGAACAGATGGACAGACCCAGCCCCGTCCCCTCGCCCACCGGCTTGGTCGTGTAGAAGGGATCGAAAATACGACTCCGGATGGATTCGGGAATGCCCGGACCATCATCCTCGACCTTCAACACCACCCGCGAGCCGGCATGTCTGGTCAAAATGCGGATACGACCCTTGGATCCGATGGCCTGCAAGGCGTTGAGCGCCAGGTTGAGCACCACCTGTTCCAACTCACGAGGATCGGCAAGGATGGTCGGCAAGGAGTGCAGATCCTCAACCAGGGCGATTTTGCGTTTGGTCATCTCCGTGGCGAGCAGCGGCAGCGTCTGGCGAATGATGTCATTGAGACTACACGGCTCCAGGCTGCGCCGCACGGGGTTGGCTTGCCGGGCGAATCGCAGCAGGCCCTGAATGATGGAGCTGCTTTTTTTCACCTGTTCAGCAATGATTTCCGCCCAGACCCTTTGGGTTTGGTTCAGGGTCTTGTCCTTGAGCAGCAGGCGGGCATAGCCGAGCACGCTGCCCAGGGGGGTGTTGAGCTCGTGGGCGACCCCGGCGGATAGCTGGCCGATGGCGGCCAGTTTCTCGGTGCGGTGGTAGAGCTCGGCGCGGCGTTTCTCCTCGGTGCTGTCGCGAAAGGTCACCACGCGACCCAGACGCCGGCCCTCGCTGTCGCGCAATTGCCCGACATTGGCCGAAAGCAGTCGGTCCCTGCCTTGGCGGGTGCGAAAGAGGATCTCAAGATTCTGCATGTCCTCGGCATCCTGGCTCAACTTCCCCTGCAATTCCGGAAAGAGCGCCTCCAGGGGTTGTCCCAACATCTCCGTCGCCAGCCACGTGGTGATTTCATCGGCCGCACGGTTGCAGGAAAGGACGCGGTTGTGTTCATCAAGAACCAGCAACCCCTCGGAGAGGCTTTCGATGACGGTTGCCAGTTTCATCTTCTCGGTGAGATAAAACTCCTGCAGTTCCCGCTCCCCAGCCCTGGCTTGCTGCAATTCGTCGATGGTGCGGTTGAGGTGGTTGATGATCTGCCTGAAGGATTGGGCGACGATTCCAATGGGATCCAACTCGATCAGCGCGCGGTCATCCAATTCATCGGGCTCAAGAGTCCGCGTGCCCATGATCTCCAACAACTGATTGGTTTTGTCCCGGATGTAGCGCGCATAGGCACGATTCTCGGCTTCGAGTTCCGAACAGCGCGCGGCCATGGCGGAGAGATCCCCGTCGGGCTTATCCATCTTTCCTCCCGATGGAAATTTCATAATAGGTGTCGACCTTCCTCACCTGCGCCTCATAGCCCATCTTGCGCGCCGACTCGGGCACCGTGCGGGTACTGTCGCGATGGTCGGTGCGCACCACAAGGCGCGTCTTGCCGCTGCGCAGGCGCTCTTCGTGGTCGTTGAGGGCTTTCAGGACCACCAGCAGACAGGCCGGACACACCTGCCCGAGAATATTGAGATCGATGGTTTCGACAATCTCCCGGGATTCCATGGTCTCACCTCAGAATTATGCGGGGCAGCAGGCGCGCACCTACCCAGGCACCGACCAGCAACCCGCCGAAAAAAAGCAGGGATTGGAACGAGAGCAGCGGCAATCCGCCAAGCAGGTGCTTGATGTTGCACCCGTTGGCCAGGCGCGCTCCCAGGGCCAGCATCACTCCTCCAGCAAAAGCCGCGCCACCCTGGCGCAACGGAGGCCGGCCATAAATTCGAAATTCGCGCAACAGCAGGGCATTGAAAAACGCCCCCAGCAGTATGCCCAGCAGAAGCGCTCCTTCGGTATAGGCAACCATATCCAGACGCGGCCCGGCGCCGCCGAGCAGCAATGATTCACCCGCCCTGACAACCAAGGAGGAGCGGTTGAAATACTCAAGTTGCGCCACATGGGCGGGCAGCAGAAGGTTTTCCGCAAAAGCCCCAAGCTTGGCGTAAGCCGTGGAAATTCCCAGGGGCAGGCCACTGAGCAGATAGGCCGCCGCATTGAGCGCCGCGAGAAAAACCGCCGCCAGCCAGGGCTGCACATAGCCTTCCGAGGCCGAGGGCAGCTGCCATTGATCCTGGCGCTGCCAGGTGACAAACAGAATGAGCGCCCCAGCGACCAAAAGCCAGCTTGCCGCGCGGGCCGCTTGCGGCCAGAGCTGATTTAGTCCGGCAGGGCCGGCCAAGGCCAATTGTTGTTCCAGAACCTGCAACCAGGGAAACAATTCCGCATAAAGCAGACTGCCGGCGATGATGCCGCAAAACACCAGGACATAGGCCAGATTGCCACCGGCCATCTTGTACAGGGTGCTGAACACGCACCCTCCGGCCAGCACCATGCCGATGCCGAACACCACCCCACCCGCCACGCCCAGCAGTGATCCACGGCTAAATCCCGCCGGGCTGTCAAAGGTCTGCCATCCCACCTCGCGCACCAGCAAAAACAGAAAAAGGGTGAGCACGACGGCAAGAAACAGATGGCGCAGCCGCGTCCGGTCCCTGAACAGGAAAACATCGCGCAGCATGCCCGCCATGCAGAAATCACTGCGATAGAGCACCGTGCCGAGCAGCAGGCCGATGCCGAGGTAGGAAAAAAACCAGAGCCAAGGATTGTCGTACAGCATCCAGACACCCTGAGGGATTAAGCTGAAAACCGGGAATGGTGGAAATTGGATTCAGGAAGAACCAGACCAATCTATATCACCCCCTTGCCTCGTTGAGCAAACAACAGATGCTTGTGCTATGTTTGCGAGGCGCCAATTGCAAGGAGAGACAAGATGCAGGACAAGAAATGCCGGCCGTTGGCTCGTTTGCTGGACCTTGGCAAGTCCCTTTCCGCCGCTAGGACACAGATCGCCGTGGTTGTCCTGGTGTTCGTCCTGGGTATGACGGCGGGCATTGCCGCGCCGACTCGGGCCGAGGAGCTGGTGGTCGCGGCCTTTGCCGAACTGGTGAGCAAACTTGGGGAGTTGTCGACGCTGGAACTGATGCTGGCGATATTCCTGCGCAACGCGACCGCCGTGGGCATCACGCTGCTGCTGGGGGCGCTGCTCGGGATTTTTCCGCTGGTCGCCGCCTATGTCAACGGCATGCTGGTCGGCTACGTGGTGTTTCTCAGCCCGGGCGACATCTGGAAACTGGTACCCCACGGCATCTTCGAGCTGCCGGCGGTTTTCATCGGCTGGGGCCTGGGATTGTGGTGCGGCCTGTGGATTTTTCACGCACCCCGTTGGCAGACCCTCAAAGACCGTTTCCGCCGCGCCGGTCTGATCTACCTTCTTTTCCTCCTGCCCCTGCTGGTCGTGGCCGCGATCATCGAAGGGGGGCTGGCCGGCCTACTTCTGCGCGGCAATTAGTCCCCGGGCGCGGCGTCTGGATTTCCTCGTTGCTGTTCCAGATATTCCTTGAGCACCAACGCATGATTGTGTTGCCGGTCGCGCGCGGCATAAACCAGGGTCAGCGGCTGCTTTGTCACCCGGGCCAGAAGCTCGCGGACGGTTTCGGACTTGTCGGCCAGCTCTGCGCCATAGCGCCGCCGGAACTCTTCCCAGCGCCGTGGATCATGCCCGAACCAGCGTCTTAGCTCCGGGCTGGGAGCGATGTCCTTGAGCCAGAGGTCGTATTCGAGTCGATTCCTGGCAACCCCCCGGGGCCAGAGGCGGTCGATGAAAACGCGATAGCCATCCTCTGGCTCCGGGGCATCATAGGCTCTACGAATGCGGATCGGTTTCATATAAATCTAAATCTCTGAACACCTTTTCAATGCTTGGTCTGTTCCAAAATCGCAAGCCTGTCCTTGAGAGCTTTCTCCTCCATGCGCCGCTTGCTGATGTCGCGCATGATCGCCCCAAGACCAAGCACCTGCCCGAGTTTATCCTTGAGCAGGATGATGGAAAATTCACTGGAGATCTGGCCGCCGTTTTTATGCAGGGCCGGCACGGACAGCAACTCCCGGCCGTAATGGGTTTCGCCGGTGGCCATGACCTGGTGATAGCCGCTCCAGTGCCGCACGCGCAAACGTTCCGGAATGATCAGGTCGAGGGATTGCCCCAGGGCTTCGTCCTCGGAAAAACCGAACACCGCTTCGGCCCCGGCATTCCAGAAGCGAATGGTGCCGTTACGATCGGCGAACAAAATGGCATCGGGGGCATTTTCGAGGATGCCTCGGCAAAGATCGTTGTCGATGGTTTGCGCCATGGGTGCGGTCTCCTTCCTTAGGGTTTTTCCTGCAAAATCAGGGATTCTTCACATAAGCGTCGCGGCGCAGGTAGAACCACCAGTTGAGCACCATGCACAGGGCATAGAAAATCGCGAAGCCGTACATGGCTTTTTCCGGTGTTCCGCCGCGAATCTGCTCGCCGATCACCATGGGCGCGACGAAAGAGCCATAAGCGGCCACGGCCGAGGTCCAACCCAGCACCGGGCCGGCCTTTTCACGGTCATAGATGACCCCGATGGTGCGGAAGGTGGAGCCGTTGCCGATGCCGGTGGCGGCGAAGATGAGGATAAACAGCAGGATAAAAGCCATGAAATACTTTTCGGGCGTCGGCGAGTTGTAGGCCAGAAGCATGATGTAGCCCACGGCTGCGGACGCCGCCACCATGACCCCCGCAATGATCTGGGTGACGATGGAACCGCCCACCTTGTCGGAAATCCAGCCGCCCACCGGACGGATGAGCGCGCCCACGAAGGGGCCCATCCAGGCATAGGTCAGGGCGCTGGGGGCGTTGGGGTTCGCGACGCGCTGCATGACGCCGTCAACCTCCTGGAAACTGAAGCCGAAGATGACCGTGATGGACAGAGGCAGCGCCATGGAAAAACCGATGAACGAACCGAAGGTGAGGATGTAGAGGATCGACATGGACCAGGTGTGCTTGTCCTTGAAGATGGCGAACTGGCGTTTCGAGTTCTCGCCGATCTTGCCCGGCACCATGCGCATGATGCCCAGGGTCGCGACCATGATCAGCAGCATCGCCAGCCAGGGATTGAGCAGCCCGAGACCGGTGGGAGCCGGCAGGTAGAGGTACAGGCCGACGCCGGCGGTGAAAAAGCTGATGAGGTAGAGCCCAGCGATGCGACCGAAGGCCGCCAGGGGATGGCCGGGTTCGGGGGTGATGGGCAGCAGGTTGTTCATGCCGAACCAGGCCGCGATCACCAGGGGAATGAGAATCGCCACCCAGATGAAGCCGGCATTCTGGATCCAGGTTTCGGTGCCGGCCGGAATTTTCCCGATGAGGGTGCCGCTGTCCTTGAGCAGGGTCATGGGCTCGGAGGCGCCGATGAAGCTGAACAGGCCGACGGTCATCACCGCCGGGATCAGGATCTGCATGGTGGTGACGCCGAAATTGCCGAGACCGGCGTTGAGACCCAGGGCCAGGCCTTGCTGGCGCTTGGGAAAGAAGGTGCTGATATTGCTCATGGAACAGGCGAAATTACCGCCGCCGACCCCGGAAAGAAAAGCGAGCAGTTGAAATGCCCAAAGAGGCGTCTCCTTGCTCTGCAGGGCGATGCCGGCGCCCAGGGCCGGAATGATGAGCATGGCCGAGGTCAGAAAGATGGTGTTGCGCCCCCCGGCGATGCGGATCATGAAGGAGGCGGGAATGCGAAGCGTCGCCCCCGCCAGCCCCGAGATGGCGGTAAGAGTGAACAGTTCGGCCGGCGTGAAGGGAAAGCCCAGATTGAGCATCTGCACGGTGATGATGCCCCACATGAGCCAGATGGCAAAGGCGCACAGCAGATTGGGAATGGAAATCCACAGGTTGCGCTGGGCGATGCGCTTGCCTTGCTGTTCCCAGAAGGTGGGATCTTCCGGATCCCAGCGAACCAGGTTCGGGCCTTTTTCCGGTGGATTGGTGGTGCGAAGTTTGGTTTCCATGGCTTTACTCCTCCCTGGGATGTCACAAGCGTTCGTGTCTGAAAAGCTGTCGCGCAAAAGCGGTCAAATGCGCTGGTGTGCCGATTTTCCGCCGCCAGGCACCACCTCGCGGCCCTCGTCACCCGCAGTTACTTCCCCCCGTGCGCGCCGCTCGGCTTCGGCGGCCTCCCGCCCCGTCGAGGCGATCAGCTTGAGGGTCTTCACCCCGCGCACCTCCGTGGTGTACATCCAGATCAGCGACCAGCAGGTGATGAGGAACAGCAGCATGAAGATACTGCTGTTGATGCCGGTCAGATCGAGGAGCATGCCGAAGATGATGGGGAAAACAAATCCGCCCAGTCCGCCCATCAGACCGACGATGCCGGAAATGACGCCGATGTTGTGGGGATACTCGTCGCCGATGTATTTGAACACCGATGCCTTGCCGAAGCCCCAGGCGATGCCCACCACGAAGAGCAGCGCGGTGAAGACCCAGACATTGAGCCCAAGGTTGAGGGTCATTTCCCCACGAATGGTCTGGATGATGACCTGGTGCTGGGGATAGGAGAGAAAGAACAGGCTGACGCAGGACGTCCACATCACCCACCAGGTCACGGTATGGGCGCCGAAGCGGTCGGAGAGCCAGCCGCCCAGGGCGCGGATCACACCCGAGGGCAAAACGAAGATGGCGGCGATGAGGGCCGCGGTCTGGATGCCGAAGCCGTACTCGCTGATGTAGTACTTGGTCAGCCACAAGGACAGCGCCACATAGCCGCCGAACACGATGGAATAATACTGGCAGTACTTCCACACCCGGATGTCCTTGAGGGCGGAGAGTTGTTCGCGAATCGTCACCTGCTTGCCGACCAGATGATGCGGCTCGCTGTAGGTGAACAGCCAGAACAGCACCACCGTGACCGCCATGGCCAGGGCGTAGACTCGCGGCACCGCCTGCCAGCCATAGGCCACCACCAGCGCCGGCGCCACGAACTTGGTGACGGCCGCCCCGGCGTTGCCGGCGCCGAAGATGCCCATGGCCAAACCGCGGCGTTTCTGGCTGAACCAGCGTCCGGTATAGGCGATGCCCACGGAAAACGAGCCGCCCGCCGCGCCGACGAACAGGCCGAGCAGCAGAAACTGCCAGTACTGGGTCGCCAGACTGATGAGATAGATGGGGATGATGGTGGAGAGCATCAGCACGGCGAAGACGATCCGCCCACCGTACTTGTCGGTCCACATCCCCAGGGGCAGGCGAATCAGCGAGCCGGTGAGAATCGGCGTGGCCGCCAGCAGGCCGAACTGGGTATCGCTGAGCTGCAGATTCTGCTTGATGGGTATGCCGATGATGGAGAACATCACCCACACCGCGAAGCAGACGGTGAATGACAGGGTACTCAGGGTCAGAACGGATACCTGCTTGTGCTGGTGGGTTGCCATTGTTCTCCTCCTTTCGTGAATCTGCTGCTATTCCTGCGTGAATCAGGCCGAGCGACGCTGCCGGTACCAGGCCACCACCTGATAGGGGCGCCCCAGGTAGGACAGGGGCACGGTGATGACGTGGACCAGGCGCGAGAACGGCAGGATGGCGATCAGGACGAAGGCGTTGATGGCGTGCAGTTTGACCACCGTCGGCAGCACCGCGAGGTACTGCACCTGGGGATCGAACTTCACCAGCGACCAGAGCCAGGGACTGGCGGTGTGCAGATACCACACCGAACCCCAGCGCAAGGTAAAGGCGATATACACGCCGGTGGCCACCTGCAGCAGCAACAGCCA
>NZ_JAUVWH010000142.1 GCF_030604225.1 Geoalkalibacter sp.
CCAGGCCGAGTTCCTTGTAGCTGACGTTCTGGCTCATTGAAGAGATCCTCCTTCAGACAGGCAGATTTGGGATGGCATCGCGTTGACCGCAGTGCCCATTTTACATGCCTCGGGCCAGAGAGCAAGCGTCCTGATGCTGAGGGCCTTCGGCAAGTGCGCAATTAGGCCCGCCTCCGCTAAAACACGAACCAACCTGCCGCCAAAACCCTGCAAGATTGCCCCGCAATCCCCGAAAATGTGCCGTGGTTTCCGAAACACAATTTTGGCATCAAACGTGAATAAAGCCTCGGTGTTAGAAAAATTAAATTTGGAGACGTCCATGAGAATATTCGGCAAGCTGATGTCCGCTTTTTCTGTCGTGGCCCTGGTCTGCGCACTGGTGGGTGCGGTGGGATGGTACGGTATCAGCCGGGTTGATCAGGCCATGGATGAAATCTCCACCCTGCGGCTGCCCAGTGTCGAAGCCCTGGGACAGATCCTTGAAAACCAGGCCCTGATCAAGGCAGAAGAACGCACCATGCTCATCCCCAACCTCACCCACAGCGACCGTGCCCGCTCTGTAACCCAGCAGCAGCTTTTCCGCGAAAAAGCCCAGGAGGCCTTCGCCTTTTATGACGCCCTTCCCAAATCGGCACACGAGCAGGAGCTCTGGAATGCCTTTAGTAATGCCTGGGAGCAGTGGGCCAGGCAAAACCGCAGCGTCATCGACAGCATCCTACTGGTCAAAAACGAAAACGTCGTCGCCTTGCAAAGCCAATTGGTGGCACGCAAGCTCGACCATGTGCTCTGGGTGGGGCGGATGGAAGCCGCGATCCATTCAGGCACGCCCTTCGCGGGGGAGCAGGATCCAACCCGCTGCGCATTGGGTCGATGGCTGGCTGATTTCCACACCGAGCACGAGGATCTACGGGACAGCCTTCAAGCCCTTCAGGCTCCCCACGAAAAACTCCATCAACTCGGCCGACGCATCAATGAGCTGATTTCCGCCGGCAATGCACCGGAAGCGCGGGTGCTCTTCGCGCAGCAAGTCAAACCCACCCTCAAAGCAATGGAAGAAGAATTCGACATGGCTCAGATCATTCTGGATGCCGATATCGAATTGCTCAACAATGCCGTGCGCGTGGCCTTCGGCTCCGCCCAGGAGTCTTTCGTCCAGGCCAGCACCCTGCTCACCGAGCTGGTCGCCCTGAGCCGCACCCTGGCCGAACAAAGTCAGTCATCCGCGGATGCCGCGGTCGTCACCGGCAATCGCACGGCCGCGGCCGCCGTGCTGTTGGGGGCGATGCTGGCCCTGTGCTTTGGCTGGCTCATCAGCCACGACATCTCATCGCCCCTGGCCAGTGCCGCCCTCATGATCGACGACATGCGGCGCGGTCATCTCGGCCAGCGCCTGCAGATCAAGCGCAGGGATGAAATCGGCCGCATGGCTGACGCCATGGATCAGTTCGCCGATAGCCTGCAAAACGAAGTGATCGCCGGCCTGGAGAAACTGGCGCGAGGCGATCTCAACATCAGCGTTCAGTTAGCAGATGAGGAGGATAGTCTGCGCCAGGCCCTGGCCAAGCTCGGCCAGGATCTTAAGCAACTTATCGGCGCCATCCGCCAGGCCGGCGACCAGATCACCAGCGGTTCGGCCCAGGTCGCCGAATCAAGCCAAACCCTCTCCCAGGGAGCCACCGAGCAGGCCAGCTCCCTGCAACAAATCTCCGCCTCCATGAACCAGATTGCCTCTCAAACCGACCAAAGCGCCGAGCATGCGCGCCTGGCCAGCCAGTTGGCCCGCCAGGCGCGGGAGGCGGCGGATCACGGCAATCAGGAAATGCAGGAGATGATGCACGCCATGCGCGCCATCAGCGAATCGGGCCACAGCATCTCGCGCATCATCAAGGCCATCGACGAAATCGCCTTTCAAACCAACCTGCTGGCCCTCAACGCCGCCGTCGAGGCGGCGCGTGCCGGCCAGCACGGCAAAGGCTTCGCCGTGGTCGCCGAGGAGGTGCGCAACCTGGCGGCCCGCAGCGCCAAGGCGGCCCAGGAGACCTCGGCACTGATCGAGCAGGCCGTGGAACGCAGCAACCGCGGCGGGCAAATCGCCCATCGCACCGCCGACGCCTTGGGGGAAATCACTTCCGGGATCCATCGGGTCGCCGATCTGGTCGATGAAATTTCCGCGGCCTCGCACGAGCAGGCGCAAGGCATCGGCCAGATCACCCTGGGCCTTTCCCAGATCGACCAGGCCACCCAACAGACCACCGCCTGCGCCGAGGAAAGCGCGGCGGCGGCCGAGGAACTCTCCAGCCAGGCAAAGCTGCTTCACGCTCAGCTCAAGCGTTTCAATCTGGGCGCCGCGGGGCCTGGTCCGCGTCCCCAAATTCAACAGCGGCCACCAGTCCACCCTCCGGTGCCTCACTGGCCTGTCGCGCCGCCGCAGCCCCAACGATCCGAGCAACGCCACCTCGCCCCGCCCTCGGAATCCATCTCGCAGGGCCATGTCCTGATTGCCTGGGACGAGGCCTTGAGCGTCAACATCGGCGTCGTCGATCGCCAGCACCAGCGCCTGGTCGAAATGGTCAATCAGCTCTACAAGGCGATGAAAACCGGCCAGGGCAACACCCTGATGGGTTCGATCTTTCTCGATCTCATCGACTATACCGCCCAGCATTTCGCCACCGAGGAAAAGTTCATGCAGGCCAAGAACTACCCCGAATTCGAAAGCCACAAGCAGGAGCATGACGAGCTGGTCAAGCGGGTGATCGAACTCAAGGCCAGGTTCGAGAAGGGCGAGAAAGTTTTTTCCTCGGATGTTTTTAACTTTCTCAAGGGCTGGTTGATCAACCACATCCAGGGAACCGACAAAAAGTTCGGACCTTATCTCAACCAGCACGGGATTTACTAGGCGACAAGGACCACATCGAGAGCAAGGAGCGTCATGTAAATTCATATTTCCTACTATTTAAATAAACAACAATACAAATTTTGAAGTCAACTCGCCAACCACCAACAAAAAGGAGCAGCGCAATGAAAACAACGGCAAAGCTTATCACCCTCCTGATCGTCCTTTCCCTGGGTGTCACTTCGGCCTGGGCGCTGGAAGTCGGCAACCCCAAAAAGGGCAAATTCCTGTTCAAGAAAAGCTGCAAATCCTGCCACGTCGACGGCGCCGAAGGCGGCAAACTGGCGCCTCTGACCAAAACCCAGGCGCAATGGCAACGGTTTTTTGAACGCGACAAGCATGGCAAGAAACCTGAGGCCTGGAGCGGCCTCTCCGCCGAGGAACTCAACGACATCCTGCAATACGTCCACGACCACGCCGCGGATTCGCCCCAGCCCGATACCTGCGGCTGATGCCTGCGCATTCGCTGCCAACCCCCCTTCGTTCTCTCTTATTGGAGGCATGGATTTCATGTATCGACTGATCGCCCTTCTGCTGGCCCTGCTGGTCAGCGCGCCCGCCAACCTTTTCGCCGCCACCCAACAGGACATTGAGTCCTTGCGCAAACAGATCGAGGAACTTACGGAAGAGTTGGAGTATCTTTCGGCGCGCATCGACAAACCCGAGCGCCATGCGACCCTCGACCGTATCCAGTGGAGCGGCGATCTGCGGGTCAAGGCTGACACCCTGCACTACCGCGATGTGACTTTCAATCCGGGTATCAACATCGATTTCGACGACTTCGGCGCCCGCGCCATGCAGGGTGAATTCGGCAATCCTGCGGACCCCACCTCTGCCCTTGGCCAAATGATGGCAGGCAATCCCGACCTGGCGCAGGCATTCATGAACGGCCAACTGGCCGGTGTCATGCCTTTTGCCATGCAGGAAAAACGCACCTACGATCTCAACAACGACATCATCTACACCACCCGCCTGCGCCTGGGTATGAAAGCCAAGGTGGCCGACAACGTCGATTTCATCGGACGGCTGCTCATGTATAAGAACTGGGGCGATTCCACCGGCGTCAAGGTGTTCGACTCCTGGGGCGCCTTCACCATGGACGGCACCAACAGCGGCAACACCACCGGCGACTGGCTGCATGTGGAGAGGGCTTTCTTCGACTGGAAGGACATCGGCGGCTCGAACTTTTATCTGTCCATCGGCCGGCGCCCCTCGACCTACGGCGCTCCCAGCCACCTGCGGGAAAACGAACTGCGCGGCGGCACCCCGTCCGGGCATCTGGTGCACTTCAACTTCGACGGCATCACCGCCGGCTACAAACTGAGCGAGTTGACCGGCATCGAAGGTCAGACGGTGCGTTTTTGCTATGGTCAGGGCTTTGAGTCCGAGTGGGGCAACGGCGAGATGTTCAATCAGATCAACACCAAGGACGTGCATCTGGGCGGCTTCAATATCGACGCCCTCAACGACGGCACCAACTTCCTGCAGCTGACCCTGTTCCGCGCCATGGACGTCACCGACGGCTTCAAGGGCTTGATCGCCTTTCCCAACCAATTTGCCGAACTCTTTGAGCTCGATCTCAACAACGACCTGCAGAATTTCCCGAGCTTCAATTTCGTGACCCGCGTGCAGCCCGCCACCAACATAGGCGACATCACCCTGGGCGGAATCGGCTTTACGCGTCAGGAAGAAAACGGCATCAACTGGTTTGTCTCCGGCGGCTGGACCTACAGCGAACCCAACGGCAAATCCGGCATGTTCGGTGGTCTGCTCTCCGACCCGGTCTACCGGGCGGTGCTAGACGACACCGGCAATATCGCCTTCGCCCCGGCGGGGGTAACGGATTCGGACAACCACCACGGCTATTCGATCTACCTGGGCATCCAGATTCCGTCCTGGAAGGGCAAGGCGGGTCTCGAATACAACTACGGCTCCCAATACTGGAATCCCTTCACCCAGGCCCAGGACGATATGATCGGACCCAAGCTGGCGACGCGCGGCCATGTCGGCGAGGCCTATTACATTTTCGACATCAACCGCAACATGTTCCTCAAGATCGGGGGCCTCTACTATGACTATGTGTACACCGGCAGCGGGTCGCCGGTGGGTGCTCCGCAAAAGGTGAAGGACGTCAAGAACGGCAAGGCCGTATCCCTGTTGCCAGCCGTGGATACCGCCTGGGACGCCTACCTGTCGATGACCGTGAAATTCTGACGGAGGACCGCCATGAAACGCTGGATACTGGGCCTACTCGCCCTGGGCGTTGCGGCCTCGACCGCATGGGCAACGCCCCACCGGGAGGCGATCACCGAACCCTTGGCGGACGGACGCGCCGCCACCAGGGAATGCCTCAAATGCCACGAGGACGCGGCCGAAAGCATCATGCGGACCAATCACTGGACCCTGGCCAAGGTGCAGACCCTCGCCGACGGAAGGCAGGTCGAGTTGGGCAAGAAGAACGTGCTCAACAACTACTGCGGAAGCATCAAGTCCAACTGGGCACGCTGCACCTCCTGCCACATCGGCTATGGCTGGGTGGGTGAAGACTTCGCTCTCGACAAACCAGAAAATGTCGACTGCCTGGTCTGCCACGACACCACGGGCACCTATCGCAAGGACACCAACAGCGGCGGCGAGGTCTTCCAGACCGTCAACATCCTGCGCGTCGCCCAGAACGTCGGCGCGCCGACCCGCGATACCTGCGGCGCCTGCCATTTCGCCGGCGGGGGCGGCGACGGCGTCAAGCACGGCGACATGGACAGCTCGCTGGCCTACCCCGAACGGCAGCTCGACGTGCACATGGCGACCGACGGTCTCGACTTTACCTGCCAGCAATGCCACGTCGAAGGCGGCCACAAATTTTCCGGGCGTTCTCTCACCATCTCGCCCGCCGCCACCGACCACTTCGGCTGCGAAAAATGCCACGAGGGCGCGCTTCATTCCGACCCGACTCTTGACCGCCATGCCGCCCGCGTGGCATGTCAGACCTGCCACATCCCGGCCTTTGCCCGGGAAGTGCCGACCAAAATGGCCTGGGACTGGATGACCGGCGGACGCGACGATCTCGCCGAGAAACATTCCGGGGAAACCCAGCATGGCCGCGCCGTCTACACCAAGGGCAAGGGGCATGCCGAATGGGGATTGAAAGTGGTGCCCGCCTACGCCTGGTACAACGGCCGCGCCGATGCCTATCTGGTCGGGGACAAGATCGACCCGGCCACAACGACGGTGCTTAACGCCCCCCACGGCAGCCGCACGGATCCCGCAGCGAAAATCTTTCCCTTCAAGGTGCACAAAGGCCGGCAACCCTATGATCTCGAACACCGCTATCTACTGCCCATGCACACCACGGGAGCCGAAGGTTTCTGGACGAGCTTTGATTGGGAAAAAACCCTGCGCATCGGCGCCGAGGCTTTCGGACTGACGTACAGCGGCAAATTCGGCGCGGCGGACACGGAATCCTGGTGGAAAGTGAATCACATGGTCGCGCCCAAGGAAAAAGCCCTCAAGTGTCTTGATTGCCACGGCGAGACCGGACGGCTCGACTGGCAACGCCTGGGCTACGAAAAGGATCCAATGAATAAAATCTAGACCTCTCTGCTTCAACCGAAAATCAGCGGCAAGGTCTGAAATTTTCTATTGAAAATTCTGGCCTTGCCGCGTTGTTTTTGGCAGAATGAACAACATTTTTATCTCTCTGCCGGATGTCTCGATGATCTCTTTTGCCCTGTCTTTATTCTGGTTGGCCGCCACCCTCTTTTTCTGGCCCATGCCCGCCTGGTGCGCCCCCAAATCCCTGACGGACTTCTCCCTGGAGGAACTCATGGCCATGGAGGTGACGTCCGTGGCCAAGGCGCCCCAGCCTCTGTCCCAGGCGGCGGCGGCCGTTTTCGTCATCAACGCCGAGGACATCCGCCGCTCCGGCGCCGGCACCATTCCCGATCTGCTGCGCATGGTGCCCGGCATGCAGGTGGCCAAGATCGACGCCAACAAGTGGGCGGTGAGCGCGCGCGGCTTCAACGGGCGTTTCGCCAACAAACTGCTGGTGATGATCGATGGGCGCAGCATCTACACGCCCCTGTTCGCCGGGGTGCACTGGGAAATCCACGACCTGGTGCTGGAGGACGTCGAGCGCATCGAGGTGGTGCGCGGTCCCGGCGGCAGCCTCTGGGGCGCCAACGCTGTCAACGGCGTCATCAACATCATCACCCGCCACGCCGCCCATACCCAGGGGACCCTGGTGAGCGCCGCCGCCGGCAGCGAGGAATATGCCTCGGTAACGGCGCGCCACGGTTGGCAGAGCGGTGACGACAATCACTTCCGCATCTTCGCCAAATACAGCGGTCAAGGCCCCGGCGAAGCGTCCACCCATGAGCCCTCCGATGATTTGCACCGGCACCGTGCCGGTTTGCGCTTCGATCGCGAGATCGATCCGCGCACGTCCCTGACCTTGCAGGCGGAAGCCTACGGCGGCAAGGCCGGGCAAACGATCGTCGAGCCCCTCCTGATCGCGCCATACGCCCGCCAAATCAACGATGATGCCGATTTCGATGGCGGGTTCCTGCTGGGACGCTGGCAGAAGGAGCTCGCCACGGCCGGCGATCTCAGCGTGCAAGCGTACCTCGACCGCGGCAGCTACGAGGATTTCGTCTTCGACCATCGCCTCACCACCTACGACTTTGATTTCCAGCATCGCTTCTTGCCCCTGCCGCGACACGAACTGACCTGGGGGCTGGGCTACCGGCGCATGGACGATCGCCTCGACTCAACGCTCCTGACCTCCTTCGCACCGCCCAAGCGAACCGACCACCTGTGGAGCGCCTTTGTCCAGGATCGCATCACCCTGGTGCCCGAGCGGCTCGAAGCCACCTTGGGCACCAAGTGGGAACACAACGACTACACCGGCGTCGAATGGCAGCCCAACCTGCGC
>NZ_JAUVWH010000004.1 GCF_030604225.1 Geoalkalibacter sp.
GCGATTTTTCCCGCGCCTTTTTCAATTTCCATGGTCCCGTCTCTCCCCTGGTCGGTTGACGATGTAGGCTGTCGATGCTGCCCTTTCATACTCCTGGAACTAGGGCTTGTCAATGGACCTTGTGGGGGTTGAGCCCGGAACGCGTTCCGTGGTAAATGACGGGTCGGACGGGACGATCCGGCATATGGAGGGGGCACGTCATGGAGCGGGAAGCGGAGATGCCGAAGGCGGCGCTGGTCAGTCTGCGCAATTATCAGGAACTGCGCGCCAAGGTCGATGAATTCTGTGGGCGCATCGAGGCTGAATTCCGCGAACAGCTGGCCTGCCGCAAGGGCTGTTCCGATTGCTGCCGTCACCTCTCCCTGTTCTGGGTCGAGGCCGTTGCCCTGGCCCTGGCCCTCGAACAACTGCCCGAAAGCGAGGCCGAGAGGATTCGCGCCGCGGCGCGTTCGGCGACGCCCGAGGGTCCCTGCCCCTTGCTCGCCGAGGGCGCCTGCCTGCTCTACGCGGCGCGCCCGCTGATCTGCCGCACCCACGGCCTGCCGGTGCTCAACGACGCCGAGGGTGGCGCGGTCGTCGATTTCTGCGCGCTGAACTTTCGTGGCCTGAGCTCCCTGCCGGCGCGGGCCCTGATCAACCTGACCCTGCTCAATACCACCCTGGCCGGCATCAATCATCTGTTTGTCTCCGAAGTTTTTCACGGCAATCCCCCTGAAAAAGAGCGCCTGAGCATCGCCGAGGCCTTGCTGCTCGACCTCTGAGGACGGTTCATCCTTTCCCTTTTTTCGCGCACCGCTTTTCCCCCAAAGCATTGCAAACCCGCCGGGCTGTGCTCTAATTGATGGAAATCAGTGCCGGGTTCGCCTTTCGAACCCTGCCATTGTCCGTCGGGAGGGCGTGCATGCCGTTGGAAGTTTTTACCCTGGTCATGATGATCCTGGTGCTCATCGTTGTTATTTTTCTCATTCCGCTGTTGCTGCAGTTGCGCGGCACGGTGCAGCGCATTGATGATCTGGTGCGCGACGTCCAGCATGACCTGGTGCCCATGATCAAGGAGTTGCGCGAGGCCTCCGAGCATGTCAAGCGCACCACCCAGGCGGCGGAAAAGGGCAGTGAGCTGCTGGCCGCCCTGGGTGAGGCGGGGGGCGCCGTCAACCAGTTTTCCCATTACCTCAAGCATGATGTCGGCCGCATGGCCGGGAACCTGGCGGGTTTTTGGGCCGGTTTTCGGGCCGCGGGCAAAACCCTGGCGCGATACGCCGAAAACAAGGAAAGGAGCTGATCTCATGAACGGAGAATGTCGGAGCAGCGGGTTTGCCGGAATTTTGCTGGCCTTTATCGCCGGCGCCGCGGTGGGTGGCGGCATCGCTCTGCTGGCCGCGCCGCGCTCGGGGCAGGATACGCGCGATCGCCTGACCAACCTGGCGGATGAAACCCGCGAGAAGCTGCACGAAATGGCCGAGGAGGCCGAATCCCACGTGCGCGAGGTGATCGAGGAAGGGCGTCAGGCGCTGCTGGAAAAGCGTGACCTGATCAAGGCGGCGGTGGACGCCGGCAAGCAGGCCATGGAGGCCGAGCGCGACAAGCATGCCAAGGCGACCTGAGAGCCGGGTCGTCGAAGCGAACCCGCGGTCTCGGGACCGTGGGTTTTTTTTCGGGTGAAGCGGGAAGGGCAGGTTTCGGTGTCTGGACTCAAGGAGAAAATCGAGCGGGTCGTCAGTCTCTTTCGGCCCGAGGTGGAGGTTTCCCCGAGCGCGGGCTACAAGGGGTTTTTCCTGAAAAAGGGGCGCATCGCCTCGCTGGTGTTGCATGATTTCGCGGCCGACGGCTGCCTGTTGCGCGCCTCGGCCCTGACTTTCACCTCGCTGTTGGCCATCGTGCCGCTGCTCGCCCTGATGTTCGCCCTGCTCAAGGGGCTGGGCGTGCAGAATCAGCTCGAACCCCTCATCCTGGAGAGTCTGGCGATGGGGTCGGAGCCGGTGGTCAATGAAATCCTGCAGTACATCGAGAACACCAATGTCGGGCGCCTGGGCCTGGTGGGGCTGCTGACCCTGTTTTTCACCGTGCTGGCCATGCTCTCCAACATCGAAAAAAGCTTTAACGCCGTGTGGGGCGTGGCGGAAACCCGTTCCATCTACCGGCGCTTCGCCGATTATTTTTCCGTGGTGATGATCGGTCCGGTGTTTATTTTCGCGGCCATCTCCATGACCAGCACCCTGCAGAGCAATGCGGTGGTGCATGCCTTGCAGGAAAAGGCCCTGGTCGGCGACCTGATTTTGTTTTTGTTCAAGATCCTGCCCTTCGTCGGTATGTGGATCGCCTTCACGGCCCTCTACATCTTCATGCCCAACAGCCGGGTCAGCGTGCGCGCCGCCCTGATCGGCGGCATCTTCGGCGGCACCCTCTGGCAGCTGGCGCAGTGGGGGTACGTCCATTTTCAGGTCGGGGTGTCCAAGTACAACGCCATCTACGGCACCATGGCGGCCCTGCCCATCTTCATGATGTGGATTTATCTCAGCTGGGTGATCGTGTTGCTGGGGTTGGAGCTGACCTACGCGGTTCAGCATCTGCGCCGGGTCAGCCAGGAGGTGCGGGTTCCCGAGGTAAATTACGCCAGCCGCGAAATGCTCTGCCTGGGGGTGCTGCTGGTGCTGGCCGAGGCTTTTTATCGCGGCGGGCGGCCGCGCACCCTGGAGGATCTTTCCGGTGAATTGCAGCTGCCGCCGCGTCTGGCGCGCAGCATTCTGGATCAGTTGGTGCGCCTGGGCACCCTGAGCGAGGTGCGTAGCGACGAGGAGTCCGACTATGCCTACCAGCCCGGACGCGCCCTGGAGACCCTGGGCGTGCACGATTTTCTCGAAAAAATCCGCTGGGACGGGGTGGATGTGCGCGGCGCCCGGCAGGGTCGGGTGCGCGAGTTGGTGCGGGACATCGATCAGCGTCTGGTGCAGGCCCGGCGCGAGGCCCTGGCCGGCATGAGCCTGCATGAACTGGCCATGCGGATGGTGGCCGAGGAGCAGGACCCGCGCGCCGGCGAGAAAGGCCCCCGCCCGGTCAGTAGGTCTTGAGTTCGAACCGGCCGTTTTCGTAAAGCAGGTAGGAGTACTGGTCGATCCAGTCGCCGAGGCCGATGATCTGGCCTGCGTTGAGATCCAGTTGGAAAGCCTGATGGAAATGGCCGGTGACGACGAGTTCGCAGCCGGCGGCGAACTGCTTGCGGGCAAAGGCCGTGATCTGGGCCTGGGGCAGGCGCCTGACGGCCTTGGGGTCCTGACCCTTCTGGCTCTGGCGGCTGGCCCAGCGGGAAATGGCCCAGGTCAGATCCCCTGGGGCCAGGGCGATCATGCCTTGCAGCAGGCGGCTGCGCAAAAAGCGGCGCAGCAGGCGGTAGCCGCGGTCCGACCCGTTGATCAGGTCGCCATGGGTCAGGTGGACGCGCTTTCCGTCGATGCTGACCTCGCCCCCGTCGGGCAGCACCCGGCAGCCGAGGAGGTCGCGAAAATAGGGACCGAGATGGAAGTCGTGATTGCCCTCGACATAGACGATTTGACTGCCGGCGGCGCGGAGTTCGCCCAGGGCGTTGAGCAACGGCACGTAGGGGGTGAACACTAGGTGCCGGTAACCGACCCAGAATTCAAACAGATCGCCCAGGATGTATAGGGTGCGCAGCTGCCCGCGCTGCTCGCCGAGAAAGGCCAGCAGGCGCCGGTAGTTGGCATCCGCGGGGGAGAGCAGATGAGCGTCGGCGAGGAAAATGTCGCGATTCATGGGGCGCATTTAACCATTGGCCCGGCGCCCAAGTCAATAACCGAGAACGCAACCGAGAAGAGCCCGCACCAATGATGACCGTCGCGGTTGCGAAATCACGACCATCGGTTATTATCTTTCGCTGATGGCTTTGTTCGGCCAACTTTTTTTCAAGGATCTGCCATGAACATTCGAGACAAAATCGACCAGTTTCTTGCCGCCGAGGCGTTTGGCGTGGTGGGCGCCTCATCCAAGCCCTACAAATACGGCAACAAGGTGCTGCGCTGCTATCTGCAAAACGGGCGGCGGGCCGTGCCCGTCAATCCCGCTGAAGCGCGCATCGAGGGCCTGGATTGCGTGGCGCGGGTCAGCGAGTTGCCCCCCGAGGTGAAAAGCATTTCGGTCATCACCCCGCCGCAGGTGACGGACAAGGTGGTGGAGGAGGCCATCGCCCGCGGCATCCGCAACATCTGGATGCAGCCCGGCGCCGAGAGCCCGACGGCCGTGGCCCTGGCGGAAAAAGCCGGGCTCAATGTCATCGCCGACGGCAGCTGCGTGCTGGTGGTGCTCGGCTACCACGATCATTGATGTCCCTGAAACTATCCGCGGCGCGAAGCTTGCCTGGCCATCGCCGCGCCTTTTCAACCCAAATCCGTCAAGGAGGAAATTCCCATGAGTCTGGTTCTGCCTGATCTGCCCTTCGCCCCCAACGCCCTGGAGCCTCACATCAGCGCCCGCACCCTCGAGTTTCATCACGGCAAGCATCACAAGGCCTATGTCGACAACGGCAATAAGCTGCTCGAAAGCAGCGACCTCAAGGGCCTGTCCATGGAAGAAATCATGAAGAAGACCGCCGGCGATGCAACCAAGGCCGGCATCTTCAACAACGTGGCCCAGGTGTGGAACCACAGCTTTTACTGGAAATGCATCAAGCCGGGCGGCGGCGGGCAGCCCACGGGCAAGATCGCCGAGAAGATCCAGTCTGATTTCGGCGGCTTCGACAAGTTCGTCGAGGAGTTCAAGAACGCCGGCGCCACGCAGTTCGGCAGCGGCTGGGCCTGGCTGGTGCTCGACGGCGCCAAGCTCAAGGTAACCAAGACCCTCAACGCCGAAAATCCCCTCACCCAGGGGATGAAACCGCTGCTGACCATGGACGTGTGGGAGCACGCCTATTATCTGGATTACCAGAACCGTCGCCCCGACTACATGGCCACCTTCATCGACAAGTTGATCAACTGGGATTTCGTCAACGCCAATCTCGGCTGAGCACGCCTTGGCGCAAGCAGCCCCGGGCCCCCTGGAACCGCTCGTCGTTTCAGGGGGCCTTGCTGTTTTCTCGGTGGTGGACAAGCGTCGGTGTCGCGGTTATCATGCCCCGACGGACAACACTGCCAGGCCCGCATTCACCGACAGCTTTTATGACCGAAAGCGCCATCCCCGATATTCCCACCCGCCTGCGCGATGGCCTGCGCGGCGGTCTGCAGACCAGCCTCAAGCTGGTCAAATGGGTGGTGCCCCTGTATCTGGTCGTGGATCTGCTCAAGCACACTCCGGTGCTGGAGCGCATGGGGGCGCTGTTCGCGCCGCTGATGGGGCTCTTCGGGTTGCCCGGCGAAGCCGCCTTTGCCTTTGTCGCGGCCTTTCTGCTCAATCTCTACGCCGCCATCGCCATCCTGGTGCCCTTGGAACTGACCCCCTGGCAGGTCACCCAATGCGGGCTGATGATGGGCCTGGCGCACAATCTCGTGGTGGAAGGCGGCGTGCTGGGCAGCACCGGGGCGCGCGGCGGCCTGCTGACCCTCTACCGGGTGCTGATCGCCGGGGCTTGCGGTCTGGCCATGGCGGGACTGCACCGGCTGTTCGCGTCATGACGGCGCTTTTTTTCGAGAGTCTCTGGGGGGCGTGCCTGCTCGGTGTGAAGCTGACCGCCATCGTCGTGCCCCTGGTGGTGGCTTTCGAGTTGCTGCGCTACCTGCCGTTTTTTCGCCGGGTGGGCGAGGGTATCGATCCCCTGATGCGCGGCATGGGGCTGTCGCGCAACGCCGCGGTGCCCCTGTTCACGGGCATTTTTCTCGGCATTGCCTATGGCGCCGGGATCATCATCCGCGTGGCGCGGGAGAAAAACCTCTCACGACGCGAGGTGTTCCTGGTTGGCCTGTTTCTCGCCACCTGCCATGCGGTCATCGAGGATACCTTGATTTTTGTGGTGATCGGCGGCGACCTTTGGATCATGCTCGGTGTGCGTCTGCTGGTGGCGGTGGTCCTGACGGCGCTGCTGGCGCGGCTTTGGCGCCCTGAACCGGCGGCGGGCTAGGCCATGCGACTGTTGCAGATTCTCTGCGGCTGGCTGCTGCTGACCCTGGGCCTGTATGTGTTCATTCTCGGCTGGCGGGATTATCATGGTGAAGGAGCGCGGATGTCGCGCCTGATGGGCGAGCGGCTGGGCATCTCGCGGCCCTTCTGGAGTCAGGCGGGGGTGCCGAAAATGGCCGGCGGCTCCACCGGCGTGGTGGTCGGTGCGGTGCTGATGCTGGGCGGGTTGACGCCCCCGCGTCGCTGAGCACGCCGCGCTGGTCGCCTCCTTGCCCTTTGGTATAGTTTGAGTTGATTGAATCGCCCCGGCTAGGCCGGCGGCGTCCTTGGAGTAGTTATGGAAGAAGATTACGACGATCTGGACGATTATTACTTTGACGGCGAAGAAGAGGACGATCGTCTCGAGTTGGCACAGATGGCCCTGGATCGGGGCGAGAGTGAAACCGCCCTCGATCTCGTGGAGGAATATCTGGAGGACCACCCCTTTGACGTGGAGGCGCTGAATATCTGCGCCGTGGCGGCCACCAACCTGGAGGATGAGATCAAGGCCCTGGCCCTCTACCAGAAGGCGTTGCGTCTCGACCCCAAGAACGGCGCCATCCACCACAACTATGGCGTACTGCTCGATCGTTTGGGGCGCCGCGCCGAAGCCCAGGTGCATCTGCGCAAGGCCTTGGAATACCAGCCGGATTTTCCCGAGGCCTATGTTAATCTGGGCAACGTGTTGGATGAACTCGGCGAGACCGCCGAGGCTCTGGCCATGTACGACGAGGCCCTCAAACGTCGTCCGGACTCGGCCGATGCCTATTTCAACAAGGGTCATGCTCTTAATCGCCTGGGCCATTACGCCGAAGCCCTCGCTTGCTTCACCGAGGCACTGCGCATGGAGCCCCATGAACCCACCTGCCTCAACGGCGCCGGATACGCCCTCTCCGGCCTGGGCCGCGACGAGGAGGCGCTGGTTTATTACGGCCGGGCCATCGCGCGAGATCGCGCCAATCCCCACTATTTCTTCAATCGCGGCCTTTCCTTCCTGCGCCTGGGTCGCTTCGCCGAGGCCCTGTCCGACTTCGACGAGGTTCTGGCCCTGGAGGAGGACTTCTTCGATGCCCTGGTGGAGAAAGCCAACGTGCTTGCCGAACTCGAACGTTTCGACGAGGCGCGCGCGGTATTGGCCGAGGCCGAGCGGCGTGAACCGACCAGCCCCGAGCCGCCCTTTTACCTGGCCTTGGTTTACGAGCGCGAGGGCCGTCACGAAGAGGCCCTGCAGGCCTTGGAGGAGAGCCTGGCGCGCGATCCGGATTCCATCCACACCCTGAACAACAAGGGCAGCGTGCTCATGGACCTGGGGCGTCTCGACGAGGCGCTGGAGTGCTTCGAGGCGATTCTGGAGCGCACCGACGTCTATCCGCTGGCCTATTACAACCGCGCCTGCATCTTCGCTCTGCAAGGCCGGACCGCCGACGCGGTGCGCGCCCTGAGCGAGGCCTCGCGCTTCGAACCGCATTTTTTGCAGGATGCCGCCGAGGATCCGGATTTCGAGGGCATTCGCCATCGCCCGTCTTTCCAGAAACTGCTGCGCCGGCAGTCTTCCGTCGCGTCGTCTTCCTAGGGGATCTGCCTTGGCTGCGCGACTGATCATCGGGGTGATCGGGGCGGGACAGGCTTCCAACCAGGGGCGGGCCTGGGCCTACGAGGTTGGGCAACTGCTGGCGGCGCGGGGCGCGGTTCTGGTGTGCGGCGGCCTGGGCGGCGTGATGGAGGAAGCCTGTCGCGGGTGCAGCGACGGCGGCGGGTTGACCCTGGGCATCCTGCCCGGCGCCGATCCCCGGGCAGCCAATCCCTGGGTGAATTTGCCGGTGGTGACCGACATGGGCCATGCGCGCAATGTGATCATTGCCCAGACCGCCCGCGCGCTGATTGCCGTGGAGGGGGAATACGGCACACTTTCGGAAATCGCCGTGGCCCTCAAGCTCGGTCGCCCGGTCATTGCCCTGGGAAAATGGTCGCAGATTCCCGGCGTGCTTACCGCCGGTTCGCCCCAAGAGGCCGTGGATCTGGCCTTGCAACGCCTCGCGGCCGCCGATTGAGGAGCGGCCGCCCCATCCCGAGGAGATCATCCTTTGTCATGCCTTTGGACCTGAAGCATTCGCGGCGCTTTACCGACGGTTTTCTTGATTGGGTGCACGGCAAGGGCCGGGTTCTGATCCTGGCCCATGACAACCCCGATCCAGATTCATTGGCGTCCGCCACCGCCCTCCGTCATCTCATCCAGGTCAAGACGGGGCGCGAGCCGACGGTCGCCTTCGGCGGCATCATCGGGCGCGGCGAGAACCGGCAGATGGTCAAGGAACTCGATATCAAGGCCGTTCCCCTGCACAGCCTGGATCTCAACCAGTTCAACGTGGTGTGCATGGTCGACACCCAGCCGGGCACCGGCAACAACTCCTGGCCCCTCGACCGGCCGGTGCACCTGATCGTCGATCATCACCCGGTGCGGGAAACCTGCAACGCCTGTCGCTGGGTGGATATCCGCGAGGACTACGGCGCCTCTGCCACCATCCTCTACGAATACCTGCTGGCGCAGAAGGTGACCATCGGCACCAAACTGGCGACCATTCTGTTCTACGCCATCAAATCCGAAACCCAGGATCTGGGCCGCGAATGGTGCAAGGCCGACCGCGAGGCCTATCTGCAACTGCTGCCCCTGGTCAACAATCACATCCTTTTCAATATCACCCAGTCCAAGGTTCCCCTGGAATACTTTCGCTCCTTCAGCAAGGCCATCGGCAACGCCGTCATCGCCGACGGTGTGCTGGTCTTTAATCTCTTCGACATTCACAATCCGGAAATTGTCGCGGAAATGGCGGACTTTCTTATGCGCGCCGAGGGGATCGACGTGGTGCTGGGTATGGGCTGTTTCAAGGGCGATGCCGTGCTGTCCTTCCGCACGCTCTCCCATCTGATCAATGCCGGCGAGACGATGCAGGACGTGGTGGAGGGACTCGGTACCGCGGGCGGTCACGGCATGATCGCCGGCGGGCAGGTTCCAGGCCTTGCTCCCGGCCGTCAGGCACAGCTCGATCTGGCGGAGACGCTCACCCAGCGCTTGCTGCAGCGCCTGGGGCGTTGCGGCGCGCGCCGCCAGGCGCTGTTGCCCGAGGATCACGAGAGCCGGCCCCTGGGCTGAGACGGGCGGTGTCCGGTCGATTTGGCGCGGATAAAATTGACACTCTCGGCGGGGCTGGGTTATAAGATTTGGCTTCGACGGAGGAAGTCAGGAATGATGCGCCCATGGCTGGTCCCTGTAATTTTGCTGCTGCTGGCCCTGCCCGCGGCGGCCGCCGTTGAGATCGCCCCGGAAGGCACGCGGCCGGCGGTCGTCAATGAAGTATATTGGCAAGACGGGACCCATTTCATCGCCATTGACGATATCCTTTCGCCCTTCGGCATCAGCGGTCGCTGGGACTCGGTCCGTCACACCTACAGTTTCACCACGCCCCGCGGTACCGCGATTTTGTCGCCGGGCAGCCAGTTCGTCAAGGTCGGCGGGCGCTTCCTGCCCCTCGGCCAGCGCCCGCGGTTCATCGACAACCGCTTGCGGGTTCCTGAGGATTTCATCACCCGCCTGCTGCCCGATCTGCTCAGCACTTCCGTCTATTACCGCAATCTGGCGCCGCGCGCGGCTTTGCCCGTCGACGAGGCGACCACCCTAGACAGCCTCTTTGCCCTACTTTTGCAAAAAGAGCAGCCCCAGGGTGGGACCGGCTTGCGGGCCGTGGCCCTCGATCCCGGCCACGGCGGTCTGGACAACGGCAGCATGGCCGCCGACGGCACCCGGGAAAAGGATGTGGCCCTGCAGGTGGCGCGGCACCTTGAGCGCGTCCTCAAGATGCGCCTCGGCATTCCCGTCTACCTGAGTCGTGACGAGGACTATGCCCTCAATGCCCAACAGCGCCTGGAGCCGGCCGCGCGTCCCGAGGTCGACGCCATGATTTCCCTGCACGCCCAGGCGTCCTTGCGCGCCGAACCGCGCGGCATCGCCCTGATCGTGCGGCCGCGCGAGGAATACGATGGCCTGGTCATCGAGGCCGCCCAGGGCAACAGCCTCAAATTGGCCCGGCATCTGGGCCGCAGTCTTGAACAGGCCGGATTTCCCGTCGCCGGAATCTATCTGGCGCCCCTGCTGCCCCTGGGGCGGGGGAATCTGCCGACGGTTTTGGTGGAGATGGGTTATTTGTCCAATCCCGAGGATCATGCCCGCCTGACCGATGGCGCCGGCCAGGAAGCCCTGGCCCAGGCGCTGTTCGCCGGGCTCAACAACTTTGCCGAAGAGCAGAAGGAAAGGATGCGTTGATGAGTTCAGGTTTCAATCGCCCCGACGGGCGGCAAGCCAGCCGGCTGCGCCCGGTGACCTTCGAGCGGCGCTTCACGCGCTACGCCGAGGGTTCGGTGCTGGTTTCCTTTGGCGACACGCGCGTGCTGTGCAACGCCAGCGTGGAGGAGAACGTGCCTTCCTTCATGCGCGGTGAAGGACGCGGCTGGGTGACGGCGGAATACAGCATGCTGCCCCGCGCCACCCAGACCCGCAGCCCGCGCGAGGCCACGCGCGGCAAGGTCGGCGGGCGCACTCACGAAATCCAGCGCCTCATCGGCCGCTCCCTGCGCGCGGTCGTCGACCTGGCCGCCTTCGGCGAGCGTACCATCCAGATCGATTGCGACGTGCTGCAGGCCGACGGCGGCACCCGCACGGCGTCCATCACCGGCGCCTATGTCGCCCTGGTCGACGCGGTCAGCGGTTTGCTCGACCGCGGTCTGATCGCCCGTTCGCCCCTGCGCGAAGGGGTGGCGGCGGTCAGTGTCGGTCTGGTGGAAGGTCAGCCGCTGCTGGATCTCAACTATGAGGAAGATTTCCGCGCCGCCGTCGACATGAATTTTGTCATCACCAGTTCCGGACGTTTCGTGGAGGTGCAAGGTACTGCCGAGGAACACCCCTTTACTCTTCAGGAACTCGACGCCCTGCGCGACCTTGCCCTCGGCGGCTGCCGGGAACTGGATCGTCTGCAGCGCCAGGCCCTGGGACTCTAGAGCCCATGGAGCTGGTGATCGCCACCCGCAACGCCGGCAAGCTGCGTGAAATCCGTCATCTGCTGGCGGATGTCGGCATTGAGGTTCTCGGGATGGACAGCTTTTCCGCGCTGCCGGAGGTCGTGGAGGACGGGGAAACCTTTGCCGCCAATGCCGAGAAGAAGGCGCGCACCATCGCTGCATTGACGGGGCGGCCGGTGCTCGCGGATGACTCGGGGCTCGAGGTCGAGGCCCTGGATGGCGCGCCGGGGGTCTATTCGGCGCGCTTCGCCGGACCAGGTGCAGGCGACGAGGACAACAACCGCAAACTTCTCGCTACGCTGGCCGATATCCCGAAATCTCGTCGCCAGGCGGCGTTTCGCTGCGTGATGGCCTACTGTTTGCCGAGCGGCGACTGTCGTCTGTTCGAGGGGCGGTTGGCCGGACTTATTCTCGACGCTCCCCGGGGCGATGGCGGCTTCGGGTACGATCCCCTGTTTCTGGTTCCGGACCATGAAAAGACCCTGGCCGAACTGCCCCTGGAGGTCAAAAATCGCATCAGTCACCGCGGACAGGCCTTGCGCGAGGTCATCGCCTGGTTGCGGGATACCTCGGCGTCACGAGGACCGGCCTCTGGAACGCAGCTGTGACCGGTTCGACGGAAGGGCGGCAAAATAACGGTTGAAGTCTTTAAAATTTGTGGAATAATTGCAACGAATCCAAAAACCCGGCGACGGGTTTGCCTTTTTACAGGCGGTCAGTCAGCGACATGGTGTCCGGCTGACGATGTAAGTGCAACAGCTCAAATCAGGAGGAATACGTCATGAAAAAAGTTGGAGTGGCATTGGTTGCCGGTGCGTTTCTTATGGGTCTCGCGGGTTGCTCCGCGTCCTTGACCGCCGAGGATCAAAACATGCTGCGCCAAGCCCTGTCGGCGTCCCAGGAAGCCAAGGCGTCCAGCCAGCAGGCGTCTGAGGCGGCCGCGCGTGCCGAAGCGGCCGCGAACCGCGCCGAGAGCGCTGCCAGCAGCGCTGAAAATTCGGCTCGGGCGGCAGCCAACAGCGCGGCCCAGGCCGAAACCGCCGCGCAGAAGGCCACCAAGGCCTTCGAGATGACTCTGAAGAAGTAAAACAAACAAAAAAGCCCCGGAAACGGGGCTTTTTTTGTTTGGGGACACCCGAAAGAGAGGCGACCGATGGAGGTGGATGACAGGGCCGCGCTACCCGTACTCGTGGTCGGCTCGACGGGCTACATCGGCGGGCGCCTGATTCCCCGGCTGTTGCGCGAGGGATATCGGGTGCGGGCCCTTGCCCGCAGTCTGACCAAGGTGCGGGCGCGCTCCTGGGCGGAAAACCCGGGGGTGGAACTGGTCCAGGGCGACGTGCTGGATCGCGGTTCCCTGGAGCGGGCCGCGCGGGGGTGCCGGGCGGCCTATTACCTCGTGCACTCCATGAATCCCGCGACCCGCGATTTTGCCGAGGCCGACCGCAAGGCCGCGGAAAACATGGTCGCCGCCGCCGAGCAGGCGGGCCTGGAGCGCATCGTCTATCTCAGCGGTCTGGGCGAGGAGGGAGCGAGCCTGAGCAAGCATCTGCGCTCGCGGGCCGAGGTGGCCGGGATTCTGCGGCGCGGCGCAACGCCCGTGACGGTTTTGCGAGCCGCCATGATCATCGGCTCAGGCAGCGCGTCCTTTGAGATCCTGCGTTATCTGGTGGAGCGTTTGCCGCTCATGGTGACGCCGCGCTGGGTAGATACCCCCTGTCAGCCCATCGCCGTGCGCAATGTTCTGGAATACCTCGTCGGCTGTCTCGGCACGCCGCTGACCCTGGGTGAAACCTTCGATATCGGCCAGCCCGAGGTGACCACCTACCGCAAATTGATGGAAAGTTATGCCGAGGAGGCGGGATTGCGCCGGCGCCTGATTTTTCCGGTACCGGTCCTGACACCGCGTTTGAGTTCCTACTGGATTCATCTGGTGACGCCGGTACCGGCGGCCTTGGCGCGTCCCCTCGCCGAAGGACTGCGCAACGCCGTCATCTGCCGGGATACGCGCATCCGCGAAATCCTTCCCCAGGAACTTCTCGATTCGCGTCAGGCCATTCGTCTCGCTTTGCAGGATCTGCGGCGGCGCGAGGTGGAAAGCTCCTGGACGGATGCCGGGGAACTGCCGCCGGCGGAATGGGGCGCAGAGCACGATCCCGATTGGGCCGGCGGCACCCTTTACGAGGATCGGCGCAGTGTGCTGGTCGAGGCTTCCCGGGAGCGAGTCTGGGAGGTCGTGGCACGCCTCGGCGGAGAAACCGGTTGGTATTACGCCGACTGGCTCTGGCGGCTGCGCGGTTTGGCCGACCGTCTGGTCGGCGGGGTCGGTTTGCGGCGCGGTCGTCGCGATCCGGTGGAGATCCTGCCCGGGGACGCCCTGGATTTCTGGCGGGTGGTGGCCGTTGAGCCGGGCCGCAGGCTGCTGCTGGCGGCCGAGATGAAACTGCCCGGCCGGGCCCTGCTGGAGATTTCCTTGCACCCCGCTGCGGACCACCGTACCGAGTTGCGTCAAGTTGCCCGTTTCGTGCCCCGGGGGCTCGGCGGCATTCTCTACTGGTCGCTGGTCACGCCTTTGCATTCCCTGGTTTTTCGCGGCATGTTGCACGGCATTGCCCGTCAGGCTCGGTCGGGCCTCAAACCGGTTGCCGGAGGCTGATCCGAGGGGTGCGACCATGAGGCTTCAGCGGCTGTTTTTCCGCCAGCGCCTGCCCGCCACGCTCGAAGAGTGCTGGGCGTTTTTTTCCGATCCGGCAAAACTGCGCGACATCACCCCTGCGTTTCTGGATTTCCGCGTCACCTCGCCTCTGCCGCCGCGCATGCACGCGGGCATGATCGTCAGCTATCGCATCCGCCCCGTGGCGGGGCTCCGCCTCAACTGGGTCACGGAAATCACCCAGGTGCGCGAGCCCTTCTTTTTCGTCGACGAGCAGCGCTTCGGCCCTTACCGCTTCTGGCATCACCAGCACCATTTCCGGCCTGTCGCGGGGGGCGTGGAAATGGATGACGAGGTGCATTACAGCCTGCCGCTGGAACTTCCCGGGGCGCTGCTGGACCGCTTTCTGGTCGCGCCGAAACTGGAGCGGATCTTTGCCTACCGGCGTGCCGTGCTGGAAGAACGCTTCGGGCCTTTCGTGGCGCCCGCCGACCCTGCAATCACCCGCCCGACCTGAACTTCCCCCCAGTCAATTCCTGCGCGGTGGCGAAGCATTTCGCGCCTCAATCGAGGGAGATGCGCACCGGCATGCCGCTCTTCTTATCCAAGGCCAGCCGAATCGCATCGAAATCCACGCGCATGCCGTTGCCCAGGGCGGCTTTTTGCCGCAGGACTTCCGCCAGGGGATCGGCCACTACCCCGCGGTCATCGGGGTGAACCTCGAGATACAGATGCCCGGCTCGCAGACCGAGCTTGATGGGCTGATAGATGATCTCCACCGGGGTGCCCACCTGCACCCGATAGAAAAGATCGCTGATATGCTCCGGGTAGAGCCGGATGCAGCCGCTGCTGACCTCGCGACCGACGCCGAAGGGCTTGTTGGTGCCGTGCAGACCGATGCGTTTGTCGTTGAGTCCCAGCCAGTACTCACCCAGCGGGTTGTTGGGACCGGGCGGCACCGAGGCAGGCAGGTAGGGCTTTTCGGCACGCACCGAGGGGGGCGGTGTCCAGGTCGGATCCTTGGCGCGGTTGGCGACCCGGAACTTGCCCAAGGGCGTTTCGCGTCCTTCACGGCCGATGCCGATGGGGTAAAACCGCACCAGGGTGTCGGCCCCGTCGCGCCAGATGAAATAAAGGCGCTTTTCCGCGAGATTGATCACGATGCCGGGCTGGTTGGAAGGAATCACCGCGACATGCGGCAGAAGCAGTTGCGCGCCCGCGGGAGGCAGCCAGGGATCGACCTCCGGATTGGCCCGTACCAGGGCCTCATAGCCGATGCCGGCGCGCCATGAGAGTTCGATGAGATCCTCGCCCAGGCCGATGATATAGGTGCGCGCCGCGCCGACCACGGGCGCCGGTCCCTGGCCGGTGATCAGGGATTCCTCGCGCGAGCGGGGCTGCCAGGCAAGAGCCGTGCAGGCCCAGGCCAGCAACAGCGCCGTGAGGATGGTTGTGCGAAACACAGGGTGGTTTTTCAGTGACAGCATGGCTGACTCATTTGTTCAGGGTTGTTGACAACGCGCGGAGCGCAGGGATTCCAAACTTCCGACCACGACCAGGACATCCCCGGCGCGCAACATCTCGGCGGGAGAGGGCGAGGTGATCTTTTCCTGACCGCGGCGGATGCCGATGATGGTGATGCCGCACCGCCCGCGCAGATCCAACTCGGCAAGGCTGCGGCCGATCCAGGAGGAGTCGGGCTCCAGGGGAACCTCTTCGATGCGAAAGGCGCCGCCGCTTTGGGCGTCCAAGGGTTCGCGCTCTTCCAGCAGGCGCGCCGCCTGGTCCAGGCTTTCGCGGGAACCGAGCAAAACCAAACGATCCGCCGCCATGAGCAAAAAATCCGGCCCCGGGTCGAAATGGCTGCGTCCGGCGCGATCCACCGCAATAATGCTTACCCCGGTGCGGGCGCGCAGGTCAAGATCGCGGATGTGCATGCCGACGGCCCGAGCGCCGGGACGCAGGCGCACTTCGCCCAGGGTGACCGGCCAGGGGATACCGGCGGAGATGGTGTCTGCGGAGGTGGTCAGATAATCGACGGCCTGCTCGGCGGCATCGACGAACGGCCAGAGAACCTTGTCGGCCCCGGCCTCGCGATACATCTGCGCTTCATCGGGGGTGTGGGCGGTGAGAACGACCTTGCCGGCGAACCCGTGAGCGCGCAGCGCCTTGAGCAGGGTCAGGTTGGCTTCGCGGCCGGGGGTGGCATTGACCACCCATTGGGTCGAATGCAGGGGGAGATGTTCGAGAATCTCCGGGTCCTCGGCATCCCCGTAGCGCACCGGCAGACCCTGCCGGCGGCATTCGGAAACGATTTGCGGGTCGAAGTCGACGCCCAGCACCTTTTTTTTCCGTGCGAGCAGATTGGCGGCAATGTTGCGTCCGTAGCGGCCCAGGCCAAAGAGAATGACGTCGGCATCCTCGCTGCGCTCGCTGCTGTCCTCGTCGTGTTCGCGATGGGGGATGCGCCGCTCGAAAATGCCGAGAAACGGCGAGATGCGCTCGTAGAGCTGATGGCTGTAAATGATCATGTAGGTGGACAGACCGATGGTGATGAGCCCCACGAGGGTCACCAGGCCCATGGTTTCCTGGTCGATGTGCCCAAGGCTCAGGCCCAGCGCCGCCAGGATCAGGGAAAATTCGCTGATCTGCGCCACGGTGAGGCCGGCGAGAAAACCAGTGCGTTTGCGGTAGCCCATGAGGCCCATGATGATCATGACGATGATGGGGTTGCCGACGAGCACGAAGAGGGAAAAGATCAGGGCGGCGCCCAGTTGGGCGCCCAGCACCGAGAGGTCGAGCTGGGAGCCGAGGTTGATGAAAAAGAACAGCAGCAGAAAATCCCGCAGGCTCACCAGGCGCGAGCTGATCGCCTCGCGGTAGGGGGTCGTGGCGAGGGAGATGCCGGCGAGAAAGGCTCCGACCTCCTTGCTGAAACCGAGGACCTCGCCGCCGGTGGCGAGCAGCACCGCCCAGGCAATGGAAAACAGCAGCAGCAGTTCCTGGGAGCGGGCCACCTGGTCCATCAGCCGGGGGAGCACGAAGCGCATCAACAGGCCCACGGCGCCAAGCAGGACCACGCCCTTGACGATGACCCCGAGGCTGGCCAGCAGCAGGCTGTCGGATTCGCCGCCGGCGCCGATGGCGGTGAGCAGGATCATGGCCAGCACCACGGCGATGTCCTGCACGATGAGAAAGCCGATGGCGATGCGCCCGTGCAGCGAGTCGATCTCGCGCTTGTCCGAGAGCAGCTTGACGATGATGATGGTGCTCGAAAAGGTCAGGGCGACGGCCACGTACAGTGCGCCGATGGGGCTCATGCCCAAACCCAGGGCGATGAGAAAGCCGAACACCGAGGTGAACAGCACCTGGCCCAAGCCCGTGGCCAGGGCCACCGGGCCCATGGTGCGGATCAGGTGCAGGTCGAGCTTGAGGCCGACGACGAAGAGCAGGATGGCGATGCCCATTTCCGCCAGCAGGTGCAACTGTTCGTGGGAGGCAACCAGGTTGAGGCCTGAGGGGCCCACCAGAATGCCCACGGCGATGAAGGCGACGATGAGGGGTTGCTTGAGGCGTGTGGCGAGAAACCCGAGAGCTGCACTGATGCCGAGAATCAGCGCCATTTCGGTGAAGATATGTTCCGTCATGTTGAGGTTGGCTTCCTTGGCCGTTGCCGCGTGAGAACCGACGGAAGAAGCGCGGTTCAACGGGGATAAATCTTGACAGCGCCCGCGGGCGATGTTAAAAACGCGTCGAATTTTTTGAATCCTCTATAGTACTGACTCTGTCGTCAAATTCAAGGAGTATACGACATCATGGAAAGAACTTTCGCCATCATCAAGCCCGATGCCTTCGCCGCCGGCCACGCCGGCAAGATTCTGGCCCGCATCCATGCCGAAGGCTTCAAGGTCGTCGGCCTGAAAAAGCTCTACATGAGCAAGGTCGAAGCCGAGGGCTTCTACTACGTGCACAAGGAGCGCCCCTTTTTCGGTGAACTGACCGATTTCATGAGCAGCGGCCCCTGCGTGGTCATGGTGCTGGAGGCTCCCGGCGCCATCAAGAAGTGGCGCGACCTGATGGGCGCCACCGATCCCGCCAAGGCCGATGCGGGCACGCTGCGCAAGGAATTCGGCACCTCCATCGGCGAAAATGCCACTCACGGTTCCGATGCGCCGGAGACGGCCGCCTTCGAGATCCCCTACTTTTTCTCCGGCCTTGAGCTTCTGGGCTGATTTGTCAAGCTTTTCCAAAAGTTAAACCTTGTGAAGCCATAGCCCTTTGGGTACAATCCCGAAGGGCTATTTTTCTGGGTGCCCTTTGCGATGTCCGAGACCACCTTGTCGTCCGAGCCAAAAGTCGATCTGAAAAACCTCGATCTTGACGCCCTCACCGCCTTTCTCGCCGGCTTGGGCAAGGAGCGCTTTCGCGCCCGCCAGATCTTTCGCTGGATGTATCGCCAGGGGGTAAGCGATTTTGCCCGGATGACGGATCTCTCCAAGGAGTTCCGCGCGCAGTTGGCAACGCGGGCCTATGTTTCGCAACTGGCGCCCGAGGCGGTGGAGACCAGTCGCGACGGTACCCGCAAGTATCTGCTGCGCCTGGCTGACGGACAAACCGTGGAAAGCGTGCGCATCCCCATGGATGAGGGGCGCAGTACCCTGTGCATCTCCACTCAGGTGGGTTGCGCCATGCAGTGTGAATTCTGCCTGACCGGCACCTTCGGGCTGATGCGCAATCTCACCCCGGGGGAAATCGTCAACCAGGTCTGCGCCGCCCTGGTCGACGGCCCGGTGAACAACATCGTGCTCATGGGCATGGGCGAGCCCCTGCACAACCTGGACAACGTGGTGACGGCTCTGCGCATTTTTCAGGCCGAGGACGGCTTGAACTACGGTCCGCGCAAGGTCACTCTGTCCACCTGCGGACTGGTGCCGGAAATGGCGGAGCTCGGACGGCGCGTCCGGGTTAATCTGGCGGTGTCGCTCAATGCCACCAGCGACGAGGTGCGTGACCGGCTCATGCCCATCAATCGCCGCTATCCCCTGGCGCAGCTGATGGCGGCCTGTCGCGCCTTTCCCTTGCAGCCGCGTCAGCGCATCACCTTTGAGTACATCGTCATTCGCGACGTCAACGATTCGCCGGCCGACGCCAAGCGGCTGGTCAAGCTGCTGCACGGCATCAAGGCCAAGGTCAACCTGATTCCCTTCAACGAGCATGAGGGATCGTCCTGGCGGGCGCCGACGGCCGAGGCCATGGAAGCCTTCCAGACCTATCTGCTGAGCCGCGACATCGTCGCCATCCGCCGCGCCAGCAAGGGGGCCGACATTTCGGCGGCCTGCGGTCAGCTCAAGGGACGGCTGGAGAAAGATTCGCGCTAACTTTTCCCGGGAGGATTTTCAGTTCATGACTCAACCTGTGATCGGTGTCATCGGCGGCAGCGGCCTCTATCAGATGGAGGATCTGACGGACGTGCGCGAGATACGGATCGACACGCCTTTCGGCGCGCCTTCCGATGCCTACATCACCGGCCTGCTCGGCGGGGTGAAGATGGTGTTTCTGCCACGCCACGGGCGCGGCCATCGCTTTTTGCCCTCCGAGGTCAACTATCGCGCCAATATCTACGGCATGAAAACCCTGGGCGTGGAGCGCATCATCTCCGTGTCGGCTGTGGGCAGCATGAAGGAAGAGATCGTGCCCGGGCACATCGTCATCCCCGATCAGTTCTTCGATCGCACCCAGGGTAAGCGCGCCTCGACCTTTTTCGGCAACGGCGTGGTCGGCCACGTGCAGTTCGCCGATCCGGTGTGCGGCGATCTGGCCCAGGTCCTTTTTTCCGCGGCGGCCGAGGTGGGTGCCGTGGTTCATCGCGGCGGCACCTATCTGTGCATCGAGGGCCCCAATTTCTCGACCCGCGCCGAATCCAACATTTATCGCGGCTGGGGGGTGGACATCATCGGCATGACCAACATTCCCGAGGCGCGCCTGGCGCGGGAAGCGGAAATCTGCTACGCCACCGTCGCGCTGGCCACCGATTACGACTGCTGGCACCATGAGCACGAGGATGTTTCGGTGGAGGCGGTCGTCGCCATCATCCAGAAAAACGTCGCCACGGCGCGCGGCATCTTGCGCGCGGCGGCACGGCGCTTCGACGACGCACGCACCTGTGGTTGCGGCAGCGCCCTGCAGTTCGCCATCATGACGGACAAGACCTTGATTCCCGAGCAGACCCGCAAGGATTTGGCGCCGATTCTCGGGAAGTATCTCGACGTCTGATGGCTTGAAAGGGGCGAAGCAGGTTTTCGCCCGGGGCGGAGTTCTAGCACCGCCCCGGGCGCACGTCGGTGCGCCCCTACATTAAACTCTTTCAGGAATTTAACCATGAGCATACTGGTGGTCGGTTCGGTGGCTTTTGATTCGGTGGAGACTCCTTTCGGCAAGGTGGATGAGGTGCTGGGCGGCTCGGCGACCTATTTTTCCACCTCGGCCAGTTTTTTTACCGACGTCAATCTGGTGGCGGTGGTGGGCGAGGATTTCCCGGCTGAGCATGTGCGGTTCCTGGAAGGACGCAACATCAATCTGGCCGGTCTGCGGACAGCTCCCGGCGCCACCTTTCGCTGGAAAGGGCGCTATGAGTACGATCTCAACGAAGCGCACACCCTCGAAACTCGCCTCAATGTCTTCGAATCCTTCCGCCCTCAATTGCCGGCCGGCTTTGAAGAGGCCCGCTACGTGTTTCTCGCCAACATCGATCCGGAATTGCAACTGGAAGTCTTGCAGCAGGTGAAAAAGCCCAAGCTGGTTGCCTGCGATACCATGAATTTCTGGATCGGAGGCAAGCGTGAAGCACTGAAAAAGACCCTGGCGCATGTCGATCTGTTGATCATCAACGATGCCGAAACGCGCCAATTGGCCGAGGAGCCCAATCTGGTCAAGGCCGCCCGCATCATTCGCGATTTGGGACCGCGCACCCTGGTGGTCAAGCGCGGCGAGTACGGGGTGATCATGTTCCGCGACGATTCGGTTTTCGCCGCGCCGGCCTATCCCCTGGAAGCGGTCTTCGACCCGACGGGGGCCGGTGATACCTTCGCCGGCGGCTTCATGGGCTACCTTGCCGCGACGGACGATCTTTCCGAGGCCAATTTGCGTCAAGCCATCGTTTTCGGCAGCGTGATGGCGTCCTTTACCGTCGAGCAGTTTAGTCTCGATCGGCTCAAGACGCTGGAGAACGAGGAGATCCGCACTCGTTTTCGCCGCTTCAAGCACTTGACGCATTTCGAGGATCTCCGCGAGGCTTAGCCGACGACCATGTTTGCTCTCGAGCCAGAACGATTCTGCCTTGATGTTGCCGCCGGGCAGGTCGTGCGTCTGCTGCGCTCGAGCAATCCGGTGCAAGTGGCGCTCAGCGGCTTTCCCGGCCAGCGTGCCGGTGCTTTTGTATGCATTGTCCGCGCCGCCGTCGGGTTGGACGTTTTTGTCGCCCTGGAGTTGTACGATTCGCGGCGCCTGGTCTTTTATCGCGGTGAGGCGCAGGGGCGGCCGGCCCAGGACGCCGGCGCGCTGGTTGACGAGGGGTTGGCTTTTGTCGAGGCCATGGGATTTCTCATGGTCGACCTGGAGATGGAGGGCCTTGCGCCTGAGCAGCGTGAGCGGTTCTGGGCGCTGCTGCCCCTGTCGACGGGGCGGATTGTCGGCTCGGGCGCGATCCTTCCGGGGGATGCCCTCGCTTCGGCCGTCGCCGTGGCGGGCGTTTCCGGGGCGCGATCGCAGGCTGTGCCCTTGCGGGAAGATATAGAGGCGCGCCGCCGCCAGCTCTTGGATAATCTCGGCCGGATTCTGGCGGCTTTTTAGGAGGTCTGGGTGTGCGCAAGCTGACCATCGTGGTTTCTATTCTGGTTCTGGTTCTGTCCGTGGCGGCCTGTGCCCCGCGCCAGGACGCGGTCAAGCAGGCTGAAGTCCATTACACCCTGGGCGTTGCCTATATGCGCGAGCCCAATCTTCCCGGTGCCTTGCGCGAGTTCCTCAAGGCGGCGGATCTCGATCCGCGCAATGCGCAGATTCAACAGGTCTTGGGACAGACCTATCACCTTATGAAAGCCTATCCCGAGGCCGAGCGCCATTATCTCGAAGCCACACGCCTCGCTCCGCGCGAATCCAGTTATCAAAATAACTTGGGCGCGCTTTATCTCGACATGCAACGCTGGGACGAGGCCATCGTCCACTTTCGCCGGGCCGCCCAGGATCTGCTGTTCGACCAACCCGCCGTGGCGTTGACGGGAATCGGTATGGCGCATTTTCAAAAAGGCAGCTATATCGATGCCGTGGCCGCCTACCAGGAAGCCATCCAGAAAAACCGCCGCTACGCCCCCGCCCGGGTCTACCTCGGCGAAGCCTATAATGCCTTGAATAAACCCGACCTGGCCTTGCAGGAATTTTTGGAGGCCGCACGCGTCGACCCGAGCTATCCCCAGGCGCATTACCAGCTCGGGTTGGCCTACATGAAACAGAACGACCGGGACAAGGCGGCCGCGGCGTTTCGCCAGGTGGTGACGCTTAGCCCTGAATCGGAGACGGGGCGCCTAGCCGAGAGTTATCTGCGCCTGCTTCAATAAAATCGAGATGAGAGCGGGGCTGTCCCCGGTTGCGAAAGAACTATGAGCGAAATTCCGAATTTTGGCGATCAATTGAAGCAACGTCGAGAAGCGCGCGGCTTGTCCCTGGAGGACGTGGCGCAGACCCTGCGGATTCGCCGCCCTTTTCTGGAGGCCCTGGAATCCGAAAGCTGGGACGATCTGCCCGGCGAAGCCTATTTCAAGGGGTTCCTGCGCAGCTATGCCGAATATCTGGGGCTTGACCCGCGCCCCATGCTGGAGAGCTGCCGGCGGCACAAGCCCTCGACCCACTCGTCGTCGACTCCGTTGCTCAAGGTTGAAACCGAATTGGTGGAGCCATCATCCTCAAGGAAAAAAAGTTTTTTCCTTCTTGTCCTGGTTTTGTTGGCGGCGGCGGGCGTCGGCGTTTGGCTGGCCGGCCCCGACCGAATTAAGCCGACATCTCCGATGCCCACCGCGGAATCTCCCGCCGCGCCAGGAGCCGCGTCGAATATCGCAGGTTCCCCAGACCTAGAGGCCGACCTGTCTGTCGGGGAGGGAGAGGGCCTGAGCGAAACGCCCGCGGATGCCGCTCCTCGGGAGGCGTCCGGCGAGGCCTCCGCCACTCCCGGTCCCGGGGCGGCGACGAGCAAGCCGTCGGCGGATGTCCTCGCTCTGATCCAGGAAGGGGGGAGCAGCGTCAGGGTAAGGGCCCATGAAGCAACCCGGCTGGAAATCCTGCTGGATGATCGGCCGGCTCAAACCTATCAGCTGCAGGCCGGCGCGGCGCTGAACTGGACGGCCCGCCTGCGGGCGCATCTGGTCGTGGAAAACCCCGCGGCCATCAGTCTCTGGGTCGATCAGCAACCCGTGGAACTCGTTGGGCGGCATAGCCTGAGCATCACGGCGGTTGCCTCCGGCAGGGAAGAATAGGGGAGGGGCGATGCTGGTCCGCTGCCCCTTGTGCGGTTCCCGTTATCGGGTTCCCGCCGAGCGCCTCACCCCGACGACGCGCATCCGCTGTCCCAAGTGCAATGACGTTTTTAGTTTGCGTGGCGCGAAGGTCGAAATGCCGTCCGCGGAACCCGCTCCTGGTTTGCCTCACCCGACCCGACGGCTCAAGGTTGTCATCATCGAGGATGCCCGGTTTTTCCGCCAGTTGGTACGCGACGTGCTCGCGCCCTTGAACCTCGACATCCACGAAGCGGCCGATGGCCGCGAAGGGTTGGCCCTGATCCGTCAGGAACGGCCCCATCTGGTCATTCTGGACCTCAATCTCCCCCACCTCAACGGCTATGAACTGATGCGCCTGGTTCGCGCCGAACCCACCCTGGAGCACACGCGCCTGCTCGCCATGAGCGGGGTGTTCCGCAAGGAATCCGATCAGGAAGACGCCCTCAAGGCCGGCGCCGACGATTTCATGGGCAAATCCTTCACGCCCGATCTGTTCGTGGAGCGGGTGCGCAAGCTTCTCGACGACAAACGATGACGGCAGATTTTGACCAGGCGGCACGGCGGGTCCGTCGTGATTTCGGCGATGAACCCTTTGATCTGGCGGTTGTCCTGGGTTCGGGGCTTGGCAATCTGACCCAGTCCTTGACGACTCCCCTGAGTCTGGCTTATGCCGAGATCCCCGGATTTCGCCCGACACGCGTGGCCGGGCATGGCGGGAGATTGTGGAGCGGTTTGCTCGGCGGTTGGCGGGTGCTGGTTTTCGAGGGACGCTTCCATGTCTATGAAGGCTACAGTGCCGCGCAGGCGGCTTGTCCGGTTCCCCTGGCCGCCGCCCTCGGCTGCCGCCGCCTGCTTCTGACCAACGCCGCCGGCGGGGTGCGGGACGATTTGCGCCCGGGGGACTTCATGTTCATCAGCGACCACCTCAATCTGCTGGGCGACAATCCGCTGCGCGGTGTCACCGACCAGCCTTTCGTCGATTTGTCCCACCTGTATCGCACCGACCTCTTCCCGGCCTTGCGTGCCCAGGCGGCCGCTCTCGGCTGCGAGCTGCGCGAGGGGGTGCTCGCCGCGCTCTGTGGCCCATCCTATGAAACGCCGGCGGAAATCCGCATGATCGCTCGTTTGGGCGGCGATGCGGTATCCATGTCCACGGTTCCCGAGGCCATTCTGGCGCGCTATCTGGGGTTTGAGGTCGCGGGGCTTTCCCTGATCGCCAACCGTGCGGCCGGCCTGCATCAAGGGCGGCTCACCCATGAGGAGGTGCTCGCCGAAGGTCGGCGCGGCGCCGCGCTCCTCGGTGATCTGGCGGCGGCCCTCATCCGCTGCTGGCAAGCCGCCCCGCCTTTGGCCGCCAGCTGAAATTCCACACCGGTTCCCGCGTCTGGCGGGCGGCGTCCAAATTGTTCCAAAGGATGTCTTTTATCAGGTTTTTGACAGCTTGACAGCCGGCCTTGCCATGCTAAGCTTTATCAGGATTTTTTCCGCGAGGAGTTTTTTTTGGCGCATTCGGTTGGTAAGATTCTCATCGTCGATGACGAAGAAAATGCCCGCATCGGATTGAGCAGGCTGCTCTCCCAGGAGGGCTACGATGTGGAAAGCGTCGGCGACGGGCGTGAGGCTCTGGATTATATCCGAGACCATCAGGTCAGCCTGGTGATCAGTGACATCCATATGCCCGGGATGAACGGCTTGGTCTTCCTGCGTGAACTCCACCGCCACCACCCCGGCATCAACGTGATCATGATTACGGCCTACGGCGGCGTCGAATCCTATCTTGAGGCCATGAATCTCGGCGCCTTTGAGTACATCAACAAACCGGTCAAGCTCAATGAGCTCAAATCGGTCATGAGCAAACTTTTTCGTCCCGGGACGACGGCTACCGCCTGAGGACCCTCTTAGCGAACGCCAGGGGAGGCACCATGAAAGACTTCAAAACCATTGTCTATGCCACGGATTTTTCGGAGAGTTCCGATTATGCCTTTGGTTACGCCCTGTCCTTGGCGCGCAAATTCGAGTCCCGACTGGTGTTGGTTCACGTCATCAACGAACCGGTCGATCTGCGCGGATTCTACGTTCCCCATATCTCCTTCGAGAAACTGGAAGAGGAAATCCAGGAAGGGGCGAATAAGATGATGGAAAAATTTTGCCGCGCCCACCTGGCGGATTACGGCAACTATGAAACCTTCATTTTGCCCGGTATTCCTTACGATGAAATCATCAAGAAAGCCGAAGAGGAAAATGCCGATCTGATCGTCATGGGCACCCATGGACGAACCGGTCTGGATCATGTGCTCTTCGGCAGCACCGCCGAGAAGGTGGTGCGCAAGTCGCCCATTCCGGTCATGACCATACGCGTCACCGAGCCCGAATAGCAGCGCCTGGTTTCAAGGGATCACACCACAAAGGCAGCCTCGGGCTGCCTTTGTGATTTTCCAGCCCTTTGCCCTTGTCAAACAAGCGCGCGCCAAGGTATCCTAGCATCCGTTTTTTCTAAGGTTTTTCGCTCCCACCATGACCGGTATGCCATGAAAGAAAAAATCCTGGTGGTGGATGACGAAAAGGTCATCCTGCAACTCACCTCCATGATCCTGCGCAATAAGGGGTTCGAGGTCGTCACCGCCGACAGCGGCAGGGACGGGCTGGAGGTTCTCGAGCGTGAACCCGTGCCTCTGGTCCTGCTTGATTACATGATGCCGGTGATGGACGGCATGACCGCCCTCAAGCAGATCCGCGAACGCTTTCCCGCGACCTATGTCATCATGTTCACCGGCAAGGGCAGCGAAGAGATCGCCGTCGAGTTGATGAAGGCCGGGGCCTCGGATTACGTGCTCAAGCCCTTCAACAACCAGGATCTGCTCGACCGCATCGAGAATGTGCTGCGCATCCGCCGCATCGAGCTGCACAACGAGGAATTGCGCGCGGAAATCAAGCGCTGGAACCAGGAGCTGGAACAGCGGGTGGCGGAAAAAAGCGCGGAACTCGAGCGCGCGCAGATGGAAATCATTCAGGCGGAAAAACTCGCGGCCTTCGGTCACCTGTCGGCGGGCATGGCCCACGAGATCCGCAATCCCCTCAATTCCATCAGTCTTTTCGCCCAGATTCTCCAATCGGGCCTTTCGGATAACAGTGACCTGCGCGAGTACCCGGAAAAGATCATCAAGGAAGTCGATCGCATCGATGCCATTCTGCGCAAGCTGCTCAATGCCAGCAAGCGGCCGCATGTCGATTTGCAGGGAGTGAATCTGGCCGAGGAGGTTCAACGCGCGCTGGATCTATTCGAGGCCCAGATCCGCATGCAGGGGGTGCGGGTCACGACCGAGCTCGCCGATCCGCCGCCCATTGAGGCCGATGCCCATGAAATCGCCCAGGTCTTCAACAACCTGATCGTCAATGCCCTGTACGAAATGCCCCAGGGTGGTTGCCTGCGCATTTCCCTGCGTCATGACGAGCAATTCATCCATGTGGATCTGTCCGACTCGGGGGGCGGCATTCCCAAGGAAAATCTTTATCGGGTGTTCGATCCCTTCTTTACCACCAAGGACCGCGGCACGGGCCTGGGTCTGTCCGTCGTGCTGCGCATCATCAAAGGGTACGGCGGCCGCATCAACGTTGAGAGTGAGATCGGTCAGGGAACGACCTTTCACATCCAGCTGCCGGTCTCTGCCCCATGATGAAATCCCGGGTGGGTCGAAGGGATTGGCCGGGCGGCGGGAGTTGAGCCGATGGCCTGGCGCCTCAACGAACTCAGGCTCGATCTCGAGCAGCAGGAGTCCGAGCTGCGCGCGGTCGCGGCTCGACTGCTCGGCGTCACGGAGGAGCAGATCCTTAATCCGCGCGTGGTGCGCCGCGCCGTCGATGCAAGGCAAAAGCCGCGTGTCCGGCGGGTCTTCAGCCTCGAGTTCGACCTCGCCGCGGGCGTCGTCGAAAGCCTGTCCGGCGATGCCTCGCGCAGGCTGGAAAAGGTTGCTCCGGTGGAGGTTCCGCCGTTGCGCAGGCTAGATCAGGCCCCGCCGGTCGTGGTGGTGGGCATGGGGCCGGCCGGGCTGTTCGCCGCCTGGAACCTGGCGCGCAGCGGGGTCGCCGTGACCCTCATCGAACGAGGCAAGCCCGTGGAGGAGCGGGTGCGCGACGTGCGGCGCTTCTGGCAGGACGGGGTGCTCGACGCTGAAAGCAACGTGCAGTTCGGCGAGGGCGGCGCCGGGACTTTTTCCGACGGCAAACTCACCACCCGCCTCAACCATCCCTGGATTCGCCTGGTGCTGCAAGCCCTCGTGGAATGCGGGGCGCCCGAGGATATCCTGGTTCAGGCCAAGCCCCATGTCGGCACCGACCGCCTGCGGCTGGTGCTGATCAACCTGCGCCGACAGCTTGAGAATCTGGGTGTCAGACTTCGTTTCCAGACGCGCCTGGTCGGCCTGGTCCGGCAGGGGCAAAAGGTGGCCGGGGCGCTGCTCGCCGACGGCAGCCGGCTCGACTGCGAGGCCTTGGTGCTCGCTCCGGGGCACAGTGCCCGCGACACTTACCGCATGCTGGCCGCCGCCGATGTGGCCCTGGAGGCCAAGGACTTCGCCCTGGGAGTGCGGGTCGAGCACCCGGCGGAACTGATCAACAGCATTCAATATGGTCTGCCACGTCACCCGCAGCTGCCGGCCGCCGAATACAGTTTGGCCTGGAACGACCCGCAAAGCGGCCGCGGAGTGTATTCCTTCTGCATGTGCCCCGGCGGCGAGGTCATCAATTCGGCCAGCGAAGCGCGGCGCCTGGTGGTCAACGGCATGAGCTCCCTGCGCCGGTCCGGGTCCTTGTCCAATTCGGCCCTGGTGGTCAGCGTGCGGCGCCAGGATTTCCCCGCCGACCATGTCCTGGGGGGCCTGGTCTTGCAGGAACAGCTGGAAAGCGCCGCCTTTGTCGCGGGAGGCGGCGACTATTGTGCTCCCGCCCAGAATCTTCTGAGCTTTCTCGGCCACGGCCGCGGGTCCCTGCGCTCAAGCTGTCGTCCCGGCGTGCGCGAGGCCGATCTTGCCGCCTTGCTGCCCGAGTTCGTCACCAGCGGACTGCGTCGAGCCTTGCCTCATTTTGAACGGCGCATGCGCGGTTTCATCACCGCCGAGGCGACGCTGGTAGGTGTTGAGACACGCACCTCGGCGCCGTTGCGCATCCTGCGCGGCGAGGACGGCCAATCGCTTTCCCATCCCGGGCTCTTCCCCTGCGGCGAGGGGGCCGGCTATGCCGGCGGCATCATGAGCGCGGCACTCGACGGCTTGCGCGTCGCGGAAGCCATTATGACGAAAATGATCAACAGGAGTGCTCAGTGAAGCAGGTTTTCGTGGAAAACATCCAGGAACGCGATTGGGTTGAAAGCCCGTTTCTGGTGCGTGACAAGATTATGGCCATGGCGAAGAACGGCAAGCCGTACATGACCCTCAAGCTCATGGATCGCACCGGCGAGATCGAGGGCCGCGTGTGGGACCGGGTCGACGAATTCGCCGAGCGTTTCGACAAGGACGATTTTGTTCTGGCGCGCGGCAAGGCGAGCGTGTATCTGGGCAAAATGCAGCTGGTCGTGCAGGATCTGGAAAAACTCCCCGAAGCGCAGGTTGATCTCAGTGATTTCCTGCCGGTCAGCAGCCGCGATCGCGCGGCGATGGAAAGCGAACTGCAGGCCAAGGTAGCCTCCCTCGACGATCCCTATCTGCGCGGCTTGCTGGAGGCGTTTTTCGCCGACGCGCAATTTCGCGGCCGTTATTGCACGGCACCCGCCGCCAAGGCCATGCATCACGTGTATCTGGGCGGCCTGCTTGAGCACAGCCTGGCCGTGGCCGAACTGGTGGATGACATTTGCCGACGCTATCCCGGGCTCAACCGCGATTTGCTGGTGGTCGGCGCGCTGCTGCACGATGTCGGCAAGGTTGATGAGTTGTGTTACGAGCGCTCCTTCGACTACACCGACGAGGGCAAGCTCATTGGACATATCGTCATGGGCGTGGAGATGGTGGATGAGAAGATCCGCGCCATCCCCGGTTTTCCCTCCCGCACCGCGGTGCTGCTCAAGCACCTGCTGCTGTCCCATCACGGGCAGTACGAATTCGGCTCGCCCAAGCGCCCCAAGACCCTCGAAGCGGTGATTCTCAATTTTCTCGACGATCTGGATTCCAAAATCAACGGGGTCCGCACCCACATGGAGCGCGAGCCCGACAACACCAGCGGCTGGACGGCCTATCACCGCCTGTACGACCGCTACTTCTTCAAGGATTCCTTTCCCGGTGCGCCGGAGCCCGGCACTGCCCCGGCGCCGGTCGCGCCGGCACCGGCCGCCGCGCCGCCCTCCGCCGCTCCGCCCAAGGACGCTCAGTCCAGGGACGCTCGGCCCAAGGCCGAGGGGCCTGGTGGGCAGCGTCAACGTACCCTCAGTTTCACCCTTGGCGACCAGTTGCGCGGCAAGAGCCTGGATCTGTTCGCCGACGATTCCAAGGAGTGATCCGTGATTTTGCAGCGCATTCCCGTCGGCCCCTTGCAGGTCAACTGCTTTCTGATCGGCTGTCCCCAAACGCGCGAAGCGGCGATCATTGATCCCGGCGACGAGGGCGAGCGAATTCTGGACGTCCTGCGGCGCCTGGAACTGACCGCGAAACTGGTCATCAACACCCACGGCCATTTCGATCATATCGGCGCCAATCGCCTGGTGGTGGAGCGCACGGGGGCCGAGCTGCTCATCCACCGCGCCGATTTGCCGCTGCTGGAGAACGCCGCGCGGCATGCCGCCATGTATGGGCTGCAGGTGACGGCATCCGTTCCGCCGACACAACTGCTCGATGGGGGTGAAGCCCTGGAACTGGGAACCCTGAACCTCAGGGTTCTGCCCACGCCTGGGCATTCTCCGGGTGGTATCTCGCTTTGCGTGGATGGACATGTGTTCACCGGCGATGCCCTGTTCGCCGGCTCCATCGGCCGCACCGATCTGCCCGGCAGCGACACCGAGCAGCTTTTGGCGGCCATTCGCGAGCAACTGCTGAGCCTTCCGGATGAGACCATCGTTCACCCCGGCCATGGCCCCGACACCAGCATCGGCCGCGAAAAACTCTCCAATCCTTTTTTCTAGGGCCGCCGGCGCGGCCTTCATGGGAATTGCCATGCATCTGCGCGATAAAACCATCGTTATCGGAGTTTGCGGCGGCATTGCCGCCTACAAGGCGGCGGAGCTGGTGCGTCTCTACGTCAAGGCCGGCGCCGAGGTGCATGTGATCCTGACCCGCAGCGCCCAGGAATTCATCACGCCCCTGACGTTTCAAACCCTGACCGGCAACCCGGTGCACACCGAGATGTTCAATCTGGTGCAGGAACGCGAGATCGGCCACATTTCCCTGGCCGACCGGGCCGATGTGTTCGTCGTCGCGCCGGCCACGGCCAATCTGATCGGCAAGGTGGCGGCGGGGCTGGCCGACGATCTGCTCAGCACCTCCCTCATGGCGACCAAGGCGCCGGTGCTGTTCGCCCCGGCGATGAACGTCAACATGTGGGACAACCCCATCTATCAGCAGAACCAGGCGCGGCTCAGGATGCTGGGTTATCGCTTTGTCGATCCGGTGACGGGTTTTCTCGCCTGTGGTTGGGAAGGTAAGGGCAAGTTGGCTGACCCGGCGGAGATTTTCGAGGAAACCCTGGCGCTGCTGACGCCTCAGGACTTTGCCGACGAGACGGTGCTGGTGACCGCCGGGCCGACGCGCGAGGAGATCGATCCGGTGCGCTTCATCAGCAATTATTCCTCGGGAAAAATGGGCTACGCCCTGGCCCGGGCCGCGCGCCTGCGCGGTGCCCGCGTGATTTTGGTGAGCGGCCCCAGCGCCTTGGCGGTCCCGTGGGGCGTGGAGCGTCTGGCGGTGGTGAGTGCCGAGGAGATGCGCGAGGCGGTGCTGTCGCGCTGGGAGGAAGCGACGGTGGTGATCAAGGCCGCGGCCGTGGCCGATTATCGGCCGGCCGTGCGCGCCGCCGGCAAGGTCAAGAAGGAAGGGCGGGAGAGCCTCAGTCTTGCCCTGGAGAAAAATCCCGACATCCTCGCGGAACTCGGCCGGCGCAAGGGCCATCGTTTTCTGGTGGGCTTTGCCGCGGAAACCAGCGACCTGCTGGAGAATGCCCGCAAGAAGCTTCGCGCCAAGAATCTCGACCTGATGGTGGCCAACGACGTGACCCAGGAACGCGCGGGGTTTGACGTGGACACCAACATCGTGCGGCTGCTCGGGCCGGACGAAGCCGAGGAAGCCCTGCCCGAGATGAGCAAGGACGAGGTGGCCGGCCATATTCTTGATCGCATCCGCGCCCTGCGCCGCAAGGCCTGATTTTCAGGCGTTGGATAGTAGGTCGAGGACTTCCCTCGGCCGAGTGATGCCTTCGCGAAAGCGCAGCCTAAGACCGTTGACGATGGCCTCGGCCTCGGCGTCGCTGATCTTGCCTTCCAGCCAGAGCAGGTGCAGGTTCTTGCGGATCATGCGGGCGGCGGAAATGGCCCGCTCCCCGGTGGGATCGGCTTTCCAGTAGGGGCTTTCATCCATATGCATGAGCACGCTTTCCGCCGCGTCGCAGGCCAGGTCGAAATATTCCCGGCGGCTGGTTTCGGGAAGCTCGAAGCGCGAGGTGGAGGACAGGGAGCGCAGCACCTTCTGCCACTGCTGCAGGCGATTGAGCAGCAGCAGCGAGTTGAAGATGCGCTTGTTGGTGTTGAAGGAAAAAATGGTGTCGGCCAGCACGCCGCGCATCATGGTGTCGTTTTCCCGGAAATCCAGGCGTGCGAGGCCGCGGGCGATACCCCAGACCTCGCGCGGCACGTCCGCTTCGAAGCGCAGCTCCCAGTAGGCATGGTTGAGCATCACGGTGTTGAAGCTGCGCACCATCTTGAAGGGCACGAAATAGGAATGGGCGATGGTGTCCGCCGCCAGGTGGGTGATGTAGCCGTAGGCGCAGGCCTTTTGCCGGTCGGTCACCGAGGCCGCAAGAATCTTGCGCCCCAACCGCCAGGAATGGCAGTGGTTGAGGTAGTGGGTGAACTTCTTGCCGATGGTGATGTCGGCACTGATGCATCCGTAGAGAAAATCCTGCGGATGCGCAACCAGCAAGGTCTGCAGTGCCGCCGGCAGAAGATGAAGTTTGTCGAGGATATGGCTGCCGAGTTGCAGGTGGATGCCGATGCCCCAGGCGAAGGCCTCGGCCGGCCACAGCAGGAGGCTCAGGGTGGCAGCCAGAACTATCATGAAAGCCATCAGGCACCTTATCTTTTTCTTTACCAGAAAGGATAGAATACCCCTGGTGTCCTGTAAAGCGAGCAATCGTCGAAGCCGATGAAAAAGGATCTCCTGGAAATTAGCCGTCAGGCACGTGCTTTGCTGCAAGATTTGCGCCTGCTCGGCGTTGGGGACCTGGTCATGTCCTCGCCCCGCGCGGTTCCGCCGGACCTGCCGGTGTGCCCCTTGCATGTCACCGGTGTCGAGCGCGGCGGTCGGGTCCTGTGTCGTCAGGAAACCCTCGAGGAAATCCGTGCCGAACTCGAAGACTGTCGCCGCTGTCCCCTCTGCGAGGGGCGCCGGAACATCGTTTTCGGGGTCGGCAACCCCCAGGCGCGCCTCGTGTTCGTCGGCGAGGCCCCAGGTCGCGAGGAGGACGAACGGGGAGAGCCCTTCGTCGGCGAGGCCGGACGGCTTCTCGATCGCATCCTCTTCGCCATGGGGTTGCGCCGCGACCAGGTTTATATCTGCAATGTGGAAAAATGCCGTCCGCCGCAGAACCGCGATCCGCGTCCCGAGGAAATCGCCGCCTGCGAGCCCTATCTCCAGCGCCAGCTTGCCGCCATCAATCCGCGCATCATTGTTGCCCTGGGACGCATCGCCGTACAGAGTCTGCTGCGCGAGCAGAGCCCCATCAGTCGCCTGCGCGGCCGCTGGCATACCTATCAAGGCATCCCCCTCATGCCGACCTACCATCCGGCCTACCTGCTGCGCAACCCGGCGGGCAAGCGCGAGGTCTGGGAGGACATGAAGCAGGTTCTCAAGCGCCTGCGGGAAGAAAGCTAGGGCGCTGACATGCTTGAATTTCAAGACATCCGCAAAACGCGCCGCCGCGATGGCAAGTCCTTGGGCATTCTGGATGGTCTGACCCTCAGGCCGGCGCCCAACCGGATTACCGCCGTGGTCGGTCCCTCGGGGTGCGGCAAGACCACCCTCATCCGCCTGGCCAACCGTCTGGAGGAGCCCGATGCAGGCCGCATCCTACTCGGCGGCCGGGATGTTCGCGCCTTCGAGCCTCAGGAACTGCGCCGGCGCGTCGGGTTGGTCGGACAGCTGCCCTTCATGTTCCCCGGCACGGTGCTCGACAATCTGGGCAAATCCTTCGTGCTGCGCCGCGTGTCGCCGCCGTCCGCCGAATCGGAGCTGATCCGCGAACTTCTCGACATCTGCCAGCTACCCAACGATCTGTTGACCCAGGACGCACGGCGGCTCTCGCCCGGCCAGCAGCAGCGCGTCAGTCTGGCTCGTACTTTGGCCGCCGCGCCGGAGGTGCTGCTGCTCGACGAACCGACCAGCGCCCTGGATCGGCCCACCGCCGACCGCCTGACGGCCACCCTGCGCGAGGTTGCCCGGCAGCGGGGCCTGACGGTGCTCATGGTGACCCACGATTTGCGTTTGGCCGAACGCTGCGCCGAACGCCTCGCCTATCTCAACGAGGGGCGGGTGCTTGAGGAAGGGGAGACCAGCGACGTGCTGCGCAATCCACGCCACGAGAGTCTGCGTCATTTTCTGCGGGAACCCGCGGATGGAGAAAACCATCCATGAGCGATGCCGCGATTCTTGACCTCGGCCTGTTTGATCTGTTGCTTGCCTACGGGCTCTTTTTGCTGGTGGTGGGGTTGGCGCGTCTGCGCGACGTGGGCCAGGAGCGCGATCTGATCTGGGCTTCGCTGCGCATGGTCGGGCAGCTTCTCCTGGTGGGCTATCTCCTGCACTGGATTTTTGCCTGGAACCGCCCCCTGCCGGTGCTGGTGCTGCTGGCCCTGATGTTTGGCTTTGCCGTGCAGGTCATCGGCCAGCGGGTCAGTCGCAAGATGCCTGGCTTCTATCGGGTGCTGACCCTGGCGCTGATGTTGGGCTGCGGGCTGGTGACCTTTTTGTTCTGCGTGGTCATCGTCGGCCCCACGCCCTGGTACGACCCGCGCTATCTCATTCCCTTGACGGGGATGATCATCGGCAATTCCATGAACGGGGCCACACTTGCCGCCGAACGCCTCAGCGCGGAGATGAGCGAGCGCCGCCAGGAAATCGAAACCGCCCTGTGTCTGGGGGCCAGCGCCACCCAGGCCAGCCGCGAAGCCTTGCGCGGCGCCTTTCGCGCGGCGCTGATCCCGGCGACCAACTCCATGGCGGCGATGGGCATCGTATTTCTCCCCGGCATGATGACCGGCCAGATTCTTTCCGGTACCGAACCGATGATCGCGGTGCGCTACCAGATCGGCATCATGTTCGCCATCACCGGGGCGGTGGGCATCACCAGTTTTCTCATCGTCGCCCAAGGAGTGCGCCGTTATTTCACGCCGGCCCATCAATTGCGCGATATCGATTGAAATTGTTCGTTGACCAGACGACAAAAGCCGCCCCGAAAGGAGCGGCTTTTGTCGTTCTATCCTCTATCGTTCAATGCGGCAGATTCGGAGTATGATCGTCGTCCCGGCGCCGCAGGGGAATAATTTTCGCGCTTTGCCGAGCCTCGCGCCGCTCTTGCATGATTTTTTCCGGATCGTTGATGGTCTCCTGAAATTGCGCGAATTGCTGCCAGAAAATTTCAACCATCTTGTTCATGCGCATGATCGGATCCGTGTATTTGCGCAATTGGCAGTCGATGGTGAACTGCAAGCCGTAAGCCCGCTGTCGACATTCCTCGGGGAAGCTTTCAATAGTTTGGTCAATTAAACGTTTCCGCTGTTCTTCGAATTTCTCCGGATCTTGTTGATAAAGGGAACTCAGTCCTTCAAAAAATTGATCCGACGCGCGTTTGTCAGAAGTCATAAGCGCCCCCTCATTATTTATGGATCACATTTTTTCTTTTTATCTTTTCTTATACTATTACTTCATAAGTGGTTGTATTGCAAATGGAAATTTTATTGATAGGGAGGCGGGGGTTGAGTCAGGGCGGGAATTATATTTTTCTGTAATGAAAGAAAATACAATGTCGAATTGCGAACTTCAGCTGTCCATGCCCAGGCGCTTGATCTTTTCAACCAGGGTCGTGCGGTTGATGCCGAGCAATGCCGCGGCGCGGGCTTTCACGCCCTGGCCGAGTTCGAGGGCCTCGCGGATCATGATGCGCTCGATGTCGCCGATGATCTGGTTGAGGTCCACGCCCGCCTCGGTCACCTTGGGGGCCGGAGTCGCGTGGTTGGCTTCAGTGAATTCCTGTCCGGAAATGGAGGCGGGCAGGTCGCGCAACCCGATGACTTCGCCGTCGGTCAAGGCCACGGTGCGTTCCATGAGGTTTTCCAGTTCGCGGACGTTGCCCGGCCAGGAATAGGCTTCAAGGGCGGCCATGGCTTCCGGGGAGATGGACATGAGCGGCCGGTTCATTTCGCGGCAAAATTTCTGCAGGAAGCTGCGGGCGAGCAGGGCGATGTCCTCGCGACGCTCACGCAGCGGCGGCAGGACGATGGGGATGACGTTGAGGCGATAGTAGAGATCCTCGCGAAACTGGCCCTGTTTGACCTCCTGCTCGAGATTGGCGTTGGTCGCGGAAATGACGCGCACATCAAGCTTGATGCCGCGCGTCGAGCCGACCCGCTCTACTTCCTGCTCCTGAAGCACGCGCAGCAGTTTCATCTGCAGATGCATGGGCATGGTGCCGATTTCATCGAGAAAGATGGTGCCGCCGTTGGCCGCCTCGAAGCGTCCGGCCTTGTCGGCCACCGCCCCGGTGAAGGAACCGCGCACGTGGCCGAACAGTTCGCTCTCGAGCAATTCGGCGGGGATCGCGCCGCAGTTGATGGCGATGAAGGGTTTTTCCTTGCGTGGGCTGTTATAGTGAATGGCCTTGGCGACCAATTCCTTGCCAGTGCCCGATTCGCCGAGAATCAGGATGGTGGAGTCGGTGTTGACGATGCGTTCCATGCGCGAAAACACCTGCTGCATGGCCAGGCTGTTGCCGATGATGTTGTCGAACTTGTATTTGCCGCGCAACTGCTGGCGTAGGTAGAGATTCTCGGCGACCAGACGGCTTTTCTCCACCGCCTTGGCGACGATGACCTTGAGCTTTTCAAAGTTGAAGGGCTTGGTGATGTAGTCGAAGGCCCCTTCCTTCATGGCTTCCACGGCGGTTTCCGCCGAGGCGTTGCCGGTGATGAGAATGACGCTGGTGTACGGCGATTCCTCCTTGACCCGCTTGAGGATGTCGATGCCGCTTACGCCGGGCAGAAAGAGATCGGAAATAATGATCTCGAAAGGTGTTTTCTGCATGATCTCCAGGGCTTCCTCGCCGCTGGCGGCGGACTGCACCTGATAGCCCGAATGGGACAGCAGCAGGCTCAGGGCCTGACGGTTGTGCCCTTCATCATCGATGACGAGGATCTGGGTGGTCAGTTTCATGCGGCGGGGCTCCAGGTGTAACCGAGCGTCATTTGTTTGACGGGTCAAGGTAGCATGGGGACCGCGCTTAACGCAAGAGCGTTGCCGGGCGCCCGCGGGAGAATTATTCGTCGCGCCGCGGGCAAGGGCAATTGACAAGGCGGGGGCTTCGGCTACTCTTTCCTTATGAAACGATTTCAGCGGGTTATCTCATTTCTTCTGGTGGCTATGCTCCTGGCGGGGCTGGGTGTGACATTCACCCCGGTCAGTGAGGCGTCGCAATCGGCGGCGGCACGGATCAACATCGTGCGCATCGCCGATGTCATCAATCCCGTGGTCGCGCGTTTCATCATCGACGAGATCGATCGCACCAATCGCGAGGGCATGCGTGCTTTTCTCCTTGAAATCGACACGCCGGGCGGGCTTGACACCTCCATGCGTGAAATCATCCAGGGGATTCTCAACTCGCCGGCACCGGTCATCGTCTATGTCTCGCCCAAGGGCGCGCGGGCGGCTTCCGCCGGCGCCCTGATCACCCTGGCCGCTGATTTTGCCGCCATGGCGCCGGGTACCAATATCGGCGCATCGACCCCGGTTGCCCTGGGAGGCGGGGGCGGCGAGCAGGATCAGGCGATGATGGAAAAGGTGTTGCAGGATGCCGTGGCCTATGCGCGCAGTCTCGCCGAGCAGCGTGGACGCAACCAGGAATGGGCCGAACGCATCGTGCGCGAGGGACTTTCCTCTCAGGCCAGCGAAGCGCTGGAATTGCAGGTGATCGACCTGATCGCCGAGGATGAGGCGGATCTTCTGGTTCAGCTTGACGGGCGTCGTTACCTGCGGGCCGGTCAGGCCCTGGTTCTGGAAACTCGGGGTGCCGAGTTGGTGCGGGCCGAGATGAACTGGCGCCAGCGCATCCTGACTGCCATCAGCAATCCCAACGTCGCCTATCTGCTGCTGATGCTGGGTTTTCTCGGCATCTTTTTCGAGCTGTCCAATCCCGGCGCCATCGTGCCCGGCGCCATCGGCGCCATCGCCTTGCTGCTTGCCTTTTTCGGGTTGCAGACCCTGCCGGTGAATTACGTCGGGGTACTGCTGTTGCTGCTCGCCATCGTCTTGTTCATGCTGGAAATCTATGTGTCGTCCTACGGCATGCTGACCGTCGGCGGCATTTTGTCCCTGGCCCTCGGGTCGCTCATGCTCATCGACACGGCCGACCCCACGCTGCAGATTTCGCGCGCGGTGATTTTTGCCACGGTTTTGGTTTGTGCCGGATTTTTCATCATAGTCATCTATTTCGTGACCCGCACGCAGCGCCGTCCCGCCTACTCCGGGGCCGAAGGCCTGGTGGGCGAGCGCGGCACGGCGCAGTCGGCCATCGCGCCCGAAGGGCGGGTATTCGTTCACGGCGAACTTTGGACGGCCCGCTCCGCAGAGCCCATTGATGCGGGCGAGGTGGTGGAGGTGATCGCCATGATCCCGGGCATGAAACTCGAGGTGCGTCGGGTTGATAGATCCCAGGACGCGCAGGCAAGGTCCTGATATTTGCCGATACACTCGGAATCAAAGGAGGTTTTTCATGGAACTGCCCATCAATATTTTCTGGCTGGTGCTTCTTGCCCTGCTGGTGGCCATCGTGGCCAGCGCCGTGCGCATGCTCTACGAATACGAGCGCGGCGTGGTGTTTCGTCTGGGCCGCTTTTCCAGCGTCAAGGGACCGGGGCTGAGGTTCATCATTCCGGGCGTGGATCGCCTGGTGAAGGTCAGCTTGCGAACCGTGGCCATGGACGTGCCGCCCCAGGACGTGATTACCAAGGACAACGTGTCAGTCAAGGTCAATGCCGTCATTTACTTTCGCGTCGTAGGCCCGGAAAAGGCCTTGATCGAAGTGGAAAACTACCTCTACGCCACCAGTCAGCTGGCCCAGACCTCCCTGCGGAGCGTGCTCGGCCAATCCGAACTAGACGATCTGCTGGCGCATCGTGATCAGATCAATCAGCATTTGCAGGAACTTCTCGACCGTCAGACCGATCCCTGGGGGGTGAAGATTTCCAACGTGGAAATCAAGCATGTCGACCTGCCCTCCGAGATGCAGCGCGCCATGGCCCGCCAAGCCGAAGCCGAGCGCGAGCGGCGCTCCAAGGTCATTCATGCCGAGGGCGAATTCCAGGCCTCGCAGCGATTGGCCGACGCAGCAAAAATCATTACGGGTGAGCAAGGCGCATTGCAGCTGCGTTTTCTCCAAACCCTGACCGAGGTGGCCACCGAGAAAAACTCGACCATCATTTTTCCGGTCCCGATTGACCTGCTTCGCCCGTTTCTTGAGCGGGAAGACCAAAAAGGCAAGTGATTCAACCCTTGCTTCACAGGAGGCGGACCCTGAAGGGGCCGCCTTTTTTGGATTTTGACTTTCACCTATGTGGGAATTGCTGCGATGACAAGGATTTTTTTTGTCGTGTAATTTCCAGAAGTTGCGCGTTAGAACAATATTCTACCTTGACAGCCCATGGGCGCTTTGCTTATATGGGCCTCGCCTTTGAGGTCGGCTAAGCTTTTAAATTTACTAAAAAATTTCAGTAAAGCTAAAGCGGGAACCTGTTTTTTTTATCGGGATTGTCGTTCACGTTGCGCCGGCGCACCTGGGGATGCCGGCCGGAGGAGGTTTCATGGCAGTGAAGAAATTCAAGAAGGTGATGGCGGCCAACCGGGGCGAGATCGCCATCCGCATTTTCCGGGCCTGCACCGAGTTGGGCATCAAAACCGTGGCGATCTACTCGGAGGAGGACAAGATCTCCCTGCATCGCTACAAGGCCGACGAGGCCTATCAGATCGGCAAGGGCAAGGGGCCCATCGAGGCTTACCTGTCCATTGACGAAATCATCGACCTGGCGCGCAAGAAAGAGGTCGACGCCATTCATCCCGGGTATGGTTTTCTTTCGGAGAATCCTGATTTCGCCGAAGCCTGCGCCCGAGCCGGCATCACGTTTATCGGCCCCACGCCGGAGATTCAGCGGGGCCTCGGCGACAAGGTCAGTGCGCGCCTGGTGGCCATGGAGGCCGGAGTGCCGGTGGTGCCCGGGACGGAAAAACCCATCACCACCGAGGAACAGGCCCTGATCTTCGCCAAGGAAGCGGGGTATCCCATCATCATCAAGGCCGCCGCCGGGGGCGGGGGGCGCGGCATGCGCGTGGCGCGCACCCAGCGCGAGTTGCTTGAAGGGCTCAAGAGCGCGGCGTCCGAGGCCCAGGCGGCCTTCGGCAATCCCTCGGTTTTTCTTGAAAAATACATCGAGCGGCCCAAGCACATCGAAGTGCAGATCATGGGGGACAGTCACGGCAACGTGGTGCATTTCTTCGAGCGGGACTGCTCGATCCAGCGTCGCCACCAGAAGGTGATCGAAATCGCGCCCTCCATCAGCCTGTCTGCCGAAAAACGTCAGGAAGTCTGCGACATGGCGATGAAAATCGCCCGTGCGGTCGGCTATGTCAACGCCGGCACCGTGGAATTTCTGCTGGATCAGGACGGCAACTTCTATTTCATCGAAACCAATCCGCGCATCCAGGTCGAGCACACCGTGACCGAGATGGTCACCCAGCGCAATCTGGTGCAGATCCAGATTCGGGTCGCCGAGGGGCACGCCCTTTCGGATCCCGAAATCGGCATCGCCGGTCAGGAGGACATCGAACTGCGTGGTTTCGCCATCCAGAGCCGCGTCACGACCGAGGATCCGCGCAACAACTTCGCTCCCGATTTCGGCACCATCAAGGTGTATCGCACCGCGGCGGGCTACGGCGTGCGCCTCGACGCCGGCCAGGGCTACGCCGGTGCGCAGGTCACGCCCCATTACGATTCGCTGCTGACCAAGATCACCACCTTCGGGCGCAGCTTCGCCGATGCGGCGCGCACCATGCATCGCGCCTTGCAGGAATTTCGCATCCGCGGAGTGAAAACCAACATCGGCTTTCTCGAAAACGTCATCACCCATCCGATCTTTCTGGCAGGGCAGTGCGACACTTCCTTTCTCGACACGCACCCCGAGCTTTTCCAGATCCCCGTCAAACGCGATCGCGCCAACAAGCTGCTGAGTTTCATCGGCCACACCGTGGTCAACGGCTATCCCGGCATCAGGCCGGAAAAAGCCCTGCGCTACCGCGACCTGCGTATGGCCGAGGTGCCGGAAATTCATTATGACACGCCGCGGCCGCGAGGCACGCGCGATATTCTGCGGGAAAAAGGCCCCGAGGGGCTGGCCCAATGGGCGCTCAAGGAGCGCAAGCTGCTGATTACCGACACCACCATGCGCGATGCCCACCAGTCGCTGATGGCTACGCGTTTCCGCACCGCCGACCTGGAGCGCATCGCCGAGGCGACCAGTGTCCACGGCGGCGGCCTGTTTTCCCTGGAGATGTGGGGCGGGGCGACCTTCGATGTATCCATGCGCTTTTTGCGCGAGGATCCCTGGGAGCGCCTCGACCGCCTGCGGGCGAAGATTCCCAACGTACTCTTCCAGATGCTGCTGCGCGGCTCCAATGCCGTCGGCTACACCAACTACCCCGACAACGTGGTGCAGGAGTTCGTGAAGAAAGCCGCCGAGAGCGGCATCGACGTGTTCCGCGTCTTCGATTCCCTCAACTGGACCAAGGGCATGGCGGTGGCCATGGAGGCGGTGCGCAAAAGCGGCACGGTGTGCGAGGCGGCCATGTGCTACACCGGCGACATCCTCGACCCCAAGCGTGACAAGTACCCGCTGAAATACTACGTCGAGACGGCCAAGGAACTGGAAAAAATGGGCGCGCACATTCTCGGCATCAAGGACATGGCCGGGCTGCTCAAGCCCTTCGCCGCCGAGAAGCTGATCAAGGCCCTCAAGGCCGAAATCGGCATCCCCATTCATCTGCATACCCACGACACCTCGAGCAACGGCGGCGCCATGCTGCTGGTGGCGGCCCAGGCCGGAGTGGACATCGTCGATTTGGCCCTGTCCTCGGTTTCGGGCCTGACCGCCCAGCCCAACCTCAACGCGCTGCTCGCGGCCCTTGAGGGCAGCATCTGGGATCCCAAGCTCGACCAGGAGGGGCTGCAGAAACTCGCCAATTACTGGGAGACGGTGCGCACCTACTACGCGCCCTTCGAATCCGAACTGCGCAGCGGCACGGCTCAGGTTTACTACCATGAGATTCCCGGCGGCCAGTATTCCAACTACAAGCCGCAGGTCGAGGGCCTGGGCCTGGGCCATCGCTGGGAGGAGTGCAAGGAGATGTACCGCAAGGTCAACGACATGTTCGGCGACGTCATCAAGGTGACGCCCTCCTCGAAGATCGTCGGCGACATGGCCATGTTCATGGTGCAGAACAACCTGGAACCCGAGGATGTCTACGAGCGCGGCCATGAACTAACCTTTCCCAAGGGGGTCATCGATTTCTTCAAGGGCATGATCGGCCAGCCCGTGGGCGGTTTCCCCGAGGAGTTGCAAAAGATCATCCTCAAGGACGAAAAACCCCTGACCTGCCGTCCCGGCGAATTGCTCGAACCGGTGGATTTCGCCGCCGCCAAGGCTCAGCTCGAAGAAAAAGTCGGGCACAAGGTGAGTGAGCGCGATGTGCTCTCGGCAGTGCTCTATCCCGGGGTATGGGAAGAATTCGACGGCCATCGCCAGGAGTTCGGTGATACCTCGGTGCTGCCGACCCCGGTGTTTTTCTATGGCTTGGAAACCGGCGACGAGATCAACGTGGAGATCGAGCCGGGGAAAAACCTCATCGCGCGTTTGAACGCCGTGGGCAGCCTGCAAAAAGACGGCACGCGCAACATTTACTTCGAGCTCAATGGCGAACCGCGGCAGGTGACGGTGCAGGATCTCTCCGTGGAGTCGGATCAGGCCAGCCACCAGAAGGCGGAAAAGGGCAACGCCAAGCACGTTGGCGCGCCCATGCCGGGCAAGGTGTTCAAGATTCTGGTCAAGGTCGGCGACGAGGTCAGCGCCGGCGATACCCTGCTGAGCACCGAGGCGATGAAGATGGAGACCAACGTCAAGGCGCGCGTCGCCGGAAAAATCGCGGAAATCCTCTTCAAGGAAGGCGAGTCCGTGCAGCAGGACGACCTGCTCCTGGTGTTCGAGTAGGTTTGACTCAAAACCCATCGCTTAATAAGAAGCCGGGCCTCGCGCCCGGCTTTTTTGCGCCTTCATCGCGCCTTCTCAAAGCCTGGGCGCTGTGTTAGGCTTGCGGGCAGCGCTGTGAGAGATTTGGCTTTTATGCGGGGGGATTTGTGAAACATCTTGCTTTTGTCATGTTATGGCTGCTGCTGGGACCCGGACCGGTTTTGGGGGCCGGGTTGACCCAGGGTGATTGGATGAGGAGCCTGGTGGACGGCCTGGGGCTGTCTTTTGGACTGCCGGATCAGCCGGAGGATGAGGATTACCGGCGAATCCTGTCCGGACGGCGCAATCTACGCATCGAGGCGGAAGAGACGCTTGATCCCGACAGCCTGGTGTCCATCAAGGATTTCACCAATTTCGGAGAGTTCAGCGGTAGCGGCTGGGTGAGCGGCATCGCCTCGCCGACCACCGCGCGCCTGGAGTTTGTCCTGCCCCTGGCGGGAGATTACCGGGTTAAGGCCGTGATACGTCTGCCCGACCATGTCATCCGTTTGGACGGCAAGGAATTTTCCGTCTCCGGTGAAAATCTCTTTACCCCCGTGGACCTTGGCATCCTGCCCCTGGATGCTGGCATGCTGGAGGTTGAACTGCGCCTGCCGCCCAATGGGGCGATTGATTACCTGGAATTCCAGGCGGTCGACCTGCCGGAAATCGCCCCCATCGGCGGCTGGCAGCCGGACCGGCCCCTGGGGCGGGTTGATCTGGCCGTGACGGCGCTGCAAGCCTTGGGTGTGGACCACCTGTTGCCCCGCGCGGCGCCGGATCTGGCCCTGGAGGCGGAAAACGCCGAGGATCCCGGCGGGGCGACAGTGGTGACGACCCGTTATCTCGGCGCCCCGAGCGGCGGCCGTTGGCTGCGCGCCACGACGACGAACGCCGAGGTCTTGCTGTCCTTTTCCATAACTCACCCCGCCTTCTATCGCATCGACCTCATCGGGGCGGGAAGTTTGCCGGCCGGCGTGCGGATCAATGAGGGACGACAGCGTGACATCGCCTGGCCGTCCTATCTGGCGCCGGCATCGGCCGGCGGCGTCTATCTGGAACGGGGACGCCATCAGCTCAAGGTTTTGTTGCCGCCAGGTTCAGGTTTCGACCTGGTTCACCTGCGGGGGTTGCGGTCCCGTCCCGAAGACCTGGCCAGCCTCGCCGGCATGGGTGGTTTCCCCGAAGTGCCCCATGTCGCGGAGCTTGATGCTCTCCTGGCGCTGCTCGCCGCACTCGGCCCCTTGCCCTGATCCATCGTGGGAGTTCTGCCCTGGTTGCTTGCCTTGGGCGGCGGCATCGCTGCCGCGCCCTATGGCCCCGCGAGCGTTTGGCCGGCGGCTCTTGCCTTGGTCTGTGCCCTGGGTGTTGTGCTGTTGCGCCGCCATCCGCGCCGGCAAACGGCGGCCGGCTTGGCCTTTTTTTTCCTTAGCGGCTATCTGCTCTATGGCCTGGCGCTCGCACCCGACGCCGGGAGGAGCGGCTTGCGAGCCTGGTGCGGAGTCGGCGAATTGGGGGTGGACGCCGAGGTGTTGAGCCTGGGGCGTCGCTCCGGGGACAAAAGCTATCTGGATCTACGGGTGCATGTCCTGCGAAAAGACGGCCAGGTCTTGCGGGTCGATGGGCGTCTGCGATTGTTCCTGGACGGTCCGGCAACGGCGGTGCTCCCCGGCGACCATCTGCGCTTTCGGACCTCCCTGCGCACACCGCACAATTTCGGCACTCCCGGTGAATTTGATTATCCCCGCTATCTCGCGGCGCGCGGCATTGAAGCCAGCGCCTATCTGAAAAACCTTGAGGAGGCGGCCGTCTTACCCGGTACGGCGCCTTTGGGTCCGCGCTTGCTGGCCGCCGCCTGGCGGCAGCGGGTCCTGGGCCTGATCGAGGCGTGCGTGCCCGAGGATACCGCCGGCCTGCTGGCTGCTCTGCTGGTCGGCGACAAGGGCGGGTTGAGCGACACGCAGCGCCAGATCTTGGCCCGCGGCGGCATTTCCCACCTGTTTTCCATCTCGGGCTTGCATCTGGGCCTGATCGGCTTCTATGCCTATCAGCTGGTCTTTTTTTTCTGGCGGCGCAGCACCTGGCTGCTGCTGCACTTTCCGCCCAAGCGCTTTCTCCCCGTGTTTCTGCTGCCGTTGTTGTTGGCCTATCTGCTTCTGACCGGCGAGGCGCTGCCAACCCAGCGCGCTTTTCTCATGGCGACAGCAGGGGCCGTGCTCTGGGCCTGTTCCCGGCGCACGGCGCCCCTGAATCTTCTGTGGAGCGCCGGACTGCTGTTTTTGCTGTTCGAGCCGCTGCTGCTCTTCGAGGCGTCTTTCCAGCTGTCCTTTGCGGGGGTGCTGGGCATCATGCTGCTGGTGCCGCGCTGGTCTCCCCATTGTCCGCAGCGGCCCTTTGTCCTGCGCTGGCTATGCCTGTTGGCCCTGACCACTTTGGCCGCCACCCTGGCCACCTTGCCGTTGACCCTGCTGCATTTCCATCTGCTGGCCCCCGCGGCACTGGTGACCAATCTTCTCGCGGTACCGGCCATCGGACTGGTGGCGGTGCCGGTGGGCCTGGCTGCAGTGGTGCTGGCTCTTGTCTGGGAAGCGGGCGCCAGATACCTGCTGATCCTCGATGGGCTGGTGGTACAAGCCACCTTTGACCTGATGGCTTGGCTGACGGAAACGCCCCTGCTGGGGGGAGTGCAGCTTTATCTGACGCCGCGCGTGCTGCTTGGGGTGTTTGCCCTGTGCCTATTGGTTCTGGCCGGGCACCATTGGCGTCGGCGCTGGCGCGGCGCAACGGCAGGCATGGCGAGCCTGCTCCTCCTGATTCCCGTCGCGCCCCCGCCAGGCCTGCAGGTCATCGCCCTGAGCGTCGGACAAGGGGATGCGACGCTGCTCTCCGCGGCGCCGGGGCGCCACATCCTGATCGATGGTGGCGGGGTGCGCAGTGAAACCTTTGATGTGGGTGCGCGACTCATCGCTCCGGCCCTTGGCCATTTGGGCATTGGGCGGCTGGACGCGGTGGTGCTCACCCATGATCATCCCGACCATCGCCTGGGTCTGCATCAGGTGCTCACCCATTTTCCCGTGGATGAATTCTGGTCGCCACTTCCCCTGGAGGAACTCGACACCGAATTGGCCCGGCTTGTTCAGGCGCGCTCCATCAAGGTCCGCCATTTTGCGCCAGGATGGACCGTGATAGAGCGGGAACCTTGCCTGCTCGCGGTTTTTCGCGCGGAAGGAGAGGGGCTGTCCGTCAACGACCAGTCCCTGGTAATCTACGCCGGTCAGGGACAGGATGGCGTGCTGCTGACGGCCGACCTTGAGGAGCGAGGCGTCGGCGCGCTGCTCTTGCATCCCCTGCCCGGACCTGTATCCTTGCTGAAGCTGCCCCATCACGGCAGTGCACGCTCACGGACGGAACAACTTGCGGAGGCCTTAACGCCGGCTGCGGCTTTTGTCTCCGCCGGGCGTCACAATGTCTATCGGCTTCCGGCGCAATCCGTGGTCGAGGGATTGGCGCGACAGAACATTCCTCTGTTTCGCACCGATACCCAGGGCAGCTTGCGCATGCGGTCCCAGGGCGCCGGCTGGGTGATTGAGAATTGGGAAAAGGGTCGCTTCCGGCAATCGGGTGGCGCGGTTTTTGCTAATTATTTCATGGATTCTCATGCGGAGCCCTTATGAAAACCCCCACCCTGCTGGTTGTCGATGGCGAGCAGCTTTTTCGTCAACTCCTGGTTGAACTGCTCGGCCGCGAAGGCTTATCCGTCCAAACCTGCGACGGGGGGGCTGGTGCCCTGCGTCTTCTTGAGGGCGGCGGCATCGATCTGGTCATGAGCGACCTGACTCCGCCGGGCTTGGCCGAGGGCGAAATTGTGCGCTTTTGCCGTCAGCTCGATCCCCCTCCCGAAGTTTTGCTGATGGTCGCCCAAGCTGATCAGGAACAGGCCATCGCGGCTTTGCGCGACGGCGCCGCTGGCTATCTGATCAAGCCGTTTCACCCCGAAGAGTTGCGGCATCGGGTGCTTGGCCTGCTGGAGAAACGTCGCCTGGCGGAGGATAACGCGCGGCTTTGCGGCCAGAACGATCTGCTGCGCGCCGGCCTCGACCTTTTCGCCCAACACGAACTGGATCCCCTGCTGGAGAAAGCTCTGCCCCTGGCCATGGGAGAGCTCGGGGTGACGATGGGTTTCGCCTTTGTTCACCGCGACGGGGATTTCGGGTTGCCCGCCCTGGTGGGGATGGATCGGTCCCAGGCGCAAAGCTGGGCGCCCTTGCTTTTTTCCGGCCTTTCCTGTGGCCAGGGCCCCTGGTGGTTGAGCGGCGAGGAAAGCCAGGCCTTGCATTGCGATAAGCCAATTTTGGTTTATCCCTTGAGTTTTCAGGAACAGATCCAGGGGGGCCTGGTTTTGGTCGGCGCTGCCTTGTCCAACCGGGCGCCCGGCTTGCTCTGCGCCCAGGCGGCGCTAGCCTTCGAGAATGCCTCTCGGTTGCGTGACGCGCGCGAACTCATGTATTGCGATGACCTGACCGGGCTCTTCAATCATCGTTATCTGCACCTCATCCTGGAGCAGGAGCTGCGCCGTTCATGCCGCTATCGTCTCGAATTCGCCCTGATTTTCATCGACTTGGATTATTTCAAAAATATCAACGACCGCCATGGCCATCTGGTCGGCAGTGCCGTGTTGGCCGAAGTGGGGCAGGTGCTGCGTCAGTGTCTGCGGGACACGGATCTGCTCTTTCGTTACGGCGGCGATGAATTCACCGCACTGCTGGTGGAGACCGAGGAACAGGGCGCCCTCGTGGTGGCGGAGCGCATGCGGGCCACCCTGGAAAAACATCGTTTTCTTGCCGAGCAGGGCGTCAATGCCCGCCTGACGGCGACCCTCGGTGTCGCGACCTTTCCCCACGATGCGGAGGATCACGCCGAGTTGCTCATGCTCGCCGACCGCGCCATGTATTGGGGCAAGAAAAAGCGCAATGTGGTGTGTCCGGCCCGCGACCTGAAGGATTTTTGACGGGTTGCGCCCCTGCCTTTTGCGCGTCGCGTGTCTTGGGCGTTGACGGGTCGGGTCGCGCCGGGGTAAATATGGCACGCATTCGGCCGGCGGCTTTGCACGGCCGAAATTTTTGACAGGGAGCGTATCGGATACACATGAGCATTACAGGCATCAAGGGGATGAACGACATTCTCCCCGGCGAGGTGGAAACCTGGCAATTTCTCGAAAGTACGGCGCGCCGGGTGTTCGCCCTGCACGGTTTTTCCGAGATTCGCGTGCCGGTGGTGGAAAAAACCGAACTCTTTCAGCGATCCATCGGCGAGACCACGGATATCGTGGAAAAGGAGATGTACACCTTTGTCGACAAGGGCGGCACCTCCCTGACCTTGCGTCCCGAGGGGACGGCCTCGGTCATGCGCGCGTTTATCGAGCACAAGATGCACGCCGCCGATCCTGTCGCCAAGCTCTACTACCTGGGGCCCATGTTCCGCTACGAGCGGCCGCAGAAAGGACGCTACCGACAGTTTCATCAGATCGGCGTCGAGGCGGTTGGTGTCGACGACCCCCGCATAGATGCACAGATCCTCGCCATGCTCAGCCAGTTCTTCGATGAAATCGACCTCGGTGAGGTCGAATTGCAGATCAACTCCCTGGGCTGCCCCGAGTGCCGCCCGGCCTACCGCCGGCAACTGGTCGCATTTCTCGAAGCGCGACTCGGGGATCTGTGCGACGACTGCCGACGACGTTTCACGAGCAATCCCCTGCGGGTTCTCGATTGCAAGGCGGCCGGCTGCCGCGAGGCGACCTTGGATGCTCCCGCCATGCTCGATCATTTGTGCGGCGGCTGCGAGCAGCATTTTGCCGCGACGCGGGCTTATCTGGACGACCTTGGCACGCCCTACGCGGTGAACCGGCGCATGGTGCGCGGACTCGACTATTACACCCGCACCACTTTTGAAATGCTGACGGCCAACCTCGGCGCCCAGAACGCCGTTGCCGCCGGCGGGCGCTACGATGGCCTGGTGCGCGAGCTGGGCGGACCGGCGCTGCCCGGCATCGGCTTTGCCATGGGCGTGGAACGGTTGGCCTTGCTGATGGGCGACAAGGACCGCATCTCGCCGCCGCCCGCGCTGTTCATCGCGGCCTTGGGCGAGGCCGCGCAACGGCGCGCCTTTGTCCTCATGCACCAGTTGCAGCGGCAGGGCCTGCGGGTCGAGATCGACTATCAGGGGAGAAGCCTCAAGGCGCAGATGCGTCGGGCCGACAAACTGGCCGCCCCCCTGGTGCTGATCATCGGCGAGAACGAACTGGCGCAGGGTGTCGGGCAACTGCGCTTGATGGCCGACAGCAGCCAGCGTGAAATCGCCCTTGAGGGTCTGCATGAGGCCGTGGTCGCCGAGTTGACCAAGTTGTCCGGCGCCGGGCAAGGCGCTTGAGATTTTTCATGGCGGTTTGTATAATCCACCATTCTCCACCATCCCGCCCGGAATGCCGGCGGGACATCCGCAATTGACGAGGGAGGAACCACTCTTGAACGACATCCTTGGCGACTGGAAACGAACCCATTACTGCGGGCAACTCACCGCCGACCAGATCGGTCAACAGGTCTGCCTGATGGGCTGGGTGCAGCGGCGGCGCGACCATGGCGGCCTGATTTTCATCGACCTTCGCGACCGCGAGGGGATCGTGCAGTTGGCCCTTGACCCCGACCGTGATCCCGAGGCCCACCAGAAGGCCGACCGGGTGCGCGGCGAGTACGTGGTCGCCGTGAAGGGGCATGTCTCTCGGCGCCCCGAGGGCACCCTCAATCCGAAGATGAAAACCGGCGAAGTCGAGGTCGAGGTGCATGAGCTGCGCATTCTCAACACCGCCAAGACTCCGCCCTTCATGATCGATGAATTTACCGACGTCGCGGAGAATACCCGCCTCAAATACCGCTATCTCGATCTGCGCCGCCCGGCCTTGCAGCGTACCCTGATGCTGCGGCATCAGGTGACCCGTGTGGTGCGCGATTATTTCGCCGGCGAAGGGTTCCTCGAACTCGAAACACCCTTTCTGACCAAGAGCACTCCGGAAGGCGCGCGTGATTACCTGGTGCCGAGCCGCGTCAACCAGGGCACCTTTTACGCTCTGCCCCAGTCGCCCCAGCTCTTCAAGCAGATCCTCATGGTTTCCGGGTTCGATCGCTACATGCAAATCGTCAAATGCTTCCGCGACGAAGACCTGCGCGCCGATCGGCAGCCCGAATTCACCCAGATCGACTGCGAAATGAGCTTTGTCGATCGCGACGGCGTGATGAAGACCATGGAGGGCATGATCGCCCGGGTGTTTCGCGAAACCATCGGCGTCGAAGTGCCCCTGCCCGTGCCACGCATGAGCTATGCCGAGGCTCTGGCGCGCTTCGGCGTGGACAATCCCGACCTGCGTTTCGGCATGGAGCATGTCGAAATATCCGATATCGTGCGCAGCAGCGGCTTCAAGGTCTTTACCGACGCGGTCCAGGCGGGCGGCATCGTCAAGGCAATGAACGTCAAAGGCGGCGCCGAGCTGTCGCGCAAGGATCTCGACGATCTCGGCGAATTCGTCAAGATCTACGGCGCCAAGGGCCTGGCCTGGATCAAGATCAATGCCGACGGCTGGCAGTCGCCCATCACCAAGTTTTTTTCCGAGGGGGAAATTGCCCAGATCGGGCAGGCCCTGCAAGCGGAGGTAGGCGATCTGCTGGTGTTTGTCGCCGATAGCTTCCGCATTGCCAACGAAGCCTTGGGGCGCCTGCGCGGCCATCTCGGCCACAAACTCGGCCTGGTCGACAAGAATGCCTACAAGTTCGTGTGGGTCACGGATTTCCCCCTTCTGGAATGGGACGGCGAAACCCGCCGCCATGTGGCGGTGCATCATCCCTTCACCGCGCCCATGGACGAGGACGTTCCGCTGCTCGACACCGACCCTGGCAAAGCGCGCGCCAAGGCCTACGACATGGTGCTCAACGGCTCGGAAATCGGCGGCGGCAGTATTCGTATCCATGATCGGGCGGTGCAGAGCAAAATGTTCGAGCTGATGGGCATTGGAGACGAGGAAGCCCGCGTCAAGTTCGGTTTCCTTCTGGAAGCCCTCGAATATGGGGCGCCGCCCCACGGCGGCATCGCCTTCGGCCTGGATCGCCTGACCATGATTCTCGCCGGCACCGATTCCATCCGTGACGTCATTGCCTTTCCTAAAACGCAGAAGGCCACCTGTCTCATGTCCGAAGCACCGGGCGAGGTGGACGAAAAACAACTGCGTGAACTTGGTATCCGGCTTGCCGCTCGCCCGAAATAACCGGAACAGCATCGGTTCGCAAAAAGGGGGGGGCGGCGACCATGACGGGCACCGCTCCCCCTTTCGTGTCGTTCCAAATCGCCTCTGAGGTTTTCATCTGTCGACCCTGATGCCGAAACTATTTCTGGCCCTATTGCTCCTGGCGACCACCCTGGCCGGTTGCTCCGCACCGCCGCCGCGTCAGGAGCTTGAGGGCGCGCGCAGCCTGGTGGCCCGTGCCTATGCCATCGGGGCCGAGCAACTGGCCGGCGCGCCTTATCGTGCGGCCCAAGAGGCCTTGCGCCAGGGGGAGCTCGATATTGCCCAAGGTGAATACCCAAGGGCTCGCTCTTCGTTTGCTCTTGCCGAGCATCATGCGCGCGAGGCGATTCGTCAGACCGAGCAGGAGCGTTTGCGCCGGGAAGAAGAGCGCCTGGCGCGGGAAGCCGCGGAGAGACAAGCCCTGGTGCCGGCTGCGCCGACTCCCGCTCCCGCGCCGTCTCGATCTCGTCCCGCGGCACCCTCCGCCGCCGCGCCCGCTCGTCCCGCCGCGCCCGCCGCGGCGCCCGCCGTTGCGCTTGTTCCGGCACCGCCGCGGGTTTCGACCTACGATGTCCGGCACGGCGATACCCTTTGGCTTATCGCAGCACGGCCCGAAGTCTACGGGGATCCGCTGCTCTGGCCCTTGCTCTACAAGGCCAACCGTGACCAAATCAAGGATCCTCGCCAGGTATTTCTCGGCCAGACCCTCGACATTCCCCGCAACGTCTCCCAGGAAGAAAGGGATGAGGTTCGCGCCCAGGCCCTGCAATCCGAAATCTTCCCCGTGGACCCCGCACTAAGAAAGACTTTGTCTTCTCCCTAGCCCTTTCCTGAAACGCAGCATGCTCTGTGCTTCATGCCCTGGCATCCTTGCTTGGTCATTGGCCGTCAAAGGCTTGAGCTTCCACAGAAAATCGTTTTAATCCCGTGACGGTTTCCCAGGTTTTCGCACCGCCTGCCCTAGGTACATTTTTCTTGACACCCCAAGGGGGTTTGTATACTGTATACACGATTCGGAGGGCCGCTCAGCTGTGCGGCGTCGGCGGATTTCCCGCTCGTCGCGGTTGCGGTATCGAATCTTCGGTTGGGTTTGGCCGGTTTTTTCCGGTTAAAACATTGTTGGTCAATGCAAATGAGGTTGGTTTTTCGTTTGCCTTGAAGGTGCCTGGATTACCACTAAGGAGAAATTCATGACAACGAAACCCGCGAAAATTATTTGGACCGA
>NZ_JAUVWH010000032.1 GCF_030604225.1 Geoalkalibacter sp.
CGCCGGTAGCGCGCCAGAGGCTCCAGGGACCGCATCCGTTCCTCCTCCTCGGCGGGGCGGTAGCGGCCGGGATCGTCGGAGGTGGTATGCGGACCGAGACGGTAGGTGAGCGCTTCGATGAAGGTCGGACCTTCTCCGGCGCGGGCCCGCTGCAAGGCCGTGGCGGTGGCGAGATAAGCGGCAAAGGGGTCGTTACCGTCGATCTGGATGCCCGGCATGCCGTAGCCCACCGCCTTGGCCGCCAGGGAGGCGGCGGCGCACTGGGCGCGGCGCGGCACCGAAATGGCCCAGGCGTTGTTCTGACAAAAGAAGATGACCGGCGCCTTGCGCACCCCGGCGAAGGTCAGCGCCTCGTGGAAATCGCCCTTGCTGGTGGCCCCGTCGCCGAAGTAGCAGAGCACCGCGTCCCTGCGGCGTCGGTAGGCGATGCCCATGGCCAGGCCCGTGGCGTGCAGGGTATGGGTGCCGACGGGCACCGCCACCGGCAAAAAACGCAGGGTCCGGGGCAGCCGGCTGCCCTCCTCGTGCCCCATCCAGTAGAGCAGGATGCTCTCCAGGGGCACGCCGCGCACCAGGGCCACGGCCAACTCGCGAAAGGAGGGCACCACCCAGTCGTCTTCGCCAAGGGCCAGGGCGCTGCCCACCTGACAACCCTCCTGCCCCTCCACCGGCGGGTAGGTGCCCAGCCGCCCCTCGCGCTGCAAACTGAGGCAGGTCTGGTCGACCAAGCGCGCCGCGAGCATCCAGCGAAAGATCCGCCGCAGGCGCTCCTCGTCGAGGTCGGGGAGCAAATCAGGGTTGGCCCGCCCCTCGGCATCGAGAACCTGCAAGGTTTTTCCTTTCAGGGGATCGAAATCGGTGAATTCCATGCAATCTCCAACGCTTGTGGCGAAAAGAAACCCTTAAGGGATAGACTAACAGGCGTTGAAGGTGGTGCAAGGAACGGATTTGCGTCCGACCAGGATTGCTGCCCGGGTTGACAATCAATGCAAAAGCGCTAAGAGTTAGCAAATGATTATTGAATCCGCACCGACCAATTCCACCTCCCCCACAAAAGCCCCGATGTACCTATTCGGCTACGGCTCCCTGATGAATCGCACCAGCGCCGAAAACGTCCTCAAGCGTCCCCTCTTGTCAAACGACCTCATCCCCGCGCTTCTCCATGGTTTCCAGCGCTGCTGGAGGGCCAAGGAGGAACTTTTTTTCGAATTCCTGGGGCGCAAAGCCCAGGGAGTTTTCCTCGATTTACGGGAGATCCCCCATGCGCGGGTGAACGGGGCTTTAATTCAAGTAACACCCGAGGAACTGACGCGCCTCAAACTGCGGGAAAAAAATTACCAGTGCATCGATGTGAGCCTGGCGATAACCGAGCTTCCTCCCAGGGGCCGAGTCTATACCTTCCGTTGCCGACCTGAGCATTGGTTGCGCGAGGGTGAGACCGACGCTTTCATCCCCGCGCGTTACATGCAAATGGTCCGGAGCGGCTTTCAGGAAGTCGGTCCCGCGTTTTTGCGGCTCTACGAGGAAACCACCGAGCCATCGCAACTGCCCGTCCTCAACGGGAGCTACCGCTTTGTCGATCCCATCCAGGCACTACACGTCTAGCCCTTGCAAGGACACTGCCCATGGGAAAGAATCTCAGCATCAAGGTTCACACGGCCGGCCTCTGGAAAGCCGGCCAATCCAGTCCCGAACCTGGACGCATCGTGGTCCCAGGTCGCACGGGTCTGGACCTGTTTTTACCCCCAGGCCTAGCCTTGGCCGATTTTGAAAAGGCCTTGCGTGCCGCGGCCCGGCAACAGGCACGATTTTCCTCTCTCAAATGTTGTTTCGATGGCTTTTCCCTGCTGTTTTTCTCCCTGGTCTTTTCCGTCGGCATCGCCACCCTCTTTGGCCTGTTGGGGCTTTATGAGGACTTGTTCAAGCGTCTGCTGATCGAAGGGAATCTGGTGGGCACGGCCCAGCGCGCCTGGTTTGTGCTCAGCGCCTTGCTGTTTGTCTTCATGGTGACCCTGGTCCCGTCGGTGCTCGCCGGCGAGGACAGCAAATTCCGCGAATGGCTCCAAAAATGGTACAACCACGCCCAACGGGTGCAGCGGCGCATTCTGCGGACGGTCAGCCTCCTGCTGCGCGACGAGGTGCCGGAAATCCGCCTGTGGAATTGCGGCGCTTTTGCGGAGGACAGCTGGGTCTGGAATAGCCTGGTTCCAGCCTTGCGAAATAGCCGCACCGACCTCGCCCTGCATGTGGGCATCGGCCAGGAGCGACAGACCCTGGCGCGTCTCGGCAAAGACGCGACGTCCAACTCCTGCGAACTGGTCCACGGCCAACTCGCCGAAGGGTCCGAGGAGCTACCCATCGAGCTTCTTCCCCGTGTTCTGGAAATGATGGACAGCGGCGATCAGTTGCTCCTGGATCTGCTCATCCTGTGCTCCACGGATACCCTGCCCCCTGCCTGGCGCAAGACCTTATCGGCGGGAGATGCGCGCCTGCGGGGCATGATATCCCTGGGACTTGCCGAGTTTGTCCTCTTCAGATTCGGCTCATCCCTGCTTCCCGATCAGGCCGAGGCCACCACCCACGCCCTCGCCGCTTTCGTCCGTCGCTGTCAACATGATTATCGCCTGCTGATCCGGGAGCAAATCGGGCAACACAGCCTGTCACGCCTGGCTGCCTGCCTGGAAAAAGAGACCGAGCGGGTGCGAAACCGGTTTGTCCATCTTCGCGACCAACTTGAGTCCGAACTCCCCGTTTTCTTGAAGGCCAATACGGACCCGCTGGCCGGCCTGGTCCTGTTGGGCTTGAGCGAATCCGCCGGCCTGCCGCCGAGGGCGCGCCAAGCGCTGCTGGAAAATCTCCTGGAAACCTCCCGCCGAGAGGAAATGTATTTTTTGGTCCCTGCCCTCTGGCGCGTCCTCGCCCAGGATCGCGACACCGCGGAACCCGGCAATCGACTCTTGACCTATGGCGGGTTGAGTCTGCAAAGTCTGCAGCATCTCTGCGAGTTGCTAGAACGTTCCGGCTGCTTTGACGAGGCGCTGGATCTGGCGCGCCATCTGCGCCCGGTGCATCCCGCCAAATATGCCATGGATATTGCTCGCCTGCTGGAACGCACCGGCCAGTACGATCAGGCATTTGCCGCCTTGCGGGACGAACCGGGCTTATGCACTCTGCGCCGGGCCATTCCCCCGAACGAAATTGCCCTGCGCTACAACCTGCATTTGAGCTGGACGGTGGTCAGCGGCCGCCTGGAACAGCACAAGGCCGAGGGTGCGGCAGCCCTGGAGCAAGCCCGCGGCATCCTCGACCAATGCCTGGATCAACAGCGCGACCCCTACCTACTCTGGCGTTATCACAACAATCGCGCGAACTACGCCGAGTGGGACGAGGACCTCGTGACCTGCATCGAAGAACATCACCGCTGCATCGAGATTCCCGGCATCGAGCAGAAATGGCTTAGCGGTTCGCAGGTCAATCTGGGCATTGCCTACCGCATGCTGTTCCGCGCAACCCAGGACCCCGGCGCCATGGAAAAGGCCCTGCATTTTGCCCAGGAGGGCCTACGCCTCAAGCGCCAGATCGGCGATTACGATGAACTGCCGGTGACCCTACACAATGCCGCCCTCACCCTCCTGGAAGCTCATTTATCCTTCGCCGACGCGCATTTCCAGATCGATCTGAACCAGGCCCTTGCCATGACCGAACAGGGCCTCGACATACTGGCCCGCACCGTGTCGACAAAAAAGCAAGGTCTGCTGCTCGCCGAACGCTGCATTCTTGCCCAGCTGCTAAACGTTGACCCTGCGCAACGCGCCGCATTCGGCAACGCCCTGCAGAAATGGCTCGAACAAGCGCCGACTCTGGCGCCGGCCGATCTCAAAGTGGTGCGGGAGATTCTGGCCCGCGCCGAAACTTCGGTTGACTGCGGATCTCCTTAAAAAAAAACGCCACGGATCAGGTGGCGAATGAGCAGCGGATGGCCCGGGCACGATAAGTGCGCCACCCGAGCCTATGCTTTTCGTCGTCTTCGGTAGGGAGAAATGCTCCTGCCTATTCCTTCCAGTCCCGTTCCGTTATGCTCTTGGGATTATGCACCTCAAACACCTTGCGGATTTCTCCCGCGATAGCCCCTGAGGCAATGACCTTGACTTCCTTCTTTTCCTTATCGATGAAGATTTTTTCCCTGGGGAACCCAGCGACATCGAGATTTATGATCTCATTCTCGACGTTTTTGAGCACATCCTCGCTTTCAAATGCTGCGGTCAGGGTCTTGTTCATGTGATTTCCTCCTCGATTAGGTAATTTTTCTGTTCCAAAACAGACACTTAACCTAATCCCCATTTTAACAGGTCAGCGGCTTTGTCAAGGAGGTTTTGACGAATGAAGATCGAATATGCTCCCATCGGCATCATCCGCTCGCCCTTCGCCGACCCGCGGGGCATGCCGATTCAGCCGGCGGGCGCGCTTGGCGTTGAGGGTCGCATCGAAATATTTCCAGAGTTTCAGGAAGGGCTCCAAGATCTCGCCGGCTTTTCCCATCTCATCCTGCTCTACCATTTTCACCGCAGCCGGGGTTACAGTTTGCGCGTCGAGCCCTTCCTGGACAGCCACCCGCGCGGGCTGTTCGCCACCCGCGCGCCTCGGCGGCCCAACCCCATCGGGCTATCCGTCGTGCAACTCGACAGGATGGAGGGCGGCGTCTTGCATATCCGCAATATCGACATCCTCGACGGCACGCCGCTTCTGGACATCAAGCCCTATGTGCCTGATTTCGATGCACCGCGCGAGGTGCGCGTCGGGTGGCTGGAAAAGAGCGGAAAAACCGTCGCGGGGCAAAGATCTGATGCGCGATTCACCAAGGAGCATCAGACATAAAGCATGTGGAAGAAATCGCCATCCCTGCCCCTTCCCCTTCAATCCACCTTGAGCAGCGCCACCTCATGCGGCGCGAGGCCCACCTGCACGCAGGCGCGACCGCCTGCTTCCACCACCGCGAAGGTGCGGTCGGGACGCAGCAGGTCGCGCAGGTGGGTGCCCGGCGCGCTCAGGTGGCGATCCACGGTGATGAAATCGTGCCGTTCGCGAGCTTCGAGATTGAGGCACACCAGCACCTCGTCGCTGTCGAGAATGCGCGAATAGGCCAGGGTACAGCGACCGTCGCGGGGATGGCCGAAATCCTGGCCGTTGCCGGAGATCTCGCGGAAATACTGGCGCCCGTAGCGTAGCGCCGGCTGCTTGGCGCGCACCTTGGCGACGGCGCGGATGCCGCGATAGATGGGATGGCCGGGGTTGAAGAAATGCGCGCCGCTGGTGTCGAAGGCGCCCCAGGCCCCGCCGAACATGCATTCGCGCAGATAGCGGTCGTCGGGTCCGGCGCCGTCGAAGCCCTGCTCGGTGCCGTAGTAGAGACAGGGGACGCCCTGGGCGGTGAGCAGGTAGGCGCAGGCCAGCACCGTCTGCTGGGGAAAGGGACTGCCGGCGCTGAAGCGCTTGTGGTCCTTGCCCACCTGGTCGTGGTTATCGACGAAGGTGACGAAATAGCGCCCCGCCTCGCCGTGGTCGCTGTACACCTGGCGGAAGGCCTCGTAGCGGCGGCGCAGGGCGACCGGATCGGCCAGCCCCTTGATGACGTTCTCAAGCACGAAGTACAGGGGAAAATCAAGGGCCGCGTGCAGGGACGGAAAGCGCTCGCTGGTGCCCTCGATGCGGCTGTTGCGGCCGATGTATTCCTGAATCAGCGCATCGTCGCCGACGATTTCCCCGAACAGGAAGAAGTTGTGCTTGCCCACGCGCTTGGCGTACTCGCGGATGGCGTTGCAGAAAATGGCCGTGGCCGAGCTTTCCATGTGCTTGACCGTATCGACGCGGAATCCGTCGATGTCGGCGTTGACGATCCAGTACTTGTAGATCTTGATCAGGGTGTCGAGAACGCGCGGATCGGGCAGATTGAGTTCCTTGAGGCTGTAGAAATCGCCGTCACGCGCCTGCGCCGGATCCTGCCAGTCGGTGATTTCCCCCTGGCGCTTGAACAGATCCGGGTCCTGGAGTTCCACCGGCCAGACGGCATCCTCGCGCTGAAAGCCCGCCGCCGGATCCTGCCGGCGCCAGAAGCCGAAGGGAAACCTCCGGCCGCCGCTGTAGAAATAGGGATGGCCGCCGGGATAACCCCAGACATCGCCGCTGTGATTGAGCACGATGTCGAGGATCACGTACATGCCGCGCTGATGGGCGGCGGCGGTCAGGCCACGCAGATCGGCGAGGCTGCCGAAGCGCGGATCGATCCGTAGGAAATCCTGGATGCCGTAGCCGTGATAGGTATCGTCGAGGTCGAGGCGGTTCTGGAAAATCGGGCTGAGCCAGATGGTCGTGAAACCCAGTTCGCGGATGTAATCGAGGCGCCGCGTCACGCCGCGCAGGGTACCGCCCTGGAAGCGCTTGCCCTGGGCCGGGTCGCGACCCACGGGGGTGCCGAGGGGATCGTAGGCCGGTACGCCGGGGCGGTTGTCGTCGAAGCGATCGACGAGCAGGAAATAGATGGCCTGATCGCGCCAGTCCAGGGGCGAGGGATGCAGGGGATGATTGGGATGATAATCCAGGTTGACGACGGAATGGGGGGCGGGGCTCATGGCAAACCTCCAGGGACGAAACCGAAGGGCCTGCGCGGGGGGATGGCAGCGGCGGCTGTGTTCAAGATTAATGCGCCGCCCCTATCTGTCAAGCAACCGACCGGCCCCTCCCCTGCCCGGTTCTGGGTTTATTCCGGCGGCGCTTTCTGATACTGTCGCTCTGATCGTCCGTTCAATTCGGGAGCCGCCGGAGACCTCCATGCCAGAACCGCCCGCCACCCCTCAGCGCCAGATCCTCATCGTCGATGACGACCGCGGCTTTCTCGCCTACCTGGAAAACTACGTGCGCGGCTGCTGCCCGGATCTCGCCGTGCTGACCTGCGACAATCCCGTGCAGGGCCTGGCCGCCATCAACGCCGAACTCGAACTGCTGCTGCTCGATCTGGAGATGCCGGGCATCGACGGGTTCAAGATGCTCGGCTACGCCGTGGCCAAGGGCTTGAGCAAGAACCGCATCATTATCCTCTCGGGGCGCGATGCCGACTACCTGCACCAGCGCTTTCCCATGGGCAGCTGCCTGGCGGTGCTCAACAAGCACGAAGCACGGCAGAAGGAAGTCCTGGATATGATCTTTCGTGCCTTGCAGCGCAAATACGGCGGGAGTTGATCAGGGGCGGGGAAAGAGCACGATGTGGCGCACGTCGGAGCGGATGCCGATCTTCTCGCCGATGGCGTGATTGCAGTGGCTGGGCACTAGGGCCTGGACCAGGTCGCCGCTGATCAGGCGCAGGGTGTAGAGGATGCTGGCGCCGCGAAAATTGCGCCGTACCACCTCGGCCTTGACCGGATAGTCGTCGTCGTGCACCACGTCCTCGGGCCGCACCAGCACGCTCACCGCGCACTCGTCCACGCAGGGTGCGCTGAAATCGCCCTGCAAGACGCCCAATCCCGTTTCCACCCTGCCCCCCGCGCGCACCACGCCCGGCAACAACACCCCCTCGCCGACAAAACTGGCCACGAACGGATCCGCCGGACGGTGATAGAGCTCGTGGGCACCGGCCCATTGCAGCATTTTGCCGCCGGACATGACGCCGATCTCGTCGGCCACGGCAAAAGCCTCGTGCTGGTTGTGGGTGACGAACAGGGCGGTGGCGCCGTAGGCCTTGAGGATATCGCGCACCTCCAGGGAGAGGCGCTCGCGCAGGGTGACATCGAGATTGGAGAAGGGCTCGTCGAGCAGCAGCAGGTCGGGACGCGGCGCCAGGGCTCGCGCCAGGGCGACGCGCTGCTGCTGGCCGCCCGAAATCTCGTGGGGATACTTGTGCTGTTCCTTCTTGAGCCCCACCAGTTCGAGCATCTCATGGACGCGGATGATCTTCTCGCCCTCATCGCGCTTGCGCAGGCCGAAGGCGACGTTATCGAAGATGCTCAGATGGGGAAAGAGGGCGTAGTCCTGAAACACCATGCCGATGCCGCGCTTGGCGGGCGGCAGGGTGTTGTCGGGGCGGCTCACGGTGCGGCCGTTGAGGCGGATTTCCCCGGCCAGCAAGCTTTCAAAGCCGGCGATGGTGCGCAGCACCGTGGTCTTGCCGCAGCCGCTGGCGCCAAGCAGGCAGCCGATACGCCCCTTCTCCAGGCGCAGGGACAGGTTGTCCACCACCAGATGGCTGCCGTAGGCCTGGCTGATGCCGGCGAGTTCGAGAACGGTCTGGGTCATTCCTTAGCTTCCTCGTTTGTGCAAATGCCGCGGGGCGGGGCGGCTTCGCTTGCGGCAAAAACTCGCCTGCGGCTCAAAAATTCGCCGCTGCGCTAACGCGGTTCACGGATTGGGATATTTTACTTCTCCGCATGTCGCATGAACAAAATAATGGGAATCAGGCCGGCCAGAACCAGGGCCAGCGCCGGCAGGGCGGCGCGCTGCCATTCGCCCTCGGCGGTCAGCTCGAAAATCTTCACCGCCAGGGTATCCCAGCCGAAGGGCCGAGTCATGAGGGTGATGGGCATCTCCTTCATGACATCGACAAAGACGATGGTCGCCGCCGTGAGCAGGCCGCCGCGCAGCATGGGCAAGTGCACGCGAGCCAGCAGCGCCGCGCCGCGCAGGCCGGAAAGGCGCGCCGCCTCGTCGATACTCGGCGTGACGCGGTGCATGGCGCCGTCGACGGGCTTGAAGCCGGGAGCAAGAAAGCGCACCAGATAGGCGAGCAGCATGATCACCACCGTGCCCTGCAGCAGCGGTCGCAGGCGCAGGCCGAAGAGGTTTGCGGCGACATCGATGAGCAGATTGTCGAAGGCCGCCAGGGGGATGAAGATGCCCACCGCCAGCACCGCGCCGGGCAGGGCGTAGCCGAGATTGGCGACCCGCACCAGGCCGCGGGTGAGGGGATCGCCGTGACGCCGCGCGGCATAGGAAAGCACCAGCGCGGTCAGGCAGATCAGCCCCGCCGCCGCCAGGCCCAGGGCCACCGAGCGCCCCAGCAGGCCGAAATAGCGGGTGTTGAATTCCTCGGCGTAGGCCGCCAGGGCCCAGAGGCTGAGCTGCGCCGCCGGAATGCCGAAGGCCACCAGAAGCACCGCGCCGGCAAGGAGGCTCGCGCCCCAGGCGCGCCAACCCTGAAGTTCCATGCGCGTGGTGTGCGCGGCGGAGCGTGCGGTGGCAAAACGCCGCCGCGCCCGCAGGCGTTGCTCCACCACCACCAGGAGGAACACCAGCAGCACCAGCAGCGAGGCGAGCTGCGCGGCGGCGTTCAGGGAAAAAAAACCGAACCAGGCTTTGTAGATGGCGGTGGTGAAAGTGTCGTAGTTGAAGATGGACACGGCGCCGAAGTCGGCGAGGGCCTCCATGAGCACCAGCAGCACGCCGCCGGCGATCCAGGGTCGCGCCATGGGCAGCGCCACGCGAAAAAACCCCTCGCGGGCGCCGCAGCCCAGGGATTCGGCGGCCTCCAGGGCGCGCCGCCCCTGGGTCTGGAAGGCATTCTTGGCCAAGAGATAGACATAGGGATAAAGAGCCAGGGACATCACAAGAATCACCCCGGGCGTGGAGCGCACCGCCGGAAACCAGGCATCGCGCCCGAACCACTCGCGCCACAGGCTCTGCACCGGCCCGGCGAAATCGAGCAGGCCGACGAAGACGAAGGCCAGCACATAGGTGGGCATGGCCAGGGGCAGCAGCAGCGCCCAGGAAAAAAAGCGCCGCCCGGGAAATTCGCAGGTCGCCGTGAACCAGGCGAGACTCACCCCCAGCAACAGGGTCAGGCCGCCCACGCCGACTACCAGCCACAGGGTGTTGAGCAGCAGCCGCGCGAGCAGGGTCTGGCGCAGGTGCTGCCAGATCTCGACGGCCGGCGTCAGCCAGGAGACGCAAACCACCGCCAGCGGCACCACCACCAGCACCGCCGTCGCCAGGGCGAACAGGCGCCAGCCGTCCCAGAAGCGCGGTCGAAAAGGCCCGGAGCGGGCACGCCCGAGGGGCGGCCGCTCCGGGCTGGAGCTGGTGGTCAGGGAAGAAGAATCAGACACCTTGAACCATTTTCTCGTCTCGCCGCCTAGCGGTAGCCGGCGCGATCCATCAGCTTGATGGCTTCGCCCTGAAGCTCACCGGCGCGCGAGACGTTGATGGGATTTTGCTTGAAAGCTCCCCAGGCGGCCACGTCGGCGTGGGGCGCCACCCGCGGGTTGACCGGGTATTCCATGTTGGCGTCGGCGAAGAGGTTCTGCGCCTGCTCGGACGCGAGCCATTCGAGCAGCTTGATCGCGCCCTGGGGATTGGGAGCATGGCGAGTCACCCCGGCGCCCGAGACGTTGACGTGCACGCCGCTTCCCTGCTGATCCGGCCAGAACAAAGCCAGGGGCAGTTCGGGCTTATCCTTGAGCAGGCGACCGAAATAGTAGGTGTTGACGATGCCCACATCGCCCTGACCGGCGGCAATGGCTTCCATCACCGCGTTGTCGTTGGCGAAGGGCGGCGCGGCCAGGTTGGCGATCCAGGCGCGCACGATCTGCTCGGTCTTCTCCACGCCATGCTCGGCAATCAGCATGCCGACGAGGGACTGATTGTAAACCTTCTGCGAGGTGCGCAGCAAGAGCCGGTTCTTCCATTGCGGTTCACCCAGGGCCTCGTAGGTGGAAAGGTCCTCCGGCTTAACCCGCTCGGTGCTGTAAACAATGGTGCGCGCCCGCAGGGACAGGCCGAACCACTGGTTGCCCGGATCGCGCAGGTGCTCGGGCACGTTGGCGGCCAGCGCCGCCGATTCCACCGGCTGCAACAGGCCTTCCTCGGCGGCCTGCCAGAGGTTGCCCGCATCCACGGTCAGCAGCAGGTCGGCGCGGGTGTTGCGTCCTTCGGACTTGAGGCGTTGCAGCAGCGGACCTTCCTTGTCGGTGACAAAGGTCACCTTGACGCCGGTGTCGCGGGTATAGGCCTCGAAGAGGGGACGGATGAGATGTTCGTTACGCGCCGAGTAGACCACCACCTCCTCGGCCAGGGCGGCGACGGGAACCAGGGACAACAGGACCAGCAATACACTCAGACACAGGGACAAGCGTAGGGACATGACCGGACTCCTTCAAAAAGATCGAGAATTTGACTTGCGTTTTCAACTTTTACTGAAAAGCGTTTTCAAAGTCAAGATCTAAATGCTGAAGGGGGCGAACCCCGCGCCGGAGATCGCCCCCTTCGTGTAAAAGATAAAACGTTTCTAAAACTTGACCGCCGATTGCGCCTTGGCCATTTCCACACTGACCACCGGCGGCACCGCCTCGCCGGTACGCTGATGAATGTCATCGAGGGTTGCCTGGCTGAAGGAGCGATACATCAGCCGGGTGCTCACCGTGTAGTCACCCTTGGCGGGCAACTTGATGCGATAGACCTCGGTATCCTTGCCCTTGGCGGGGATGCGCCGGTCGTAGCCGATGCCCTGGGCGCGCCAGCTCTTGCCCGTCAGCTGGCCGTCCTTGTCGCGAAACAGCAGGCGGAAGAAGGTCGCATTGGGATCGACATGATTTTTGTCATCCACCTGCCCGGAGGCATAGACCAGCTTGCCGGCGCTGTCCATCACCTCCACCTGTAGCCACATCTTGCGGATATAGGTGGTGCCCGTGGGAATCTTGTGCCCGGCGCCGACATTGTGCACATCGACGGTCAGCTCCAGGTTGCCCTCGGCATCGACCTTCGGCGCAACCTTGAGTTGGGCGGCGGCGCGCAGCATCTCCCGGGACCGCTCCGCCTGCTCCTTGTTGCCCAGCTCATCCTGAATATAGGAACTGCCGCCGACAAAGCCGTGAAACGCGATACTGTCGCGCAGCTTGCCCATGCCGGCGGAGCGGCCGGGCGTCGGGGCCACACCGGGCGTGGGCGTCATATGGCAGTTCTGGCAGGTGATGCCCTGCTTGCCGTAATCGTTGTTCTTCCAATCCTCGTAGGTATCGATGATGTGCACGCCGTTGGCGGGATGCACCACCATGTGGCAGGAGCCGCAGAATTCGGCCTTGGTGTGAATGTCGGAGTAAGTCACTTCATGATAGAGGGATTCCCCGTCGCCCCGGGGACCACGCTTGACGTTACCGGGCTCTGAGACGTGACCCATGTTAAATACCTGGGCGACACCGGTCACGGTGTGACAGAAATCGCAGGAAATGCCCTGGCGCGAGGTTTCGTCAAACTTGCTGCCGTCGGCGGGCGGCAGCTGCCCGGTGCGCGCGGCGATGGGCGCATGGCAGGGTCCGCACAGCATGTCGGTGGCACCCTCGGTCTCCTTGTGCGCCATCTGGAAATCGGCCTGGTACCACTTGTTTTCCCAGGCGTAGGCATGCATTGACTTGGACCAGGCATCGTGAATGTCGCGATGACATCCCGCGCAATTTTTCGGGTTATCAAAGGAACCCGGCGCAAATACCTGGGGCCCTTGCGCGACGGCCTCAGCGGCCGCTGGTGCGGCAGCCTGCGCCTCTGCCTTGACGGGCGCCGCGCTGCTATTATCCAGCGACGAGGATTTGGGCATACCGCACCCGAACACCACCAACATGGCAACGACCAATCCTCCCCACAAACCCAGACCTTTCATGCGACAACCTCCCAACAATGAATGAATAAAAAACCAAATACCCGAGAAATTTTAACGCCCCGGCTCATCTCGTCAACCTGGCGAGGGCGATTTTCAACCAGGGCCTACTTGGCGAGCCCGGTGAACCTGGCATCCCTGAAACAAAAACGCCCGTACCCGGGGCGCATGAAACGCCGGGCACGGGCAAAGCTTTTCTGAAAAAATCTATTGTTCTTAGTCAGCCGCCGGCACCCCGCCCGTCAGGGGTAAGGAGGTTTTGCCAGGCATCTGCCGGGAAAAGCGCGGAATGCCGCGAAAGCAGTGGACCAGATGGCGCACGGGGATCTTTGCGCCGTGGAGGTTGCCGACCACCGTGGCGACGATGGACAACGGCAGGGCCACCACCAGGGGATCGACCACCGTCCACAGGGTGTCGCCCGCCAGGGAATCCACGCCGAACAGCGCCTGGCAAAGCATGAGCGACTTGGATTCCTTGATATGGACAAAGAAGATCCAGAACAGGCTCACCAGGGTGCCGGTGGCAAAACCCGCCCAGGCGCCGGCGCGGGTCATGCCGCGAAAATAGATGGCGCCGAAGTACATGGGCAGAAAGGCCGCCGCGCAGATGCCGAAGAAGATCGCCGTGCCGTGGGCGATGATGGCGGTGCCGCCCTCGAAGAACACCGGCAGGGCCGAGGCCAGCCCATAGCTCAGGGCGATGGCGGAAAACACCGCGACCTTGTTGATCAGCAGGGAGTTTCCCCGGCGTCCCAGGGCGCCCTCGTAGAGGTCGCGCCCGAGGGAGGTGCCCATGGTGTGAAACTGGGAGCTCAGGGTACTCATGGCCGCCGAGAGCATGGTCACCATGAAGATGGCGGCGAACCACTGGGGCATGGCCTGGCCGATGTAGAGGGGGATGATGGCGTCGACCTGCTTGCCCGCCGCGAGCAGCGCGATCTGCCCCTGGGTGGCGGGGTTCTCGTAATAGAAGAACACGTTGGCCAGCGGCCCGACGATGAAGGCCACGCCCACTGCCACCAGGATGAACACCCCGCCGATGAGCACCGCGCGGTTGAGCTCGCGATCGCTCTTGACCGTCATGAAGCGCACGATGAGCTGCGGTTGGGCGAGCACGCCGATACCCACGCCGAGCACGATGGTGGTCACCACCACCAGCCAGTATTCGGACATGAAGGCCGGAAAGGAGGTCCAGCCGGTATGGCCCTTGGCGCCGAACATGGAGATGGCGATGTCCTTCATGCCCGTGAGGCGCTCATGGGCGGCCGTCACCCCGCCCAGGCGGTAGTAGGTGAAGACCAGCAGGGTCACCATGCCGGCGAACATGATGCTGCCCTGGAAGGCGTCGGTGTACATCACGCCCTTGATGCCGCCCATCACCACGTAGAGCGCGACGATGAGGGTCAGCACCAGCAGGGCCATCTGGTAATCCACCGCGAGAATCTGCGCAATGAATTTTCCGCCGCCCATGAGCACCACCGCCGCATAGAGCGGCATGGCGGCGAAGATCAGCAGCCCCGCCGCGCCCTGCAGGCCGCGTGATTGGAAGCGCAGGCCGATGAACTCGGGGAAGGTGTGGGCGTTGAGGTTGGCGCCCATGACGCGGGTGCGCCGCCCGAAAAAAATGAAAGCGACAAAGATGCCGACGAAGATGGTGAGAAAGGTCAGCCACAGCAGACCCATGCCGAACACCGCCGCCGCGCCGCCGAAGCCGATGATGGCCGAGGTGCTGACGAAGGTGGCGCCGTAGGACATGGCCATGACGAAGGGATGGCTTTGGCGCCCCGCCACCAGATAATCGGAACCCGTGTGGGTTTCGCGCCAGGCCTTATAGGCCAGCCCGGCCAGAATCAGCAGATAACCGGCGACGACAACGCTCAGCAGCAGCGGACTCATGGCGTCAGTTCTCCCCGCGCGCGGCCCGGCGCGGCCGGGTTTCCTCGGGGCACTGGCCGCGATTCCAGTTGAGCACCCCGTAGACCACGCAAGCCAGGGTGCTCAGGATGCACAGGGCAAAACCCAGGGGCACGGCGATTCCTTCAAGTCCGAACATGGCAAAATCCTCCAGGCGGGCCAACCATCGAAAGGGTCGAAGACGCGCCCTCTCCAGTTGAACCTTGATTTGCAGTAGGTTTTACACGAGAATTCTCGATTGATCCAATTGAACTTTTCAAAGACCTTGTTCGATTTTTTCGAACACTGGAGCGCCCCATGGAACTCAACCAGCTCAAATCCTTCCTCACCATCGCCCGCGAGCGCAACCTGACCCGCGCCGCCGATCAGCTCAACCTCAGCCAGTCGGCCCTCTCCACCCAACTCAAGCAGCTCGAAGGGGAACTGGGCGTGAGCCTGTTTCGCCGCACCGCGCGCGGCATGGAACTAAGCGAGCACGGCGGCGAACTGCTCCCCCTCGCCGAGGAGGTGCTCGACATGGCGCGCCGCCTGCGCCGTCGCGCCATGGAATTGCATCAGGGGGTGGGCGAATCCCTGTGCATCGGCCTCAACACCGCGCCGGACTTTCTGCGAGTGAGCGCCATCAACCGCCGCCTGTCCCTGCTGCATGCCGACCTTAACGTCGTCTATCACACCAGCGAAACCCTGCGCACCGCCGACCTGCTGCGCCAGGGGCGTCTCGACCTGGCGTTTTTCTACGGCAACGCCGCCGACGCCGACATCCGCCATCTGCTGCTGGCGTGGATCCGCATCTGTGTGGTCATTCCCCGCCGCCTGGCACCGGAAGGGGCGACTCTCACCTGGGAGAACGTAGCCGCCCTGCCCTGGATCTGGGTGGCCAACGACAGTCCCCTGTACGCGGCGCTCCTCGACAAGCTCGAACGCCTGCGCCTGCAACCCAACCAGGCGGTGACCGCGGCCGACGAGTTCATCGTGCGCGCCCTGTTCCTCGACGGCCAGGGCGTCGCGGTGATGCGCGAGGACGAGGCCCGTCCCCTGGCGGCCGAGGGCCAGGCGCGCATCTGGGAGCAGGGCTGGATGACCCTGCCCCTGAGCCTGGCCTGGCTGGAGAAAAACGACGGCAAGAAGAAAATCCGCGCCGGGCGCGAAGTCATCCGCCACATCTGGCAGAGCGAATTGCAGGACGCGGGGGACACGCCCATCCATTTGTGATCGGGGGATTTGTAGGGGCGGACCGGTGGGTCGCCCGGGCGAGGCAGCGCCTCGCCCCTACGATCCCCATCCTGCGCATTGTCTTTTTACTCGCGCTTCCGCTATAATGCGCACCTGCATTGCGAACCAGGCAACACCCACCTTCATCCACACAGGGAGAACACCATGAAAGTCGGATTGGTCGGATGGCGCGGCATGGTCGGCTCGGTCCTGCTCGACCGCATGCGCGAAGAAGATGATTTCCAGGGCGTCGAACCGGTCTTTTTCTCCACCTCCCAGGTCGGCGGCCCCGCGCCCATGGGCGGCGGCACCCTGCAGAACGCCTCGGATATCAATAAATTGAAGCAGCTCGACGTGATCATCACCTGCCAGGGCGGCGACTACACCAAGGAAGTGCATCCGGCCCTGCGCCAGGCGGGCTGGAAGGGCTACTGGATCGATGCCGCCTCGTCCCTGCGCATGGAGAAGGACGCCGTCATCATCCTCGACCCGGTCAACCGCCGCGTCATCGACGAGGCCCTGGCGCGCGGCGTCAAGGACTTCATCGGCGGCAACTGCACGGTGAGCCTCATGCTCATGGCCCTGGGCGGACTGTTCCGCGCCGGGCTGGTCGAATGGCTCAGCACCATGACCTATCAGGCGGCCTCGGGCGCCGGCGCGCCCAACATGCGCGAGCTGCTCAGCCAGATGGGCGTGCTGCACGGCGCCGTCAAGGATCTGTTGGCCGATCCCGTCTCCGCCATTCTGGAAATCGACCAGAAGGTCAGCGCCGCCTTGCACGGCGATGCCCTGCCGAAAAAAGAATTCGGCTTTCCCCTGGCCGGCAACCTGCTGCCCTGGATCGACCGCGAGGTGGAAGACGGCCAGAGCCGCGAGGAATGGAAGGGCTTTGCGGAGACCAACAAGATCCTCGGCACCAGCTCGCCGATCCCCGTCGACGGTATCTGCGTGCGCGTCGGGGCCATGCGCTCCCACAGCCAGGCGCTCACCATCAAGCTCACCAAGGATGTGCCCATCGGCGACATCGAAAACCTCATCGCCAACGACAACGAGTGGGTGGAACTGGTGCCCAACACCAAGGCCGATTCCCTGGCGCGCCTCACCCCGGCCTACACCTCGGGCACCCTGCGCGTGCCCATCGGCCGCGTGCGCAAGATGAAGATGGGCCCCCAGTATCTCTCCGCCTTCACCTGCGGCGACCAGCTGCTGTGGGGCGCCGCCGAGCCCCTGCGGCGCATGCTGCGCATCCTCAAGGTACAAGGCTAGATTTAGAAAAAACGTCTCAACGCAAAAAGGGCGACCTCCCAGGGTCGCCCTTTTTGCGTGGCAATCAATCCATCCGCATCAAGCCGCGCGCACCTCGCGGCCGGTCTTGTGCAGGTAGTAGTCGTAATCACCCTCGTAGGCGCGCATCTCGCCGTGATCGATTTCGAACACGCGGTTGACCAGGGAGCGCAGGAAATGGCGGTCGTGGCTGACCAGCACCACCGTTCCGGCGAAGTTTTTCAGGGCGTCGAGGAGAATTTCGCGCGACTGGATGTCGAGGTGGTTGGTGGGTTCGTCGAGGATCAGCACATTGAGGGGCCGCGCCAGCAGGGTCGCCAACACCACGCGGCTTTTTTCGCCGCCGGAGAGCTTGTCGATACGCTTGTCCACGGCATCGCCGGAAAACAGAAAGGCGGCGCAGAGGTTGCGGATCACGCCGATGTTGGCCTGGGGCATGGCGTCCTGCACCGTTTCGAAGACGGTCTTTTTGGGATCGAGGACGTCCAGGGCATGCTGGCTGAAATAGCCCAGGTGGACGTTGGCGCCGATGGTCGCGCTTCCAGCGGTCGGTTCGGTTGAACCAGCCAGCACCTTGAGAAAAGTCGACTTGCCCGCGCCGTTGACGCCCACCACGGCGATTTTCTCGCCGCGCCGGATGAGCCCCGACACCCCGCTGAACACCGGCTTCTCGCCGCCCTCGGGCAGCTGCCAGGTCTTGGCGAGGCCAGCGATCTTGACCACGTCGTCGCCGCTGCGCGGCGGCTCGGCGAAGGCAAAGCGAATGCTGCGCTGCTCGGGGGGCAGCTCGATGCGCTCGATCTTCTCGAGCTTCTTCACCCGCGACTGCACCTGGGCGGCGTGGGAGGCGCGCGCGGCGAAGCGGGCGATGAATTCCTCCTCCTTGGCGAGCATCTCCTGCTGGCGCTGGTAACTGGCCAGCAACTGCTCGCGGCGGATCTCACGCTCGCGCAGGTAGAAATCGTAATTGCCGCTGTAGGTGGTCACCGTGCGGTTGGCGACCTCGATGATGCGCGTGACGATGCGGTTCATGAACTCGCGATCGTGGCTGGTCATGAGCAGCGCGCCCTTGAACTCGGTGGACAGCCAATTTTCCAGCCAGATGATGGACTCCACATCCAGATGGTTGGTCGGCTCGTCGAGCAGCAGCACGTCGGGATTGAGGGTCAGGATTCGCGCCAGGGCGATGCGCATCTTCCAGCCACCGCTGAAGCTCTCCACCGGCCGCTGATAGGCATCGGGGCCGATGCCGAGACCGGTCAGCACCGCCTGGGCGCGACTTTCCAGATCATAGCCGCCGCGCTGCTCGAACGCCTCCTGGGCATCGCCGTAGCGCGCCAGCAGCTCGGCCAGGGCCTCGTCGCTCATGGGCTCGCACATGGCCGCTTCCATGGCCTGAATCTCGGCGCCGAGGGCCATGGTTTTCTCCGAAGCCGCCATGACTTCGGCAAGGGCCGAGCGCCCGGCCATCTCCCCCACATCCTGGGAAAAATAACCGATTACGGTCTTTTTGGCGCAGGAGATTTCCCCAGCGTCGGCCTGCTCCTCGCCGGTGACCAGGCGAAAGATGGTGGTCTTGCCCGCCCCGTTGGGCCCCACCAGGCCGCTGCGGCTGCCGGGCAGAATCTGGAAGCTAGCGTTGAGAAACAGCACCTGGTTGCCGTGCTGCTTGCTGATGTTGGTGAGATGAATCATGACGACGCCCCATACAAGGAAGGGGTGCGGCATACCGCACCCCCCAGATGTTGTTTTTATCGTCTCTTTTTTTAGACGCTGGTTTTCTGGGTCGGGACGCGCCCGCCGCGGTTGCGGCGACGGCGGTTGCGTGCCGCCGGCGGCGCCGCCTCCGCGCGTCCGGCGCCATCGGATTTTTGCCGTTTGGGCTCGGCGGCTCCCTTAGGTCCGGCGGCGTTTTCCGCGCGCGCTCCCACGGCGGGCACGGCGGCGCGGCGCGGCGCCGGCTGACGCGGCGGACGCGCGAATTCCTGGTCCTTGGCCGGAGCCGGGACAGCGTAATCAAAGCTCGCAAGCCTGCGCCGTTCCACCGCTTGACCCAGGGTCCGCTCGATGGCCTTGACCATGGCGCCGTCGTCTTCCGTCACCAGGGTGAAGGCGTCGCCGTTGCGCGCGGCGCGGCCGGTGCGGCCGATGCGGTGGATGTAGGCCTCGGGGGTGTCGGGAATGTCATAGTTGACGACATGGGACACCTGGCTCACATCGATGCCGCGCGCGGCGATATCGGTCGCCACCAGGATCTGGAAGCTGCCGTCGCGAAAGCCGTCCAGCGCGGCCTGGCGCTTGTTCTGCGACAGGTTGCCCTGCAGCGAGGCCGCGCGATAGCCGAGTTTGCCCAACTGTTCGCCGAGGCGCTTGGCGCGGTGCTTGGTGCGGGTAAAGACCAGCACCGACCCGGTATCCGTGTGCCGCAGCAATTCCAGCAGCAGCGGGGTCTTGAGGTGCTGCGCCACGGGATAGAGGGCATGGCTGACGGTGCTCGCGGCGGTCACGGTGCCGACCTGAACGGTCACGGGATCACGCAGGACCTCATGGGCGAGATGGCGAATCTCGGCGGGCATGGTCGCGGAGAACAGCAGGGTCTGACGCTGGGGCGGCAGGTGCTTGAGAATGCGGCGGATGGCCGGAAAAAAGCCCATGTCGAACATCTGATCGGCCTCATCGAGGACCAGCACCTCAAGGTGAGAGAGGTCGATGGTACCCTGGCCGATGTGATCGAGCAGGCGGCCGGGGCAGGCGACGACGATCTCCGCGCCCTGCTTCAATTTGTTGATCTGCGGGTTGATGCCGACGCCGCCATAGACGGTCAGGCTGCGCAGCCGAGTCTTTTGCCCCAGGGTGATGAAATTGTCGTTGATCTGCTCGGCCAGCTCCCGCGTGGGCGCGATGATCAGGGCACACACCCGACCGCGAACGCCCTGGCTCAGACGATGGAGGATGGGCAGCGCGAAGGCGGCGGTTTTGCCGGTGCCGGTCTGGGCCAGGCCCATGACATCTTGTCCCTGCATGACCGCGGGAATGGCTTGAAGCTGAATCGGCGTGGGGGCGGTGTAACCGGCGGCGTCGATGCCGGCGGCAACTTGGGGGTGAAACGAAAATGCGGTGAAACTCATCTAACTCTTATTCCTTATTCCTGTTTTCCCGACAAAAAAAGCCCCGGAGGATTCCAGGGCTTACGAGGGATTCGTTTTTTCCGGGAACATCTGGTTAAACAGAGCAGACCTTAACAGCATTGCCATCATCCCGTCAAGCCAATTCTGGCGCGGGGAATTGTGAAAATTTTCACAGGAACCGACATTTTCCCTCTTTTCCCGGAGTTGAAAAGGATTTAAACTCGTATACGCTATGTTTGTTTTTCCACGTCGGTCTGCCACAAGGAGAGGAGAGATGCGGGGAGAGGAACGTATCAATGTTTGCCAGGCGGTGATGCACGGAAGCAGTCGCATCCTGAAAAACGTCCGCAAGCACGAGGAAGGACGGGTTCTCAAGTGCGACGACCGGGGTTTCGAGGTCGAGGTGGGAGCCCGCCAGGAGCGCTGGCCCTTCGACGACGTCGAGATCAAGGAGCACTGAGGGTTCAAAACCGACCCGCAACGAAAAAGGCCTGCGCATGCAGGCCTTTTTCGTTGCGGGTCGCCGCCCGGATCAATGAATCGCGGCGTGGAATTCCTGAAGGCTCAGCACCCCTTCCTGCCCCCGGCGCCGCGCGGCAATCCCCTTGGCCGCGGCAATCGCCGCCGCCGTGGTGGTGATGTAGGGAATCTTGTAGCGGATCGCCGTCTTGCGGATGTAGGAATCATCATGAGCGCTCAGGCGGCCGATGGGGGTATTGACCACCAGCTGGATCTCGCCGTTCTTGATGGCGTCGGCGATATTGGGCCGCCCTTCGTGCATTTTCTGGATGGGCTCGGCGGGGATGCCGCGAGACGACAAAAACGCCTGGGTCCCGCGAGTGGCGCGGATCCTGAAGCCCAGGTCGGCAAACAACCGCGCCGCTTCCAAGGCCCCGGCCTTGTCCTGCTCCGCCACGGTGATCAGCACCGTGCCTTCGAGGGGCAGCATGGCATTGGCGCCCTCCTGGGCCTTGAAATACGCAAGCCCGTAGCTGCCCGCCAGACCCAGCACCTCGCCGGTGGAGCGCATTTCGGGACCGAGCACCGGATCGACTTCAGGGAACATGCTGAAGGGAAAAACCGCCTCCTTGACACCGAAGTGGCTGAAAGCGCGCCGCGCGAGACCCTGCTCGGCGAGTTTTTTTCCGAGCATGGCGGCCACGGCGATGCGCGCCATGGGGATGTTGCACACCTTGGAGACCAGGGGCACGGTGCGGCTGGCGCGCGGGTTGGCTTCCAGGATGTAGACCTGCCCGCCGGCGATGGCGTACTGGATGTTCATCAGTCCCACCACGCCCATTTCCACGGCGATCCTGCGGGTGTATTCCTCGATGGTGGCGATATGCTCCTGGGCGATGGTCACCGGCGGAATGACGCAGGCCGAATCCCCAGAATGCACCCCGGCCAGTTCGATATGCTCCATCACCGCCGGGACGTAGGCGTCCTTACCGTCGGCGATGGCGTCGGCTTCGGCCTCGATGGCATCCTGCAGGAAACGATCGACGAGAATCGGCCGCTCGGGAGAAATCTCCACCGCCTTGGCCAGGTACTCGCGCAGCATGGACTCGTCGTGCACCACTTCCATGGCCCGGCCGCCGAGCACGAAGGAGGGCCGCACGATGAGCGGATAGCCGATGCGCGCGGCAATCTCCAGCGCCTGCTCTTCGGTGGCGGCCATGCCCGACTCGGGTTGGGGAATGCCCAGCTTGGCCATGATCCGGTTGAACTGATCGCGGTCCTCGGCCATGTCGATGGTCGCCGGGCTGGTGCCGATGATGCGCACCCCGGCCTCTTCGAGCTCACGGGCGATGTTGAGCGGCGTCTGGCCGCCGAACTGCACCAGCACGCCCTCGGGTTGTTCCTTTTCATGGATGGAGAGCACATCCTCCACGGTCAGCGGCTCGAAGTAGAGCTTGTCCGAGGTGTCGTAGTCGGTGGAGACCGTCTCGGGATTGCAGTTGACCATGATGGTCTCGTAGCCCGCCTCGCGCAGGGCAAGGGCGGTGTGCACGCAACAGTAGTCGAACTCGATGCCCTGGCCGATGCGGTTGGGTCCGCCGCCGAGCACCATGATCTTCTTGCGCGCCGACACCGGCACCGAATCGGGCGCGTTGTAGGTCGAGAAATAGTAGGCGGCGTTCTCCACCCCGCTCACCGGCACCGCTTCCCAGGCCTCGACCACGCCGAGCGCGGTGCGTTTCCGGCGCACGGCGTTTTCCGCCACGCCGAGAATCTGCGCCAGATAGCGATCGGCGAAGCCGTCCTGTTTGGCGCGCGTCAGCAGCTCATCGGGCGGCAGGCCGCCCTTGTATTTAAGAATCTCTTCCTCCAGTTCGACCAGTTCCTTCATCTGCTGGAGAAACCAGGGCTTGATGTAGGTCCGGGCGTAGAGCAACTCGATGTCCGCGCCCTTGCGCAGCGCTTCATACAAAATGAACTGGCGCTCGCTGGACGGCTCGGCCAGCAGCTCAAGGAGTTCCTCCAGGGATTTCTGGTGGAAGTTCTTGGCGAAACCCAGTCCGTAGCGGCCGTTTTCCAGGGAGCGGATGGCTTTGTGCAACGCCTCCTTGTAGTTCTTGCCGATGCTCATCACCTCGCCCACGGCACGCATCTGGGTGCCGAGTTTGTCATGCACGCCCTTGAACTTCTCAAAGGCCCAGCGGGCGAACTTGACCACCACGTAATCCCCCGACGGGGTGTACTTGTCGAGGGTGCCGTCGCGCCAGTAGGGAATCTCGTCGAGGGTCAGGCCCGCGGCGAGCTGCGCCGACACCAGGGCGATGGGAAAGCCCGTGGCCTTGGACGCCAGGGCCGAGGAGCGCGAGGTGCGGGGATTGATCTCAATGACCACCACCCGGCCGCTCTTGGGTTCATAGGCGAACTGCACGTTGGTGCCGCCGATCACCTCGATGGCGTCGACGATGCGGTAGGCGTAATCCTGCAGGCGCGCCTGCAACTCGGCGTCGATGGTCAGCATGGGCGCGGTGCAGAAGGAATCGCCGGTGTGCACGCCGACGGCATCGACGTTTTCGATGAAACACACGGTGATCTTCTGGTTCTTGGCGTCGCGCACCACCTCCAGTTCCAGTTCTTCCCAGCCGAGAATCGACTCCTCGATGAGCACCTGACTCACCGGGCTCGCCGCCAGACCGCGGCTGACGATGGTCTCGAACTCCTCCAGGTTGTAGGCGAAGCCGCCGCCGGTGCCGCCCATGGTGTAGGCGGGCCGGATCACAACCGGCAGGCCGATGCGACCGACGATCTCCATGGCCTGCTCAAGAGTCGTGGCGATCTCGCTGCGCGGCGTCTCGATGCCCAGCCCGGCCATGGTTTCCTTGAAGGTTTCACGGTCCTCACCGCGCTTGATGGCGTCGAGATTGACGCCGATGACGCGCACCCCGTATTCGTCGAGGATGCCGCGCCGCGCCAGTTCGCTGGAGAGATTGAGCGCCGTCTGCCCGCCCAAGTTGGGCAGCAGGGCGTCGGGGCGCTCTTTCTTGATGATCTCGGTGAGACTCGCCACGTTGAGGGGTTCGATATAGGTGGCATCGGCCATGCCCGGGTCGGTCATGATGGTGGCGGGATTGGAGTTGACCAGAACGATCTGGTAACCGAGCTTGCGCAGCGCCTTGCAGGCCTGGGTGC
>NZ_JAUVWH010000097.1 GCF_030604225.1 Geoalkalibacter sp.
GCACAACCCGAAAGGAGTTCGGTCATGAGAGATCGCGTTATGAGAGCCATGGAAGAATTGCCGGAAAAAAATTCCTTCGTGTGTACCAGCTGTGACCATCACGACATCACCGGCATCCGCGAGGAAATGGAAACCGCTCATGGACGGGAATTGCATGATCGCTTCAGCGAGGCGATCGTCGAGTCGGGCGAGAAGTCGGCCTTTGTTTGTGAGAGCTGTACCCACTGACGGCCGGGCGCCGTTACAATAATTTAACGAATGATTTGCTTCCGCCGAGGCGCTTTGCTAAGGTAAGGGTGTTTTTGTGATCCACGGGATGTGATCCCGGCCCTGAATCAGGGAGGTTGGATGAGGTTTTTTCTTGCCCTGAGCCTTTTGGCGTTTGAGTTGTTGAGCGGCTGCTCTGTGGCCCGCGCCCCCGATCCCGCGCCCCTGGATGGGCGGTTGACGCCCGCCCCGGCACCAAAGTCGGTTTTGCGGGACATGGGCTATGCCGTGCAGGTGGGAGCGTTCGCGAGCATCGACAACGCCGCGCGGTTCGAGCGCAGCCTCAACCAGCGCGGCATCGATGCTTTTTATTTTCTCGACGCCGGTTTGTACAAGGTGCGCTTCGGCAATCACGCCAGCTACGCGGCGGCGCGCGCCCAGGCGGAACAGCTTCAGGCCCAGGGGCTAATCGGGGATTTTTTCATCGTCTCGCCCCAGGATTACGCCTCGGCGCAGATTCGCCGCAGCGGCCGGGGCGATCTGCGCGGGGAACTGGTGCGCACCGCCGAGCAGTTCATCGGCGTGCCCTATCGCTGGGGCGGTGCCTCGGCGGAGGACGGCTTTGATTGCAGCGGCCTGACCCTGGTCTGCTATCGCCTCAACGGCCTGGATCTGCCGCGCGTGTCCGCCAGCCAGTTCGACGCCGGGCGGCCTGTGGACCCGGGCCGCCTGCAAGAGGGCGATCTGGTGTTCTTCGCCACGCGCGGCGGACGTCAGGTGTCCCATGTCGGCCTCTACATCGGCGGCGGCCGCTTCATCCACGCGCCGCGCAGCGGCCAGAGCGTGCGCGTCGAGCATCTCTCCAACAGCTATTACCAGCGCACCTTCGTCGGCGCGCGCAGCTATCTTTAGTGCCCCGCACGAGCCACTAAGCCGCGACGCCGGACGGCGACAAGCCGCCATCCCCCGCCCGTACCCGCTTTGCCCGCTGAAATCGCCCGCCCGGCGGCCCGACCTGACGCCCCGGGGCGACAGTCGTCCACCGAAATGCGCGGCCTTCCCCTGCCGCCCCTCCAACCAGACGCCCCAACTCCCTGAACCTCGGCACCTTTTTCCGGGTGGCGCGGGTCTTGCTCGGAAACGCGGAAAAAACCGATTCAGGGAGGCTGTCATGGGATTGCCCATCACGGAACAGGAAGAGGAACTGATCACCTATTTTCGCGGGATGACGGCGTTCAACCAGCAGCGCCTGCTGACCATTGCCGGCATCGCCTATGAAAATCGCCGCCGCACCCTCGCCTTGCAGGAACCTATTCCAGCCCGACGAAAAGCTTGACGTACTGCCAGCGCTCGTGATCCTCGGGTTCGGGGCTTTGCGCCTGGCTGAGCCGCCCACGAAAATCGGCCAGCCGCGTGAAGCCCTGGGTCTGCATCCACAGGGACAGCTCGCGCAGGATCTCGCCGATGCGTCCCAGGCCATGCAGGTAGAGGGTCGAACAGAGCTGCACGACCTGGGCGCCGGCGAGCAGCTGCTTGATGGCGTCGCGGCCGTCGTGCACGCCGGTGGTGGCCGCGAGCTCGGCGTCGATGCGCCCCGCCAGCAGGGACACCCAGCGCAGGGGCGTATGGATTTCCGCCGAGGAGCTGTAGGGATTGCCCGCCACCAGCTTCAGCTGGTGAATGTCGATGTCCAACTGATAGAAGCGGTTGAACAGCACCAGGGCGTCGGCGCCGCGCCAGCGCAGGTTTTTTTCCGTGGGGCCGGGACCGCACCAGCCGACGGAAAAACCCGGGCCCTCCATGACGTCGGCGCAGAGCTTCTTGGCCACATGGGCGAAGGAGGAAAAATAGGGGCCGACCTTGACCGCCACGGGGATGGCCACCCGCGCCTTGACCTCGTGGACGATGCGCAGGTAGAGCTCCTCCACCGCCGCGGCGGGCTGCGCCTGGGCCACGGGCATCAGCGCCAGGTTGAGCTCGATGGCGTCGGCGCCGGCGGCTTCGAGCTTGCGCGCGTAGTCCACCCAGCTGGAGGCGGAATGGCAGTTGAGGCTGGCGATGATCGGCACATCCACCGCCCGCTTAGCCTCTTCCACCAGTTGGAGATAGGTGCGCGGGCCCAACTCGCGGCCGTAGCCGTGGAGATACTCGGCCGCCTCGCCGTGGGCGGCCTCATCGGCATAGGCGGCGAGGGCCTGGGTCTGCGCGAGGATCTGCTCCTCGAACAGGGATTTGAGGACCACGGCAGCGGCGCCGGCCTCGGCGCAGCGCTTGACGCCCGCGACGCTTCCCGTCAGCCCGCTGCTGGCGACAACCAGCGGATTTTTCAACGCCAGCCCCATATAGGTGGTGGTCAGATCGATCATCCACTCTTCTCCTTTTTTATAACAAATTACGGCGAATGGCCTGGGCGAGGTTGCGCGCCGGGGCGAAATCGCCTTGCAGGCTCAGGGCCTTTTCGCAATCGGCCAGGGCGCGGCCCAGCAGGCCCATCTCGTAGCAGGTTTGAGCGCGCCCCCAGAAGGCGTCCAGGTTGGCGGGCGCCAGGGCCGCCGCCTCCTCGAAATCCTTGAGGGACTGGGGCAGCCGCCCCAGCAGCCGGTTGCACAGACCGCGATTGATCAGAGCGCGGGGATTGGCGTCCTCGAAGCGCAGGGACTGGGTAAAATCCTGCAGCGCCTCGCGATAGCCGCCCGCCACGAAGCGCGCCATGCCGCGATGATTGTAGACCAGGGCGCGGATCTTGGGATCGAGCTTCATCTCCAGAATCTGCCCGTAGAGACTGATGGCCGTCTCCAGCTCGCCGCGACTGTGGGCATCCAGGGCCGCCAGCATGGCTTTTTCCAGGCGTCCGCCCGCCGCGCCGGCGGAACTCGCCAGGGGCAGCGCCGGCTCGCGATCGAACGCCCCGGCGGTCTGCGGCAGACAGAGAATGCCGGGTAGGTGCAGCAGATCGCCGAGGGCGGTGCGCCGCTGCTCGTCGCGTTTGCGGATCTCTTTCTGGAAATCGCGGATTTCCTGGAACATCAGATCCGAGAGGGTGAGGATCGCGTTGAGGGCGGCGAGCTTGCGCTTGACCGATTCCTTGGGCAGGGCGATGGGCGATTTGTAGACCAGCTCGTGCTCGACCTCGGCCCAGGCATCCTGCAGGGTGGTGCGCAGCTGGATCTCGCAGACGTTGCGCGTGGCCGGCAGGTTGATGCGCGCCTGGCGGGCGTCGAGGCGCACCAGCAGATGCACCGAATCGTAGCCGAACTCGCGGAAGGAGTGCTGGGCGCCCTTGTGTTCCACCTCGATGACGGGAAAATTGGCGCTGAGCAGCCGCTCCACCGCCTCGATGTCCTCGAGGAACGGGCAGATGATGCGCAGCCCGAGCAGATCGCAGATGGCGGCGGTGGCGCCGTTTTCCTCGGAGCGCTCGGCGCGGTGCAGCTTCTCGTAGTAGTTCTCGAAGCGCTTGACGCGGTACTTGAGCGTGGCGTTGCAGCCGTTGCGCTCCAGCAGATCGCGAATCTGACGGTTGAGGCTGAGCAGCGCCTCCTCCCAGCGCCCGCACTGGCCCTGATACTGGGCCTGCAGCTGGGCGCGCGGCGGCAGGTCGCCGGCGAGCTGGGCGCGGCGTTTTCCGGCCGAAGCCGAGGCATCCTGCTTAGCCATCGCGCCGCCATTGCCGACAGGCGTCGAGCAGTCCGCGCGTCGAGCTGTCGTGCGCGCCCGGCGCCGCCTCGCCCTGGAGCTCGGGCAGGATCGCCTTGGCCAGTTGCTTGCCGAGCTCGACGCCCCACTGATCGAAGGAGTTGATGTGCCAGATAGCGCCCTGCACGAACACCTTGTGCTCGTAGAGGGCGATGAGCATGCCCAGGGTGCGGGGGGTGAGCTTGCGGTAGAGCAGGGAATTGCTCGGCCGGTTGCCGGCAAACACCTTGTGCGGCAGCAGCGCGGCGATCTCGGCGGCGTTCTTGCCCTCGCCGGCCAGCTCGGCGCGCACCTCGTCGGCGGTCTTGCCACGCATGAGCGCCTCGGTCTGGGCGAGGAAGTTGGAGAGCAGGATGGGGTGGTGCTCGCCCAGGGGGTTGTGGCTTTGCGCCCCGGCGAGAAAATCGCAGGGCACCAGGCGCGTGCCCTGGTGGATCAGCTGATAGAAGGCGTGCTGGCCGTTGGTGCCCGGCTCGCCCCAGATGATGGGGCCGGTGGCGTAATCGACCGCCTCGCCGTCGAGGGTCACGCCCTTGCCGTTGCTCTCCATGTCGCCCTGCTGGAAATAGGCGGGAAAGCGGTGCAGGTATTGCTCGTAAGGCAGGATGGCGTGGGATTCGGCGCCGAAGAAATTGGCGTACCAGAGGCCCAGCAGACCCATGAGCACCGGGATGTTGCGCGCCAAGGGCGCGCTGCGGAAATGCTCGTCCACGGCATGGGCGCCTTCCAACAGTTCGACGAACCGCTCGAAGCCCACCGCCAGGGCGATGGAGGTGCCGATGGCCGACCACAGGGAATAGCGCCCGCCGACCCAATCCCAGAATTCGAACATGTTGGCCGGATCGATGCCGAATTCCACCACCTTGGCGGTGTTGGTCGAGAGGGCCACGAAATGCCGCGCCACGGCGCGCTCATCGCCCAGGGCGGCGAGCAGCCAGGCGCGCGCCGAAAGGGCATTGGCGAGGGTTTCCTGGGTGGTGAAGGTCTTGGAGGCGACGATGAACAGGGTGGTTTCCGCATCAAGCCCCTTGAGGGTTTCCACCAGATGCGTGGCATCGACGTTGGAGACGAAATGCATGCGCGGACCGCCCTCGGCGTAATGCTTGAGCGCCTCGCACACCATGAGAGGACCCAGGTCCGAGCCGCCGATGCCGATGTTGACCACCGCGCGGATCGGCTTGCCGGTAAAGCCGAGCCAGGCGCCCGAGCGCACCGCGTCGCTGAAAGCCCGCACCTTGTCCAGCACCGCGTTGACGCCGGGCATGACATCGACACCATCCACGCGGATCGGCCGGTTGGCGCGGTTGCGCAGGGCCACGTGCAGCACCGCGCGGTCCTCGGTGCGATTGATCTTCTCGCCTCTGAACATGGCGTCGACCTTGGCGCCCAGGCCCGCTTCCTCGGCCAGGCGCACCAGCAGCTCCAGGGTGCGCGCGGTGATGCGGTTCTTGGAGTAGTCGAAGAGCAGTTCCTCGCCCAGGCGCAGGGAAAACTGCTCGAAACGGCGCGGCTCGGCGGCGAACAGATCGCGCAGGTGCAGATCGCGGACCTCGGAAAAATGCTGTTGCAGGGCGATCCAGGCGGGGAGATGCGTCGGTCGCGACATGATTCCTCCTGTGACGGAAAATTAAATAACAGTATACCCGAGGCCGGCGTTTTCTCGAAATTTGCCCAAAAGTAGACATTGCACTTTTCAAGCCGCCGATGGTATTGTCAACCCGACTCTTTTTTCAGGAGAAAACAGCCATGTTCGGATTGGGTACGCAGGAGCTTCTGATCATCCTGGTGCTGGTTCTGGTGATTTTCGGCGCGGGCAAGCTGCCCCAGGTCGGCAGTGCCCTGGGCAAGGGCCTGCGCAACTTCAAGGACGGCATCAAGGGCGACGAGGACGAAGACAAGACCGCCAAGACCGACCGGATCGAAGGCAACTCCGAAGACAAGAAAAGCTGATCTTCCCCGCCGATTCGCCCCCCCCAAAGCCCGCTTGCGCGGGCTTTTCGCGTTGCGCGCCACATGTCCCGGGCGGCTCAGCCGCCGATGCCCTGCATGGGTCGGCAGCCGGGCTTGAAATCCGCCTCGCCGATGTGGTGCCTCTCGGGCTTGGCGCACACCGCCTGGCGCAGAAAATCTTGCACCTCCGCATCGCTCGCCCCGCGCCGCAGCAAGGCGCGCAGATCCAGCTCCAGGTCGGAAAACAGGCAGGGACGCAGACGACCCTCGGGCGTCACCCGCAGACGATTGCATTCGTGGCAGAAATGATGGGAGACGGCCGGTATCACGCCGATGCGGCCCTGGGCGCCGGCGAGACGGTAGAGGCGCGCCACGGCACCCGGGTCGTGGCGCGGCAACTCTTCCACCGGACCCAGCACGGAAAAGGCGGCGACGATGTCATCGGCGGGAAAACGGCTTTCCGGGGGATAGTCGAGATTGCCGGTGACCGGCATGAACTCGATGAAGCGCACTTCCCAGGGATGGGCGAGGGTAAGGCGGGCAAAATCGGCGACCTCGTCGGCATTGACCCCGGCGATGGGCACCATGTTGATCTTCAGCGGAGACAGGCCGACCCGCTCGGCCGCCGCCAGGCCCGCCAGCACCTGCTCGAAGCCCGGGCGTCGGGTCAATTCCGCGAAGCGTTCGGGCCGCAGGGTGTCGAGACTGACGTTGACCCGCGACAGCCCGGCGCGCTTGAGCTCCGCGGCATGGTCGGCGAGCAGCAGGCCGTTGGTGGTCAGGGTGATTTCGGGATGCTCGGGCAGGGCCGCCAGCCGCGCGACAAAGTCCACCAGGCCCTTGCGCACCAGCGGCTCGCCGCCCGTGAGGCGGATCTTGCGCACCCCCAGGGCGGCCGCGGCGGCCGCCACGCGCAGCAGCTCCTCGTAGGAGAGGATCTGGCCGTGACCGAGGGAATCGACCCCTTCCACCGGCATGCAGTAGCGGCAGCGCAGGTTGCAGCGATCGGTGATGGAGAGCCGCAGGTAGTTGATGGTCCGGCCGAAGTTGTCGCGCACGGCAAATCCTTGGAAGACACGGGATGCAGGCCAAGGCCTGATAAACGCCTTTATACCACCCCTCGCCCCGCAGCCGCAACCTGCCGGTTCAGCGCCCGGCGGGTGCCCCGTTTTTCGGCAGCAGCGCCTCGAAGGAGCGCTTTTCCACGGCGCAGCGATAGGCTTCCTCGGGGCTGACCTTGTTGTCCTTGAGCAGGTCCATGATGCGCTGGTCCATGAGCTGCATGCCCTCACCCTTGGCGGTCTGCATGATGGAAGGGATCTGGAAGGTCTTGCCCTCGCGGATCAGGTTGCTCACCGCCGCGTTGCCGATGAGAATCTCATGGGCCGCCACCCGCCCCTTGCCGTCGGCGGTTTTCATCAGTTGCTGGCAGACCACGCCCTTGAGGCTCTCGCCGAGCATGGTGCGCACCTGCTCCTGGGCGTCCTTGGGGAAGGCGTCGATGATGCGGTCGATGGTCTTGGCCGCCGAGTTGGTGTGCAGGGTGCCGAACACCAGATGGCCGGTTTCCGCGGCGGTCATGGCCAGGGAGATGGTTTCCAGATCGCGCATCTCGCCCACCAGGATCACGTCGGGATCCTCGCGCAGCGCGGCGCGCAGGGCGTTGGTGAAGGACTGGGTGTGCTGCCCCACCTGACGCTGGTTGATGAGGGACTGCTTGTTCTCGTGGATGAATTCCAGGGGATCTTCCAGGGTGAGGATGTGTTCCTTGCGCGTGCAGTTGATCAGATCGATCATCGCCGCCAAGGTCGTCGATTTGCCGCTGCCCGTGGGGCCGGTGACCAGCACCAGGCCTTTTTTCAGCCGGGTGAGCTTGCGGATGCCCTCGGGCAGGTTGAGCTCGTCGGCGGAGAGGATTTTGCTCGGGATGATGCGAAACACCCCGGCGATGCCGCGATGGGTGTCGAGGATGTTGCCGCGAAAGCGCGCCACCTCGGGCAGGGCGTAGGCAAAGTCGAGATCGCGGGTGTCCTCGAACTGCTTGCGCTGCTCGGCGGTGAGGATCTCGAAGAGCAGGGCGCGGGCCTGCTCGCCGTTGAGGGGCGGATAATTGAGCTGCTGCATCTCGCCATGCAGACGCAGAATCGGCGGGGCGCCCGAGGAGATGTGCAGGTCGCTCGCCCCCTGCTGCTTCATCAGTTTGAACAAGGCATCGATTTTGGCCATGAAGTCGAATCCGGAATGCGAGGGTGAAGGATAATTTTAAATACAACAAATTAGTTTTTACAAATTTTTTTTACATCTGTCAAGTCCGTCAGCCTTGTCTGCGGTATCCTTCTGTGGTATGTTCCCGAGTCAAGCAGCACGACAAACAGATTTTTCCGGAGAACAAACATGAGTAAAGCACTAGGGCTTCTTTCCGGCGGCCTCGACAGCAGCCTGGCGGCCATGGCCCTCAAGCGCCAGGGCGTCGCGGTCACCTGCATCGCCTTCGTCACGCCCTTCTTCGGCGCGGGGCGCGCCGAGAAAGCCGCGCGCGCCATGGACATTCCCCTCATCGTGCACAACATCGGCGAGATGCACCTGGAGATGGTCAAGAATCCGCGCTACGGCTACGGCAAGAATCTCAATCCCTGCGTGGACTGCCATGCCATGATGTTTCGCCTGGCCGGAGCCGTCATGGAGGAGCAGGGTTTTGACTTTCTCTTCTCCGGCGAGGTGCTCGGCCAGCGCCCCATGAGCCAGAACCTCACCGCCATCAAGACCGTGGGCAAGTATTCCGGCTACCCCGAGCGCATCCTGCGGCCGCTCTGCGCCAAGCTGCTGCCCGTCACGCCCATGGAGGAACAGGGCCTGGTCGATCGCGCCCAACTGCTCGACATCCAGGGTCGCTCGCGCCGCCGTCAGCAGGAGCTGGCCGCGGCCTGGGGCCTCGTCGACTATCCCGCCTCCGGCGGCGGCTGCCTGCTCACGGAAAAATCCTTCACCGGGCGGCTGCGTGATCTCTTCGAACATCAGCCCACCTGCACCCCCGCCGACGTGGAACTGCTCAAGGTCGGCCGCCAGTTTCGCCTCTCGCCCCAGGCCAAACTGACCCTGGGCCGCAACGAGGAGGACAACGCCGCGATTCGCGCCCTGCGCCGTCCCGACTCGCTGCTGGTGCGCGCGCGCGGCGTCACCGGCCCCCTGGGGCTGGTGAGCGGGACACCCGATGCGGGAGATCTGACCACCGCCGCGGCCCTGGTGGCGAGCTATGGCAAGGGCAAGGACCTGGAGCTGATTCAGGTCGAAATCCTTGCCGGGGAGGACGAGGGCGAGACGACCCTTGTTGAGGTGCGGCCCATGGCGCGGGACCAGGCCGAAGGGTTGCAGGTGAAATAAATAGGGGCGCGGGCGATTCGTGAATTCACGGGCGATTCGTGAATCGCCCCTACTCGACGCGAAAGGTGCGCACCGTGCTCTCGCTGCGGCTGCCGCGGGCGTTTTCGGCGATCACTTTCCAGTAATAGAGCGTGCCCGGGGTCAGCTCCGTCAGGATCAGCTCGCGCAGGTTGGGGTCGGCGGGATCGACGGGGTCGACGGGAGTTCCCCCGTTGCCGATGGGCAAAGCGTCCCCGCCACCACCACCGCCACCGCCGCAGGCCAGAAGCAGCGCCACCAGCACCACCGCCACCAGCATCCGCCAGCGACAAGTTTTTCGCGCGCCCACCCCCAACCATCCCAGCCAAATCAGCAGGCCCCCTCCGGTAGCGAGCAACACCGCGCCGCCTGTACCACCCTGCTCCCAGGCAAGGATTTCCAGCGGCTCCGAAAAGGCCGCATCCGTCGAAACCAGCACCCGATTGACCACCGGCACGCCGAAGCTGTCCGGCAGCTGCCGCCAGCGCAGCACCACCTCTTCCGCCGGGACCGCCGCGCCCTCGGCCGGGCCGAGCAACTGGGGCGGGGGAGTGAAGTCGAGATAGGCATGGGCCGCCGCCGCGTTGACCAGGCCATGGCCGGCGACCTGATCGGGACCGAAGGCGCCGAGGTCGGTGGCCGAGTTGCGCAGGGCCTGCTCCAATTGCGTCACCGTCGCTGTCGGAAACGCCTGCATGAGCAGCGCCAGGACGCCCGAGACATGCGGCGCGGCAAAGGAGGTGCCGGAAACCGTCGCGAAGCTCCCGCCGAGGTCGGTGGTGGTGATCGCCACCCCCGGCGCCACCAGGTCGGGATAGATGGCCTGGTTGCAGGCCGAGGGGCCCCGGGCGCTGAAAGGCGCCACCAGATTCTGGCTGTCCGTCGCGCCCACCGCGAAACTCTCGGGATAATTGGCGGGGCTTTCGCTGGTGAATCCGGCCGGGCCGCTATTGCCCGCGGCGAACACCACGGCGATGCCGGCCGCCTTGAGGGCCTGGATGGCCGGTCGATAGACGGTGCTGCAACTGTTTTGCGCGGTGAGCCCCCAGGAGCCGTTGACCACGTCGGGCGCATCGTCCGTGGCGGGATTGCCGTCGGGGTCGAGGGCCCATTGCAGGGCGCGGATGATGTGGGTGCTGGTCGTCTCGCGCGTGGGATGGAAGATGCGCGCCGCGATCCAGCGGGCTTCGGGCGCCACCCCCAGGCTGTCGCTCGCCGCCAGGACACCGGCCACCGCCGTGCCGTGGGCCAGCCCCTCGCCGTTCTCGCGAAAATCAGCGGGCGCGGCCAGTTCGCCGAAGGCATCGAACCAGCTGTTGGTGCCGCCGCGCCAAGTGGATGCGAGTTGCGGATGAGCGGCATCGACGCCGGAGTCGATCACCGCCACCACCTGCCCCGCGCCGCGCAGCCCCAAGGCCCAGAGGGCCGGCGCCTGGACGCGGCTGAGGTTCCAGCCCGCGACGAAATGGGCAAAGCTCGGCGCGGCGACGGGGGGCGCGACGGGTTCATCGAGATGCATCGCGGCGACTTCGACGTACTGCCCGAGTTCGGCGATCAAGGCGGGAGAGGCGTCAAACGCCAGACCGTTAACCAGCCACAGGGAGGTGATCTCGGCGACACCGCGCCGCCGCAGCAGATCCAGCAGCGGCTCCTGGGACCGGCGCGCCCGCTCCTTGAGCTCGCGCACCAGGGCGCCGCGCTGTTTCTTGCCGTGCTGGTGGGCGAGGCGCACCACCTCTTCGGGCGGGGACAGGGTGAGGATGACCGGCAGGATCTCGGCGGCCGCCCGGGTTTCCAGGGCGACCGCCAAATTCGGGGACAGCTCCGCCGCGAAAGAACCGGCGGGCAACAGGAAAAAAACCAGCAGACATGCCGACCAGACGGCCGCACGCCAGGATGGAAGTCGAAAAACTGTCATGAACGGTCCTTGCCCTGGGTTTATTTCCAGTATAGAGCAAGGATCGCACCAGTCTCCACCCGCGGCGCGAAATCTTTTAGAAGCGATCGACCAGGGCGAGCAGTTCCTCGGTCATGCGCCGCATCAGAGCCTCATCGCCGCGACTTTCCACGTTGAGGCGCAGCACCGGCTCGGTGTTGGACAGGCGCAGGTTGAAGCGCCAGGTGCCAAATTCCATGCTCAGGCCGTCGGTGCGGTCGATGCTCGGCGCCTGAGCGGCGAAATGCGCCTCCACCGCCGCCAGGGCCGCCTGGGGATCCCCGAGCTTGCGGTTGATTTCGCCGCTCGCCGGAAAACGCGCCATGCGCTCGCCCACCAGCGCCGAGAGGGGCTTGCCCGTGCGGCTCATGATCTCGAGCACCAGCAGCCAGGGAATCATGCCGCTGTCGCAGTAGGCGAACTCGCGGAAATAATGGTGGGCGCTCATCTCCCCGCCGTACACCGCGTCCTCGGCGCGCATGCGCTCCTTGATGAAGGCATGGCCGGTCTTGCTCAGCACCGGCGTGCCGCCCGCCTGCTCCACCATCTCCCGGGTGTTCCAGGTCAGGCGCGGATCGTGGATGATCCTCGCCCCGGGATGCTTGCCCAGGATGTTTTCGGCCAGCAGGCCGACGATGTAGTAGCCCTCGATGAAGCCGCCCGCCTCGTCGAAGAAAAAGCAGCGGTCGAAATCGCCGTCCCAGGCCAAGCCCACGGCGGCGCCGTGCTTTTTCACCGCCTCGGCGGTGGCGGCGCGGTTTTCCGGCAGCAGGGGATTGGGGATGCCGTTGGGAAAATGTCCGTCGGGCCGGTGATGAACGCGGATGAATTCAAAGGGCAGCTGCTTTTCGAGCAGATCGAGCACCGGCCCGGCGCAACCGTTGCCGGCGTTGACCACCACCTTGAGGGGCTCAAGCCGCGTCAGGTCGACGTAGCCGAGCAGATGGCGCACGAAGGGCACCTTGAAATCCTCGCGGCGCACCTGGCCGAGGCGCGCCGCGGGCGCGAAATCCCCCGCCGCGACCAGGGCGGCGATCTCGCCCAGGCCACTGTCGCCGCTGATGGGCTTTGCGCCGGCGCGCACCAGCTTCATGCCGTTGTAATCCATGGGATTATGGCTGGCGGTGACCATGATGCCGCCGTCGGTCTTGGCGAAGAAGGTGGCGAAATAGACTTCCTCGGTGCCGCACAGGCCGATATCCACCACATCGGCGCCCCCTTCGGTCAGCCCCCGCGCCAAGGCCGCGCATAACGCCGGACTCGACAGACGCACGTCGCGCCCCACCACCACCTCGCGGGGCCCGAGAAACTGCGCGTAGGCGCGGCCGATGCGGTAGGCGATATCCTCGTTGAGCTCATCGGGCAGCCGCCCGCGGATGTCGTAGGCTTTGAA
>NZ_JAUVWH010000090.1 GCF_030604225.1 Geoalkalibacter sp.
AATGGCGAAGGGTGTGGGGCGTGATGTTCTTGCGGATACCGGCCTGCAGCGCGCGGCGCTTAATAATCTTCCAGAACCCCTGGCGTGTCAACCCCCGCCCCGAGCGATTGAGAAACAGGTAGGGACTACCGGATTTTTTCTCCAGCAGCGCCCTCGGACCTTGCAGGTAGGTATCCAACTCGGCCAGCGCCGTTTCCCCCACGGGCACCACCCGCTCCTTGCGCCCCTTGCCCAGGGTGCGCACGCAGCCGACCAGGGCCTGCACGTCGCCAAGCTTGAGGCCGACCAGTTCGGAAACCCGCAACCCCGTGGCATAAAGCAGCTCCAGCATGGCGCGATCGCGCGCGCCGATGGCGTCGGCTTCGCGGGGAGCGGCGAGCAGGCGCTCCACTTCCCTGGGCGAGAGAACCTGCGGCAGGGCCTGGGTCAGGCGCATGGATTCGATGCGCGCGGCGGGGTTGAGGGCGGTGACTTTTTCCGCCACCAGAAACTTGTGGAAGGTGCGCACCGCGACCAGGGAGCGCGTCTGGCTGCGCGGCGCCAGACCCTCTTGGCGCAAGGCGCCGAGAAAGCCCACCACATGGGCCGGGGTGATGGCGTCGATCGCCGAGACCCCCTGCTTGTCGAGGAAATCGGCGTAGCGGGCCAGGTCGCGCCCGTAGGCTTCGAGGGTGTTAGCCGCCAGGCCGCGCTCGACGGCCAGATAGTTCATGAAATGGTCGAGATGTTGCTCCATAACCACCTACGGAAAAACCGGTTTTTAATCCTCGTCGAGGCAGGCCAGCATGCGCCGCCTGATCTCCACCTGCTTTTCCTCGCCCAGGATTTTCTGCCCGAAAATGTCCTGGACGTAAAAGACGTCGGCCGCCTGATCGACCTTGGTCGAGATCTTCGCCACGCCGATGTAGAGTCCCAGTTCCTTGAGGGTCTTGGTGATCTGGTACAGCAGACCCACCTTGTCGTGGGCATAGATTTCAATCACCGTGTACTGGGCGGACGCTTCGTTGTCGATTTCGACGCGATTGGGAAAGCGCGGTCGCGGGCGCTCGATCATGAATGCCGGCGGGCGGCGCTTGGCGACGAGTTCCTCGACCCGCGCCCGGCCTTCGATGACCGCCGTCAGTTCCTCCTCCACCCGCTGCCATTTTTCCGGATTCTCGATGGTGCCCCCCCCGGGGGCGGCCACCTGCAGGATGTCGAGGGCCTCGCCGTTGCGCCGGGTGTGAATCTGCGCGCCGAGAATGTTGATGGCATTGGCGGCCATGACCCCGGTGATCTTGGAGAACAGTCCGGGAATATCCAGGGTGGAGAGGGTCACCTGGGAAAAGCCCCGCCGGGTTTCATGCTCGACCTTGAGGGCCAGGGTGCGGGTGCCGCGCCCCAGAGCCAGGCGCAGATGCTCGGCAATGTCCGCCGAACGGTAGTTCATGAGGTAGCGCGTGCTCATGGCGCGCAGCTGGTCGCGCACCAACCGCTGGTCGAACTCGTCGTGAAGTTTTTCCAGGACGTTGCGCTTGCGGTTGCGCAGTTTTTCCGAGCGCTTCTCCATTTCGAAGTCGCCCTTTTCCAGCACCTGGTAGGTCTTTTCGTAGAGTTCATGGAGCAGCATGCCCTTCCAGTCGTTCCACACATCGGGACCAACGGCGCGCAAATCGGCGAAGGTCAGCAGGTAGAGCATCTTGAGGTTTTCGCTCATGCCCATGGTGCGCGCGAACTGAATGATGAGCTGATCGTCGTGCAGGTCGCGCCGCTGGGCGATGTGCGCCATGTCCAGGTGCCGGCGCACCAGAAATTCCAGACGCTGGCTGTCCTCGCGGTTGAGGCCGAAGCGCCGGGCGATGGTGGGCATCAGATCGGCCCCCTTGTTCGCGTGGTCCTTGCCCTCGCCCTTGCCGATGTCGTGAAACAGCACGGCCAGCAGGAGCAGTTCGGGCTTTTCGATGTCGTTGGCCAGGCGCGTGAGCACCGGGTGCTTCTCGGCATATTCGCCGGCGCGCAGTTTGAGGATCTCTTCCACGGCGAAGATGGAATGGGTGTCCACCGTATAGGTGTGGTAGAGGTCGTGCTGCACCTTGCAGAAAATCCGGCCGAACTCGGGGATGAAGCGATTGAGGAACTGCAGGTGGTGCATCTCGCGCAAGGTCTGGCCGACGTCGCGCGGCCCCCGCAGGATCTCGAAAAAGGTTTCGTTGATGGCCCGGGCGCGGCGCACCTTGTCGTTGAGCAGGGGCAGCGTGTCGCGAATCATGCCCTTGAGAGCCAGGCTCATGGGCACCTGATGACGCTGGGCCAGCAGAAAGGCGCGCATCATCTTGGCCGGATCCTGGGCGAAGACCGTCGAACCGTTGACCCGCAGTTCCCCACGCAGGATGTAGAAATCTGGTTCGATCTGGCGGCGGGTCAGGTAGCCGAGCAGCCGCGCGGAAGGCTTGTCCTGCTGGGTGATGCGGGCGATCAGAGAGGAGGCGAGATGCTCCACGCGGGTCGCGTGGTAGTAATAATCCTGCATGAACTGTTCGACGGCCAGCGCCTTGCGGTTGTTGTGATAACCCAGGAATTCGGCGATTTTTTCCTGGTGATTGAACTGCATCTGGTCGCTCTTGCGCGCGCTCAGATAATGCAGGTGATTGCGAATGCGCCACAGATAGTCGAAGGCCGCCTCGAATTCCTGCTGCTCGCGCTCGGAGATCACCCCCTTGATCACCAGATCCTTGAGGCTGCGCGCCTTGTATTTGACGCGGGCGATCCAGACCGCGGCGTGCAGATCCCGCAGCCCCCCCTCGCCTTCCTTGAGATTGGGCTCCAGCAAATAAACCGAACTGCCGTATTTTTGCAGGCGTTTCTGGTTTTCCTCGATTTTCTGGCGAATGAACCCCTGGCTGTTGCGGTTGAGCAGCACCTCGAGCACCTGGGCGAGGTAATCCTGGTATAAGCTTTCGTCGCCCGCCACGAAGCGCGAATCGAGAAGCGCCGTGCGCACGGTCACGTCCTGCTCGGCCAGATCGAGGCAATCCTGGCGGGTGCGCACGCTGAAGCCCACATCCAGTCCCAGATCGAACATCAGATAGAGCATGCGCTCGGAAATTTTTTGGGCGAATTCCCGATCCCGCGGATTGTAGTAAAACATGATGTCGATATCCGAGCGCGGATTGAGCTCGCAGCGACCGTATCCCCCCAGGGCAATCAGGGCGCACTGGCCGAAGCGGCCCTGGTCCAGGTCGGCCGACACCGCCCGGCAGAGGGTCGCGATGAGCAGATCGAACATGCGGGTGAGATCCGTCACCACCCGGGTTCCGCTCGCGCCGGCTTCATGCAGCCCGCGGATGCTCTTTTGGCCGGCGTCCAGATAGCCGCGGGCCGCCTGGAGCAGAAGGGGGCGCCGCTGCTCGAACTCCTCCACGGAAGGCGTCAGGAGGCTCGGGGGGAAATGGGGATCGATGGGGAAAGTCGTGGTCTGGGGGCTCATGAATGCGAACTCGGGGGGCGAGAGGAGTTGACGGGGACGGCGGCCTTGGCGCGGGGCATCAGTTTTGCGCCAGCAGATTGAGGGCGACGCCGTAATTGCGCACCGCGCGGGCAATGGCGCGCGCGCTTTTGTCCTGAAACTGGCGATCGGCCAAGAGGGCTTCTTCGCGCGGATGACTGATGAAGGCCACCTCGACCAGCACCGAGGGCATGGTGGCGCCGATCAGCACGTGAAAAGGCCCCTGGCGCACGCCCAGATCCTTGATGTTGGTGAAACTGCGGCTGAGATCGGAGACCAGGGCTTTTTGAATCTCCGAGGCAAGGCGGCTCGATTCGTTGATCTTGGCGTTGGCCATGAGGTCGAAGAGAATGGCCTCGAGATCACCCACTTCCTTGAGCGTGGTGCCGTTTTCCCGCGCGGCGACCGCGGCCGCCTGCTCACTGCGCGCCAGATTGAGGAAATAGGTTTCCGTGCCATAGGCGCCGCGGTTGGGGCTGGCGTTGGCATGCAGGGAAATGAACAGGTCGGCATCGAGGCGATTGGCGATGGCGGTGCGCTCCTGCAAGGACAAATAGACGTCGCGGTCGCGAGTGAGCCGGACTTCCACCCCCAGCTCTTTTTCGAGATGGGCCTTGAGCAGCTTGGCCATGGCCAGATTGACGTCTTTTTCGAGGATACCGTTGGGCCCTACCGCCCCCGGATCCTTGCCGCCATGGCCGGGATCGACCACGATGCGGCGCAGGCTCGCGCGCTCCTGTCCGCTGGGCAGATGGATGCTCAAGGGCTTGTCGTCGGGCGCGCGATCGAGAATGCGCCCGATGCCGTCATCCTTGCCCGGCGACGCCTTGGCCGGGGCCTTGGCCACGGGTGGTGCCGTGGGCTTGGCGGCCGGCGGTGCGGGCGGCAGAGCCCGGATTTCCGGAGCGTTGCTGCTGATGGACGGCAATCCGCCCCCGGCCAGGTCGATAACGATGCGGAAGGGATCGGCGAGGTGAAACACCTTGTAGTCGCCAAGCTTGGTCAGATCGAACACCACCCGCGTGGTGCTCGCCTGAGGGCTGCCGAGACGTACCTGCTTGAGCAGGCCGTCTTCCACGGGATAGCCGGCCTTAAGGGTCGCAGCCCGCTCGGCGCCGAGAATATCGACATAGAGGCGATGACCGATGCCGGCCTTGGGATCGGCGGGCAGCGTGGCGAATCGGTACTCGACCTCGCGGGAGACGTCGATGACCACCCGCGTGTAGGTCGGGTTGCTCCAGAAGCGCAGATCCTGCACCTTGGCCGGGGCGCGTCCCTGCCCCAGGACGCCGCTCGGCGCCAGGAGCAGCATGAGAGTAAAAATCAGAAAAGTTTTCATGGGATTCATGAAGGTCCCTCGATGAAGTGTCTTGTTCGCCCCGAAACCCCGAGACGGCCCCTCAGACCAGCTTCTTGAGACTGTCGAGCAGGTTGAGGGCTTCCAAAGGCGTCAGAACGCTGACGTCGATCTCTTCCAGACGCCGCCGCAGGGCATCCTCGCCGCCCCCGAACAGGGACAGTTGCGGATTGGGCGCCTGCGACCTCCGCCGGCTGCGCGCCAGGCGCGGCTCGCCCTCGCGACCGAATTCGCCGGCCTCGAGGTTGCGCAGCACTTCCTTGGCCCGCTCCACCACCGCGGCGGGAATGCCCGCCAGGCGCGCCACCTGGATGCCGTAGCTGTGGCTGGCGCTGCCCTTGACGATCTTGCGCAGGAAAATCACCTGATCGTTCCATTCGCGCACCGCCACGTTCCAGTTCTTGACGCGCTCGCGGGTCTGGGCCAGATCGGCCAGTTCGTGGTAATGGGTGGCGAACAGGGTTTTGGCCGCGACCTGCGCCTGGTCATGCAAGTATTCGGCCACCGCCCAGGCGATGCTCAGGCCGTCAAAGGTCGAGGTGCCGCGCCCGATCTCATCGAGGATGATGAGACTGCGCGGCGTGGCGTTGTGCAGGATGTTGGCCGTTTCGGTCATCTCGACCATGAAGGTCGATTGCCCCGAGGCCAGGTTGTCGCTCGCACCGACACGGGTAAAGATGCGGTCCACCAGCCCGATGCGCGCGGCGCGCGCCGGGACGAAGCTGCCCATGTGGGCCATGAGGGTGATCAGGGCCACCTGACGCATGTAGGTCGACTTGCCGGCCATGTTGGGGCCGGTGATCACCAGCAATTGGTTTTCCTGGGTATCGAGGAGGACATCGTTGGGCACGAAGCGCTCGCCAAGATGCATGCGCTCGACCACCGGATGACGCCCCTCCTCGATATGCAGCCGCGTGCTCTCATCGACTTCGGGACACACATAATCGGCTTCGTGAGCCAGATCCGCCAGGCCCAGCAGCACATCGAGTTCAGCCAAAGCATCGGCGGTGCCCTGCAAGCGCGGCCCCAGCAGGGCGACCTGGCGGCGCACTTCCTGAAACAGGTCGTACTCCAGCGCCTGGATGCGCTCCTCGGCGCCGAGCACCTTGCTCTCGTAGTCCTTGAGGGCCGGGGTGACGAAGCGCTCGGCGTTGACCAGGGTCTGCTTGCGCTCGTAATCGGCGGGCACGCGCGCCAGATGGGTGCGGGTGATCTCGATGTAGTAGCCGAAGACCTTGTTGTAGCGCACCTTGAGGGACCCGATGCCGGTGCGCTCACGCTCCTGCAGTTCGAGCTGCGCGATCCAGCCCTTGCCTTCGCGGCTGATCAGACGCAGTTCATCGAGTTCGGCATTGAAACCGTCGCGGATGAGGCCCCCTTCACGCAGCACGAAGGGCGGATCATCGACCAGGGCCTCGGCGATCAGTTGTCGCACATCCTCCAGGGGATCGATGGCCGCCGCCAGCTTGACCAGCAGGGGGGCCGTCAGGGGCGCGACGAATTCCAGAATGCCGGGAAGCCTCTCCAGCGAGGCGCGCAAAGCCGTCAGGTCCTTGGCGCCGGCACTGGCCATGGCGATGCGCGCACCCAGCCGCTCGAGGTCATAAACACCATCGAGGGCGCTGCGCAGCTCGTCGCGCGGACCGACCTGCTCCCGCAGTTCGCCCACCGCCGCCAGCCGCGCGCGGATGCGAGCCACGTCGGCGAGGGGATACTGAATCCAGTGACGCAGCTTGCGCCCGCCCATGGCGGTCACCGTGCGATCCATGACGCCGAGCAGCGAGCCCTTTTTCCGTCCCTCGCCCTGGGTGGCGGTCAGTTCCAGATTGCGGCGGGTGGACGCATCGAGAATCAGGTGCTCGCCGGCAAGATAGGGCGAGAGGCCCCGAATGTGCTCCAGGCTGCCCTGCAAGGTCTGCTGGAGATAGTGCAACACCGCGCCCGCGGCCCGTACACCGACACTGAGATGCTCGCAGCCGAAGCCTTGCAGGCTTGCCACCGCGAAAAAATCGAGCAGCAGACGCCGGGCGCGATCCTCCTCGAACACCCATTCGGGCAGGCGCGTCACCAGGCGCCCCTCCAGCACCGGACGCAGCGCCGCCTCCAGTTCCTGGCCCGCGCCCTCGCCGGCAAGCAGCACCTCGCGGGGATCCAGGGAGAGGAGTTCGCTGCGCAGGTCGTCCAGGTCCCGGCATTCCGTCAGCCGAAAAGCCCCGGTGGTGATGTCCAGGCAGGAAAGGCCCAACACGCCGCCATCCCCCCCGGTCAAGGCCAGCAGGAAGTTGTTTTCCTTGGGCTGGAGATTATCGCCGTCGACCACCAGGCCGGGGGTGACCACCTGCACCACCTCGCGACGCACGATGCCCTTGGCATCGCGCGGATCTTCCACCTGCTCGCAGATGGCGACCTTGAAGCCGTTGTCGATGAGGCGCGCGATGTAGCCCTGACTGCTGTGATAGGGGATGCCGCACAGCGGCACCTGCTCGGCCGCGCCCTTGTTGCGCGAGGTCAGGGTCAAGCCGAGAACCCGCGAGGCGGTGACGGCATCGTCCATGAACATCTCGTAGAAGTCGCCGAGACGAAAAAAGAGAATGGCGTCGGGATGCTGGGATTTGATCTCCAGATACTGACGCATCATGGGGGTGCTGCTGGACATGCGCGAAACACCTCGAAACGACTGGGCCAAGTCAAACGGAATTATGTTAACAAAGCCGCGAAGGGATGTAAATATGCGAAAGATGTGGCATTGCCTGAAATTCGCGGAAAACCCGGGCAAAACCCTTGACCGCCCGGAGCGACCTGCGCACAATGACGCGAATCTGAAAAACCACGGGAGCTTACCCTATGAGCCAAACCCCGGACAAGGTGTTCGCCGAAGAAAATTTCACCGTGGCCGACCTCGCCGACGAAATCCGCGTCGATGAACTCTGCCGAAGTCTGCTGCGGCGCTTCTACGAACATTCAACCCAGGAAAAGGGTCTGAGTGCCGAGGACGGCGCCGCCCTCGCCTGGGGCGCGGACTATTTCCTGCGCGACTTCATCATCGCCGAGCGCCAGGACAACCTCTTGCGCATCTCCCCGGCCCGCATCCGCCAGTTCGGCGGCACCTGGTACATCATCAAAAACCTTGAGCCCAACATGGGCGAGCTCAGCGCGCACCTGCGGGGCATCGCCGCCTTCTACCGCTTTCTCGCGGACCAGGGCCTGATCAGCGCGCACCAGGCCGAAGAGCTTGCCGAGGCGTGCGCGGACCTCGCTTTCTACCACGAGCGCATCGAATCCTTCTGGGCCATCACCGGCGACGGCTACCTGAGCTGGGAACGGGCCTGCAGCCTCAAGGACTGAGCGACGGTGGCCCAAGTCAACCGCAAAATTAGGGCCGCCCGCCTCTCGGTGGCCACCGCGTCGGGGCTTGCCGTGCTCAAGCTGGTGACGGGCCTGCTCACCGGCTCCATGGCGATCCTGTCCTCGGCGGTCGATTCCCTCCTCGACATCCTCATGTCCGGGGTCAATCTGGTCGCCATCACCCAGGCGGAAAAACCCGCCGACCAGAGTCACCCCTTCGGCCACGGCAAATACGAAACCCTGGCCACCCTGGCGCAAAGCTCCATCATCGCCCTCTCGGGGCTGCTGATCATCGCCGAATCGATCCGGCGGCTCCTCACCGGCAGCGAACTGCGTGGCGTCGAAGGCGGCATCGCCGTGCTGTTGATCTCCCTCGTCGCCTCGTGGCTGATCAGCCGCCACCTGCTGCGCGTGGCGGACGAAACCGATTCCTCGGCCCTCAAGGCCGATTCGCTACATTTTTCCATGGACGTCTACACCAACGCCGGCCTGCTGGTCGGCCTGGTGGTGATCCGGCTTCTCGACCTGCCCTGGCTCGACCCGGTGCTGTCCATCGCCATCGCCTGCTACATTCTGTTCGAGGCCGCGCGCTTGGTGCGCCACGGCCTGCGCGACGTGCTGGACGAGGAATTGCCCGAAGCGGTGCGCGCCGAAATCACCAGCCTGATCCGCGCCCACGGTGATCTGCATCTCGATTTCCACAACCTGCGCACGCGCCGCGCCGGTTCCCAGAAGATCATGGATTTTCATCTGACGCTGTGCCGTCACCTCTCCCTGGAAGAGGCCCATCGCATCGCCGATCACCTGGAAAAACGCATCGAAGAGGAGATTCGCGGCGCCGACGTCACCATCCACATCGAGCCCTGCGAAATCGAAAATTGCGCCCACGAACGCGAACGCTGCCCGCATCGCGAGAAGGTACTGCATCTCATCGACGGATTTTCCAAATAGAAAAGGGGGCGACAAGCCCCCTTTTGAATGATCCTCCGCAAATCGGTCGTCACACCGTCACGCCTGCTTGAGCCGCTCCAGGCGCTCCACCACCTCGCGGCTCTGCTTGCGGCGCCCCTCCATCTCGGAAAAGATCCGCTCCGCCATCTCCTGCACCGATTCGACGCCGGTTTCGATGTCGCGGGTGTCCTTCTCCTGCTTGGCCGTGGCCACCACCATGTCCTCGGCCATGTTCTTGACGTCCTCGATGGACTTGACGATGCTGCGGGTGCCCTGGGCCTGCTCGCGAAAGGCCAGGGACACCTGGGCCGCCATTTCGCCCAGTTCCTCGATGGATTTGCTGACGTATTCGGCGCTGTGCGCGACTTCCTGGGTGGCGCTGCGGATCTCGCGCGCCATGCCCATGGCGTTGACCGAACTCTCCAGGATGCGCCGCAGGGATTTTTCCGTGCCGCGTCCCATCTCCAGTCCCTTGTCCACCCATTCGCCCGTGCGGCCGATGTGACCCACCGCCCGCTGAGTGGAATCCTGGATCTCCTGAATGATTTGGGTGATGGCGCCCGTGGAACTGGCCGTTTCCTGGGAGAGCCCGCGAATCTCCTCGGCCACCACGCCGAAGGAGCGTCCCTGCTCGCCGGCCTGGGCGGCGATGATCGCCGCATTGAGCGCCAGCAGATTGGTTTTTTGAGTAATTTCGTTGATAACCGTGGTGATGTGATCGATTTCCTGGCTTTTCTGCGACAGGGTTTCAATGACCGCCGCGGCATCGCGCACCGCCAGGGCAATGCCCTGCAATCCCTCCAGGGTGTTGGCCACCACCGCCACCCCATCCTCGGCTTGCTTCTGCACGGTTTCCGACATCTGCTGGGAAATGGCGCCGTTTTCCTCCACGGTGCGAATGGTCGTGGAAATCTCGGTCATGGCCGAGATGGAATTTTCCATGAAGTCGGTAAGCAGCTTCATGTTCTGCGACACTTCCTCGATGGAGACGGAAATCTCGCTGGACGCCGACTGGGTGCTGTTGACCGCGTCGCGCACCACATCGGCGCCGCCGGCGATTTCGGTGATGGATGAGGCCGTGGAGGCCGTGGCGCGCTTGAGGGAGGAGATCTGGCGCGAGTAATCCTCGCGGTACCTGGAGAAATCGTCGAAGGTGTGGTTGAGTTCGCGAATCAAGGTTTCCACGGCGCCGATCAAATTGATCTTGGTCAGGGCCGCCGAGACCTGATCGGCAAAGAGCTTGACGGTATCCACGTCGGTTTCGTCAAGGTTCTTCTGCTTGGACTTGTTATCGACGCCGAAGAGTCCGACCACCTGATCGTTGACGATGATCGGACAGAGAATGAAGCTGCGCGAGCGCAGTTGCGGAAGATCGCGCAAAGGCGGCTCCAGGCGATACTCGGGCGCCATGGCGCGCACGTTGTCCACGAGAATGATGCGCCGCTCGTTGGCCGCGAGAAACAGGGCGCCGGCGCGGCGATCCAGGGGAATGGCCGGCAGGGAACCCGAGGCGTCGCCACCCCGACAGGCCACCCAGTTAAAGGCGTCGCGGGTTTCGTTGACCATGAAGATGTTGACGCGGTCATAACCGAGGATGCGATGCAGGCCCTCGGCCGCCAGGTTCAGCACCTCATCGGCGACAATGGTCTTCTGGATATTGGCGTTGATGGCGTGAAAGTTCTTAATGCTGGAATTGAGATCGCGGAAGCGCCGCTCGAATTCTTCCTTCTGGCTGGCCACGGCTTGATTGAGTTCATTGAGGCTGCGGGCGCGTTCGTGAATCGCCTGGCTCGACTTGCCGATGAAAAAACCGAAGCAGCCCAGAACCACGGCCGTCCCTCCCCCCATGTAGAGGTAAAGGGCCAGATTTTCGCCGCCGCTGACCAGGCTGCGCCCCACGTGTTCCCAGAAGCCCAGGTCCGGCGACCGGAACAACAAGGGATGCAGCAGAATCCAACCGATGGGCGCGAGAATGCCGAGGCCCACCCCACCCAGCGCATAGAGCAATTTGCGATCGACGTTCCGATTGGCCTTCACACCTTCAAGCCCCCCTGTGTTCTTCGCTCGACAACACCTGAAGACTAACCGTCTTCCTTGTCCAGGTCAAGAAATAATTAGCAAAAAACAATAATTTAAATCTTACAAAGCGTCCTACCCCTTGGACATCTTCCAGGCCGCAAGTGGATGACAGGCAAAATGCGCCGCGCCAAGAATGCCCGCATTGTCGCCGAGGGCGCCGGCAACAATCCGGAGGCGCTGCGCGGGGCGCGCGAAGGCACGCGCGAAAAGTTCACGGCGCAGGGCCGGCAGCAACAGGTCGAGACTGGAGGCCACACCGCCGCAGATCACCGCCCCGTCGAGATCAAGCAGATTGACAACGGCGGCCAGAACCTGCCCCAGGCGCCGTCCGGCCTCGCCCAGCACCTCCAGCGCCAGGCCGTCGCCTTGGCGCGCGGCCTCGCCGACGGCCGCGGCGGTCAGGGCGGCGCCTTCCAGTTGCGCCAGAACCGATGCACGACCCTGGCCAAGGGCCTCGCGCACCGACAGCAGGATGCCCGTCGCCGAGGAGTATTGTTCCAGACAGCCGCGACTGCCGCAGCCGCAGGGGCGCCCCTCGGGTTCGACATTAAGATGGCCGACTTCGCCGGCGCAACCGTCGGGGCCGGCCCACAACCGCCCGTCGAGGATGATTCCGCCGCCCACTCCCGTACCGAGAGTGAGGGTCAGGGAGGCATCCAGGTCCTGCCCCGCGCCCCAGATCCTTTCGCCCCAGGCGCTGGCGTTGGCGTCGTTGAGGGCGGCCACGGGCAAGCCAAGGCGCCGTTCAAGTTCCGCGGCAAACGCCAACCCGTCGAGGATCCCCAGATTGGGCGCCACGATCACCCGGCCCGCGCCGTCAACCAGTCCCGGCACTCCGGCCCCCACCGCCTTCACCTTTGCGCCCCGCAGGCGCACCTGCTCGACCAGGGCGCGACACTCCAGGACCAGGCGCGCCAGCAACGCCTCGGCGTCCTGGAACTCGCGACTCGATAGTCGCGCGCCCGCGCCGATTTGGCCCTGTCCATCAACCAGGGCCAGGCGGCAATTGGTGCCGCCGAGATCGATGCCGATGAGCAGTTCCCGATCCATCAGCGAGGGCGCTCCTCCTCCGTGGCGATGGCCAGGCGACTGAACCCGGCGGCGCGGGCGGCATCCATCAGCTCCACGACCCGGCCATGTCTGGCCTCGCGATCCGCCAACAGCAGAAAAGTGGTTTGCGCGGCCCGCGGCCCGTAGCCGGTGAGGCGTTCGCGCAAGGCGTCGAGAGTGGTTTTTTCCTCGCCGACGAAAATATCGCCCTCGCGGGAAAGATAAATCTTAAGTTCCTCGGGTTCGCGCTCGATGGCCTGGGCGCCAGATTCCGGCAGTTTGATGTCGATGCCCGGCGTTTCCACGAAGGTGGTGGAAATCATGAAAAAAATCAGCAGCAGAAAGACCACGTCGACCATGGGGGTGATATCGACGCGTACTTCCTCCGAACGTCTGCGGCGAAAAGCCATGGTCTAGCTCTCCAGCAAATCGACGAGGTGCAGGGAATATTCTTCCATCTCCAGGGTGATGCGCTCGGCCCGGCCGCTCAGGTAGCGATGGCCGAGAATGGTGGGAATGGCCACGGTCAGACCGGCGGCGGTGGTGATGAGAGCCTGGGAGATACCCCCGCCCAGCGTCGCCGGGGTGCCGACGCCCTGGGTGGCGATCACGTTGAAGGCCTGGATCATGCCCCACACCGTGCCCAGCAGCCCCAAGAGCGGCGAGATATTGGCGATGGTCGCGAGCAGCCCGAGATAGCGCGCCAGGGGCGCGGCCTCGCGATTGCCGGCTTCTTCCACCAGGGTCTTGATCTGATCGCGGCTGCGGCCGGCGGCACGCAGGGCCGCGATGAAAATGCGCGCCAGGGGCGTGCCGGTGCGCTGACAGATGATGACGGCCTCGTCGAACTTGCGTTGCGCGGCGAGTTTTTCGATCTCGCGCAGCAGATGATCCGATCCCTGGCGAATACGGAAATAGACAAAGGCCCGCTCCAGAAAAATAGCCAGCGCGATCACCGAGCAGGCGCCGATGGGCCACATGAAGGGGCCGCCCTGTTTGAGCAGTTCAAGCATTGAGCGATCATCCTTTCCAGGAAGATGGGGGAGTGTCTTGTCAACGGGTGGGAATTTCGGCGGCGCCAGGGTAGCACGGGGCCGCGCGGAATTCAAAAAGTTGCGCGTGCGCCGCGACCTAAGCTTCGCCGACCGCCTCTAGAAAAGCCTGCCGCAGCAGCCCATAGGTTTCTTCCAGGTGCTGGGGCACCACACGGACATCGGCGAACACCGGCATGAAGTTGGTATCGCCGTTCCAGCGCGGCACCACATGGTAGTGCAGATGATCCGTCACCCCGG
>NZ_JAUVWH010000135.1 GCF_030604225.1 Geoalkalibacter sp.
CGCCCAGTTCCTCCATTTCCTTCGTGGTGATCACGGTTTTGGACACGGCGCTCTCGCGCCGTTCCTGCAGCGCCCGGATCTCCTCGCTTTCCTCGACGACGATTTCCCCGACCCGGTTGACCTCCGCGGCGAGCAGCGGCGCCGGGATCAGGGATGCCAAAAGCGCCATGAGCAACAACTTTCTGGACTGCATGTACGACCTCCAAAAGAATATGACTTTCAAATTCCCACAATGGACGCACGTATCCCTTGCAGGGAGACAAATCCGCAAACCACCAGGGCGAATCAGGTCAGACGAAAGGTGATGGGGATCTCCAGCACCACGTCGCCCAGGCCGTAGCCGTCGGGCGCCCTCAGGGGCGCGGCGTTGCGCACCGCGGCCAGGGCCGCGCGGTCGAGATGGCGATGACCGGATGAGGCAACGACCTCGATCTCCGCCAGCGAGCCATCGGGCAGGATCCGCGCCCGCACCAGGACGCTGCCCTGCTGTCCGAGCTGGCGCGCGGCGGAGGGATATTGCTTGTGGGCCTCCACCGCCAGACGCACGGTTTCGAGATACTCGCCCAGGCGACTCGCCGCGACCGGCGGCGCCGGAGGTGCCGGCGGTGCCACAACGGGTGCGGGCGGCGCCGGGACCGGTTCTTCCACGGCGGGTGCCGGCGCAACCGGCGGCGCGCTGGTCAGCGACGGCGCCGCGACAGCCGGCTCCGGCGCCGTCAGGGGCCGCGATGCCTGCACGGGCGGCTCGCGGGGCGGCGGGGGCGGTTTTTTTTCCGGCTTGGGCGGCGGCAGCGGCCGCACCTTGTCCACCGGCGGCGGGGGCGGGCGGACCGGCTCGGGCAGTGGCGCCGGCGTGGGAGCCGGCAGTTCCATGAGGCGCACGTTGATGCGCGCGGGCGCCTCCAGCCCAGGCATCTCCGACGAGACCTGGACGGCCAGGATCAGGCCGTGCAAGGCCAGGGCCGCGAAGAAGGCCAGCTGATTGATGCCGAGGCGTCTCATGGCTTTTTTTCCGTGACCACCGCGATGTTGACGGCACCGGCCTGCTTGGCCAGATCCATAATTTCCACCACCCGGCCGAAGGGCACACCCTGATCCGAGCGCAGGCTGATATCGCGCTCCACCCGTCCCGCCAGCATCTCGCCGAGGCGCGGCCCGAGCAGTTCCAGCGCAATCTCCGTTTCGTTGAGATGCAGGCGGCCGTCGCGGCTGATGCTCAGGCGGATCTCGGGCTCGCCGGCCACCTGGCCGCTGGCCGCTTCGGGCAGGTCGAGGGGCAGCAGCGGCTTGGCGAAAATCGAGGTGAGCATGAAAAAAATCAGCAGCAGAAAAACCACGTCGAGCATGGGGGTGAGATCGAGACCCTTGCGCTCGCGCACGTGCGCGCCGAAATCGATCATCCCTTGACCCCCAGATGCTTGGCGGCCTCGGTGCCGTAATGCTTCATGAAGTAGGCGAAGGAATCGACCTTGTCCTCGAAAAAGTGGTGCAGGATCAGGGCGGGAATGGCCACGCACAGACCGGCCACCGTGGTGATCAGCGCCTCCCAGATGCCGCCGGCGAGCAGAGAGGGATCGACGGCGCCGCGCGCCCCGGCCACCTGGCGAAAGGCCACCACCATGCCGAGCACCGTGCCGAGCAGTCCCATGAGCGGCGCGATGCGGCCGACCAGTTCGAGAATATGCAGATTCTGGTTGAGGCGCTTGAGCTCACTGGCGCCGCGCAGGGAAATCACCTCTTCGAGCAGCTCGCGTTCCACGCCGCGATGGCGCAACCCTTCGGCAAGCACCGCCGTGATCGGCCCCGGCGCCGCCTCGGCCAGGCACAGGGCCTGGTCGAAGTGCCCCTTTTCGATCAATGCATGAACCTGCTCGGGCGCCTGCGCGGCACGCCCCGCCCGGAAATAATGCCAACAGCGCTCGATACCGAAGGCCACCGTGAGAACCGAACAGACCAGGAGGGGGTACATGAGCGGCCCTCCCTTGAGAAAAAATTCCAGCATGGTTCAACCCTTTCCTTCCCGTGAACTCAACCCGACGAGCGCCATGGTTTTGAAAATCGTTGTCATGTTCATTGAGTCAACCCTGGACTGTCAAGAAAAAAATTGAAATCCGACTTCATTATCACAAGCCTCACATCGAGCGAGAGAGATGGACGCCGGCCAAGCGTTACGATATAACATTTACCATCTAGGAAGGTGGTGAAAAAGGTCGCGCCTCATGATTCCTTGGCGCGCTACGCCTGTTGGTGCTGGGCGGTGGCCCCATCGGCTGCGAGATGACCCAGGCCTTCGCCCGCTTCGGCGCGCAGGTCACCCAGGTGGAAATGGCGCCACGGCTCATGGGCCGCGAGGATCCGGAGGTGGCGGATTTCATTTGCGCGCGCTTCGAAGCCGAAGGCGCGCGGGTCCTCACCGGACACGCCGCTCAGGAAATCATTCTTCGGGAGGGGGAGAAAATCCTGGTGTGCGCGCACCAGGAGCAACGGGTGGAGATTGCCTTCGATGCCCTCCTGGTGGCGGTGGTACGGCGCGCCCGCACCCGCGGCTTCGGCTTGGAGGAACTCGGCGTGCGGGTGAGGGAGGGCGGCACCCTGGATGCCGATCCCTTCCTGCGCACCAACTTCCCCAACATTTTCTGCGCCGGCGATGTGACCGGCCCCTACCAGTTCACCCACACCGCCGCCCATCAGGCCTGGCATGCCTCGGTCAACGCGCTGTTCGGCGATCTCAAGAAATTTCGCGCCGACGACCGCGTCATCCCCTGGTGTACCTTCACCGACCCGGAAGTGGCTCGCGTCGGCCTCAACGAAAGCGAGGCGCGCCACCAGGGCATCGCCCATGAAGTGACCCGCCTCGACCTGGCGGAGCTCGACCGCGCCATCGCCGAGGGCGAGGAGCACGGCTGGTTGAAAATCCTCACCCCCCCCGGCAAGGACAAGATCCTCGGCGTCACCATCGTCGGCACTCACGCCGGCGATCTGCTCGCCGAGTACATCCTGACAATGAAGCACGGCCTGGGCCTCAACCAGATCCTCGGCACCATCCACCCCTACCCCACCTTCGCCGAAGCGAACAAGCTGGCCGCCGGGGCATGGAAAAAGGCCCACGCGCCGCAAAAACTTCTGGCGTGGGTGGAGAAGTATCACGCCTGGCGACGGGGCTGAGGAAACGGGCCAAAGGAAAGCTCAGCCGCCCCCGACAGGTCCTTGCCGAACGGATGGCGGAACCACGCGTCGGGATTCCGGCGGGGGAATTTGTTACTCCACCGTCACGCTCTTGGCCAGATTGCGCGGCTGATCGACGTCGGTGCCCTTGAGCACGGCGATGTGGTAGGCGAGTAGCTGCATGGGTACCGAGAGGATCACCGGCATGAGATCGTCGCAGGTGCTCGGGAACACCAGCACCTGATCGGCGTTGTCGCGCACCAGGGGGTCGTCGTGGTCGGTGACGGCGATGACCTTGCCGGCGCGGGCGCGCACCTCCTGCATGTTGCTGATGACCTTTTCGCGGGTGTCGTTGTTGGGCAGCAGCACCACCACCGGCAGGTTCTCGTCGATCAGGGCGATGGGGCCGTGCTTCATCTCGCCGGCCGGATAGCCCTCGGCGTGGATGTAGGAGATTTCCTTGAGCTTGAGCGCCCCTTCCAGGGCGATGGGGTACTGGTTGCCGCGGCCGAGATAAAGAAAATCGCCGGCGTTCATGTAGAGGCGCGCCACCTCCTCGATGGCTGCGTCCTGCTCCAGGGCCTCCTCGATCTTGCGCGGCAGCTGGACCAGTTCGTCGGTGAGGGCGCGGCAGCCGTCGGCATCCAGAAACCCGCGCACCCGGGCGAGCTTGAGGGCGAACAGCACCAGGGCCACCAACTGGGTGGTGAAGGCCTTGGTCGAGGCGACGCCGATCTCGGGGCCGGCGTGGGTGTAGATGACGCCGTGGCTTTCGCGGGCGATGGAGGAATCGAGCACGTTGCACACGGCCACTACCTTGCCGCCCTTACCCTTGGCCTCGCGCAACCCGGCCAGGGTGTCGGCGGTCTCGCCGCTCTGGCTGATGAGCAAGGTCAGGGTGTCGGGGGTGATGATGGGATCGCGGTAGCGAAATTCGCTGGCGATATCCACCTCGACGGGCAGGCGCGCCAGCTTTTCGATGAGGAATTTGCCCACCAGCGCCGCGTGCCAGGAGGTGCCGCAGGCGACGATGTTGAGCTTGGCGACGGCGCGCAGATCCTCGTCGCTCAGGGCCAGATCCTCGAGGTAGACATCGCCCTGCTCCTCGCGGATGCGTCCCGCCAGGGTGTCGGCCAGGGCGCGCGGCTGCTCGTAGATCTCCTTGAGCATGAAGTGGCGATAGCCGCCTTTTTCCGCCATGAGGGGCGTCCAGGTGATGGTCTTGGGCGTTTTTTGCCGGGGATTGCCCACCAGGTCGGTGAAGTGCAGACCCGCGCCGTCGACGATCACCATCTCCCCGTCCTCAAGAAAGATCATCTCGCGGGTGTGGCTGAGCATGGCGGGGATGTCCGAGGCCACGAAGTTCTCGCCCTGGCCCTGGCCCACCACCAGGGGTGAGCCGAGCTTGGCGGCCACCAGCTTGTCGGGCTCCTGCTCGCAGATGATGGCCACGGCGTAGGCGCCGCGCACCTCGGCCAGGGCGGCGCGCACCGCCGTCACCAGATCGCCGGTGGTCTTGTAATGCTCCTCGACCAGATGGGAGATGATTTCCGTGTCGGTTTCGGACTTGAAGCTGTGGCCGCGCGCGCGCAGGCTTTCCTTGAGATCGAGATAGTTCTCGATGATGCCGTTGTGCACCACCACGATGCCGCCCGCCTTGTGCGGATGGGCGTTGATCTCGGAGGGCCGGCCGTGGGTGGCCCAGCGCGTGTGGCCGATGCCCAGGCTGCCCACGACGGGTTTGTCACGCAGCTGATTTTCCAGGTTGATGAGCTTGCCCTGGGCGCGACGGATCTCGATGCGCCCGCCGTCGAGAGTGGCGATGCCCGCCGAGTCGTAGCCGCGATATTCCAGGCGGCGCAGGCCTTCGACGATGATGGGAGAGGCTTGCTGATGGCCAAGGTAGCCGACGATTCCGCACATGTGAGTTGACCCTTAAAAGTCAGGGCGCACATCGGTGCGCCCCTACGATGTAAATTTGGATCGCCGTGCGGGCGCACGAAGGCGCGCCCGCACGATCCCTATTCCTCAGGACTTTTTCTGCTTGGCGCGCTTGCGCGCCGCCCAGCCGTCGATGATCTTCTGCTCGGCGCGCGAGAGGGCCAGGGCGTCGGGCGGCACATCCTTGGTGATGGTGGAGCCGGCGCCGATGAGACTGCCGCGCCCGATGCGCACCGGCGCGACGAACTGGGTATCCGAGCCGACGAACACGTCGTCCTCGATGATGGTCTGGTATTTGTTGACGCCGTCGTAGTTGCAGGTGATGGTGCCGCAGCCGATGTTGACGTTCTTGCCCACCTCGGCGTCGCCAATGTAGGTGAGATGGCTGGCCTGGGCCTTCTCGTCGAAAGTTGCTTTTTTCGTTTCGACGAAGTTGCCCAGCTTGTTGCGCCCCTTGAGCACCGTGCCGGGGCGCAGATGGGCCATGGGGCCAAGGGTGCAGGCGTCGCCGATGCGCGCTTCGCTCATCACCGTGCCCGCCTTGACGTGCACACCCGCGCCCAGGATGCAGTCGCTGATCACCGCGCCCGGTTCGATCTCGCAGCCGGGACCGACACGGGTGGCGCCGCGCAGATGCACATTGGGATGGATGAGGGTGTCGGCGCCGATCTCGACCCCGGCGTCGATGTAGGTGCAGGCCGGATCCACCAGACTCACCCCGGCGAGCATGTGCGCCTGGTTGAGGCGCGCGCGCAGGATGCGCCCCGCCTCGGCCAGCTGGGCGCGGTCGTTGATGCCCATGGCCTCGGCCGGATCGGCGACGCTCAGGGCCCGCACCTTCTTGCCCGCGGCGCGCGCGGCGGCCACCACGTCGGTCAGGTAGTATTCGTTCTGGGCGTTGTCGCGCCCCACCCCGCGCAGGGCCTCGAAAACAAAGGGCGCGGCGAAGACATAGAGGCCGGTGTTGATCTCGCGAATGAGCTTTTCTTTCTGCGAGGCGTCCTTTTCCTCGACGATGCGCAGCACCTCGGCGCCGTCGCGCACGATGCGCCCATAGCCCTTGGGATCGACCATTTCGGCGGTAAGCACGGTGACCGCCGCACCTTCGGCGGCGTGATAAGCAAGCAAACGCTCCAGGGTCTCACGGCGAATCAGCGGCACGTCACCACAGAGCAGCAACAAATCGCCGCTAAACTCCCGCAGGGCGGGTTCGGCGCACAGCAGGGCATGGCCGGTGCCGAGCTGCTCCTGCTGTAAAGCGAAATGCAGCCCTTCGCCGCCAAGAGCCTGTTCCACCTCGGCGGCCTGATGGCCGACCACCAGAACCGCCGGGTCGCAGCCCAGGGCGCGGGCGATGCGCGCCGGGTAGGTCGCCAGGGGCAGCCCGGCCAGGGGATGGAGCACCTTGGCTTGTTCGGATTTCATGCGCGTGCCCTTGCCCGCCGCGAGGATCACCGCCGCTCGTTTTCTTGCGCTCATAAGCCCTCCACACCCCCGAGAATTAAGAAGATCCTCATTATGCCGCAAAGCCAGCAAGGCGTCAAGAACCACCTTGGGCCGTAATCCTGCATCCCATTTGGGTTTTGCATTCGTGGCGGGGCTTTATTATAGTGAAAAACGTGGAGGGATCATGAACGACCGCAGGCACATCGGGCCGGAATTGCTCGTTATCGAGAGAAATCTCAAGGAATTGCAGAGCCTCTACGAGCGCTACTTCGCCGGGGTGGAAAAACTCGAGCCGGTCAAGCAGCGCGAGCAACTGGCGCGCAGCCTGCGCCAGTTCGCCAATCGGCGCATCGTGCAGACCGACCTGCGCTTTCAATACCAGAATCTCGCCCAGCGTTTTCACGCCTATGCCGGCTACTGGGATCGCATCCTGCGCCTGATGGACGAGGGGCGCTTCGTGCGCGGCGCGGTCGCTCTGCCCAAACCGCCGCCGGAGGCCAAACCGGCACAACCCGCCACCGGCGCCGCCGAGGACGAGGTGGCCATCCTACAGCGCCAACTTCGCGAGGCGGGTGCCCGCCTCGGCGCCGATGACGCGCAGGAACGGGCACGCATCACCCGCTTTCTGGATGAACAGCGCCAGAAAATCCGCGCCGCCTTCGGCGAAAAAGCCGTGGAATTTCGCGTGGTGGTGGAGGACGGCAAGCCGCACATCAAGGTGCGCGCCAAGAAGTGACAAGGACCCGGCATGGCCCCTGAGCGTTCGAAAACCGCGTTGATCCTGGCCGGCGGGGGCATCATGGGTGCCTCCTACGAAATCGGCTGCCTCACCGCCATGGAGCGGCTGTTCGCGCCGGGCTTTTCGGTACGGCGGTTCGACATCTACATCGGGGTGAGCGCCGGATCGGTCATCGCCACCCTGGTGGCCAACCGCATCGCCCCAGCCGCGCTCTTTGAGGCCATCGCCCACAACCGCCGCCAGGTGTTCAATTTTCAGCGCTCGGACATCTACCGCATGGACTATGGCCAGGTGTTTTTAGCCTGGTGGCGCGCCACGCGCGAACTCTTCTCCATCTTCCGCGGCTATCGCCGCCGCCGCTGGCGCTTTTTCTCCGCCGATCTGGTTCACATCCTTCAGGAGCAATTCCCCGCCGGCCTGTTTTCCCTCGAACCCTTGCAGGGCTATCTGTGCCGCGCCTTTCGCGAGGAACGGATTCGCGACGCCTTCGACCAGATCCGCCCGGAACTCTACATCCCCGCCGTGGATCTCGATCGCGGCGAGCGCGTGGTCTTCGGCGAGGAGGGACAGCGCGACCTGCACATCTGCCAGGCGATCACCGCCTCCTGCGCCATTCCCGCCTTCTTCCGCCCCTATCGCATCGGCGAGCGCCATTTCGTCGACGGCTCCGTCGGCCAGGTCGCCCATGTCGACATCGCCATCGCCCATGGCGCGCGGCTCATCATCGTGGTCAATCCCCTGGTGCCCATGCTCAACGATCCGAGCCACGCCTGCCTGCCCTCCCTCTCCTACGGGCGCTGCTCCAGCATCGCCGAA
>NZ_JAUVWH010000033.1 GCF_030604225.1 Geoalkalibacter sp.
AAAATTTCGAATCCATTTCTCCCAGGCCGATCCTCTTCATCATTGGCGAACATGCCCACTCCCGGTATTTCAGTGAGGATGCCTACGAAATGGCCGCAGAACCGAAGGAGCTTTATGTCGTCAAAGAGGCCGGCCATGTGGATTTGTACGATCGGGTAGACGTCATCCCCTGGGACAGGATCATCACTTTTCTTACCGAAAGCCTGAAATAGACCGAACGCAAAAACGACTCACTTCAAAATAAATCCGCTCCCCCATAAAATCGCAGGGTTGGAAAGTCTGGATAATAAAGGGGACCAGCCTTTGAAGGATGGTCCCCTTATTTTTTGCATTTTGAGGTCGTGTAACGGATTAGAATGCCTAAAGACTCAGCACTTCTCGAAAAGGTTAAACTCCTTCCCCCCAAGTTTTTGCACTACGATTCACCTTTTTGCGTACGGTCTTCCATTCGCCGTCGACGTTGAATATGGAGTCAGGCAAAGCCTTCAACATTTTCTGATACAACGACCAAGGGACCGTAAACGTCAGCTCGTCAGTTTTCATGTATTTTCTTGCCGATGGATCGAAGCCGCCCAGCACGGCTTTTTCCATACCTTGTTCCTGATAGTGAAGAGGCCAGCCGACAATGTTAGTGCATCCGGCTCCGAAAGGCGAAGCTACACTGTCGACCTCCCCGGTGGTGAATGTCGTGTGGGTGAAAAGACCGGTCAACACTTCGGGACGGGCGAAGAAGATGACGAACTCAGGTTTCTCGCCCCCAGAAAATAGCGATAACGGTTTGAAGATGCAGTATTTTGCGGGGGCCTTGCGAGGGTCGACCTTGGCAAGAAATTTTCGCATGGCTTCGGGAGAGGGAAGATACCGTTCCCCATGAATGGGCGTTCCCTCAAAGCCCGTGGTCACGTAGTGCTCTATGAATCGGAGATTGGGTTTCATCATGGAGCAGTAGAACGATCCGCCGGGGCATCCATATTCTTCCGTAGAAATATAGGCAGCCCCCTGTTTTCTCCTGGCCAGCCAGATGTTGGCTATTACGCAGGAGAAGTTCTGAAAAACCGCCTGCATGTCAATCTGCCCCTGATCTTCCAGTTCTCGCGAAATCGGTGGGCCGGCCTTGGGGCCAAACGCGTTTTCCGGTTTGTTGTCATCGTAATAGACGCCAATGGGATCTTCATTCAAACCGAGATGCTTCAGAAATGTTTTGGTTTCCTCAAGTATCGATTGCTCGATCATGATATTTTCTCCTTCTGATGTTGTCGTGGCATGTAGGGGGATAAGCTCGCAAGCGTTTCGCAGTCAAGTTGTACCTGCAACCATTTTCGCAATATGAATCGTCCGTGTTGGTCAGGTCAGTCCTCTCAGGTTTTTTATGGTGCGTGAGAGGAGCGACCTGAGAACCAACATTTCGTCCTCTGCCATGCCGTGTTGAGCTTCTTCCAGAATTGCTCTGGCGATGGTTGCACATCGCTCCGCCGTTTCCAGAGCCTTTGGGGTCGGCGTAACGATTCTCTGCCTGTTGTCTTTCGGACCTGTCGTACGTTCAATCCAGCCGCGCCTTTCAAGTCCATTCGTCAGGCGACTCACACTTGATTTCTCAAGATGCAGTCGCTCCCCAAGTTGCCCCTGGGTCATGGGCTCACTGTTCAGGAGCACGATAATGGCTCCCCATTGTTCGGCGGTCATGTCGATGCCTGCCTCGTGGAGTCGCACGGCGAGCAGATTGCTCAGCAGTCTGCTCGCAACTCCGGTCAGGTATCCCAGGGATTGATTGTGGTCATACGAAAACGGCATAGTTTAGTTGTATACACAACCATGCCTTGCGGCGTCAAGCATTTTTATGCGGCCGCCAAAAGGCCTACTTGTCCCGTTTCTTGCCCCGGTAATTTTTTGGAGATTGAGTCGCGCGAATCTGGCTATTCCGAAAACCCCTGTAATACGAAACGCCACCCGAATTTAAATATCAAGGTCACCTTGCAAATTTGAAAGCCCACGATCCATAAAACAACATGCTCGAACTGTATTTGCAAGAATACACTAATTTTTAAGCCAAAGGTCAATTCCCGCCACCCAGGCGCAAGCCCAGGTCGACAAAATAATGTTGGCATGATTTTTTATTTCATAACTATTTATTCTGCTTGGCATTTTTTCTACAGATCGTCCAATGGTCATTCTAGGGATGACCGCTGGACAACCGAAAACACTGGTTTTCAGCCATCCAATGGTCAATAGTGATTCTGTGACGTCACAGAATCGTCACAAAAACGTCACACAACGAACAAGGGGTTACAGCACATGCCGTAACCCCTTGATATTATTGGTGCGCGATAGTGGACTCGAACCACTGACCTTTGGCTCCGGAGGCCAACGCTCTATCCAACTGAGCTAATCGCGCATGGACTGCCTTGTATAGCCTATCCGTGGGGGAATTGCAACCGCAAAAACACGCCTTTGGCTCTGTGTCCGGAACCCCTTGTCGGGCCGCGAAAAGCCCTGTTACAATCGGCGCCATCAACTTTTGCGCGAGGCGGTTCGCATGCGTTTTTTCACGGCACTTTGGTTTTTACTGTTGGTCATCGGGGCGCCCGGCGCCTGGGCCAACACCCTCAGCTATCAGGTGGAAAAGCTTGACGAGGGGGTGTACGCGGCCATCGCCCAACCGGGGGGACGGGCGTCCTCCAACGCCTTTTTCGTCGAGGCGGGCGACGTGGTCATCGTCGCCGGCGCGCACTTTACCGCCGAGGCCCTTCGCGACCTGATGTCTGTGGTAGCCACGACCACACCCAACCCCATTCGCTACTTCATTCTCTGCCATCATCATCACGGCTATTCCTATATCGACCTCGACTTTCCGCCGGGCAAGGACGTGCTCATGTCCTGGCAGACTTATCAGGCCCTGGAGTCGGAACCGCGGCAGATCCGTTTTCCGGTGATGTTTTTCAATCAAGGATTGACCCTTAAGATGGGCGGACGCACCATCATCCTCACCAACATGGAGCGCGGCCACAGCGAGGGAGACACGGTGGTCTACCTGCCCGATTCGGGCATCCTCTTCACCAGTGATCTGTTCTACAACAAGGGGGCGGGTTTTCTGGGCGACGGAAAAATGGAGGACTGGGTGCTGGCGCTGGAATTCCTGGAGCGGCTACGGGCCGACAAGATTGTTCCCGGCTACGGGCCAGTGGGCAATCGCGGCGACCTGACGGAGTTCAAGAATTACTTGCGGGCATTTCTCTCGGAAGTGCTGCGCCTGATCGAGGAGGGCCATTCCCTGGAGGAAGCGAAAAAGCACTTTTCCCTGCCCCGCTATGAGCATTACGCCGGTTTTCGCCAGTTTCTCGAGGGCAACCTGGAGCACGCCTACAACGACCTGAAAAAGACCCTGAACGGCTCAACGCAGTAGGCCGTCCACCATCTCCTGCAATTCACGAATCACAAAGGGCTTGCACAGCCAGGCCTGCACGCCATAGCTCTCGGCTTTTTCCCGGTCCTTGGCATCGAACTGGCGCGCCGTCATGGCGATAATCGGGCACGGGCGAATGGCGGCATCGGCGCGAATGGCGCGAATGGCCTGCAAGCCATCGAGTCGCCCGGGCATCATCAGGTCCATGAGGATCAGGTCGGGCTGCTCATCGCGCGCCAGGGCCACGCCGTCCTCGCCACTGGGCGCATGGACGAAGACGCGCCCCTCCCTGGCTAGGATCACCTCAATCAGCCGGCAAATATCAGGCTGGTCGTCGACGATCAGGATTTTCTTCACCGCGGATCAACTCGCTTCGGCACATCCCGATTCATCGAAAATCGCGGGGAAATGATCGACGAACCAGAGAAGTTGGGCGGTGGCAAATTCGTAGGTCTTGGCGCGTGCCGCCGCCAGCCGCTGATGCAGGGCCGACTGGGTGATGCCGATGGCCTCGGCGGCCGTGGCTTCGGTGCCGTGGCGGCGATAGGCCAGATAGGCTTCGAGCTGTTTTTGCGTCCAGGTTTCAAAAAGGGTCTGCAACAGCAGGGAAATGGTGTTGGCGCCGGCATCGAGCAGGGGATCGCCGCTTGCGAGGAAGGTTCCGCCGCGATGACGCCGCGCTCGTTCAAGCGCCCTGCGCGAACGAAGCACGCAGGGACCTGCAAGGCGGGCCAGTCCTTCATGGAGATTGCCGCCCAGGTCGCCGCGCCCGATGCCGGTAGTGATCTGCAAGGGGAAAAGACGGTGCCGCAGAAACAGGTCGATTTCAAAAGCCGCCGGCAAGGACATGGGCACGGCGCGCCATTCGTGACCGGACCCCAGGGTCAGCGGCAGGAACAGTTTGTCGCGAAAAACTTCGTTGGTCTGCTTGAGTGCTGCCTCGATACGTGCCGCGACATCTTCACGCCCCCGCCGCCTGGCCACCGGCAGCAGGTCGGAATGAAGACAGATCGACAATTCCTCAGTAGCCATAACATCTCCCCGCGCCGGAAAAAAACGAATCTTCAAGATGTTACCCCATCAAGGCTCGCTGTCAACCAGCTTTGCGCCCATTCCTTGGTGCATCGGAGCAAGCTGGACAAGACTTCATTGCCCTGCGTCGCCGGATTTTTCATGGAACTATGGTATTCTTTTCGCATTTCAAATTCCCGCAAAGGAGAGATCCGGATGGCTGAAAAAATCGATGTGCAGGATGCGTTGAAAAAGTCGATTCTGACCGAGAAAAGCGCCATGGATTTTTACACCCTGGGCGCCACCAAGATGAAAAACGCTGAAGCGAAAAAGTTTTTCGAGCTACTGGCACGCGAGGAACGTGAACACGCGGGACAGTTTTTCGCCATTTACAAGGGCGGCGACATTCCCGACTTCGAGTCCTTCGTCAACACGCCCGCCGATCTGCACGGCGACTGGCTGAGCGGCCTGGAAAAATCCCTGCTATCCGACTTCAACGAGCGCAAGGCCATGGAACTGGCCATGGAGAAGGAACAGCGCCTGGAAAAGCATCTGCGCGACATGGCAGCACGCATGGACGATCCGGCGGTCAAGGCGGTCTACGAGGCCAACGCCAAGTCGACCCATCACCATTATCAGCTCATCGAGTCGGAATACGCTCGCCTGATGGGCATGGTGCATGAAACCGACATCGATACCTACGTGCGCGAATAGGCGCACGATTCCGTCTTACATCATCAGAAAAGGCCCTGTTCTGCGCAGGGCCTTTCGTTGTTTCCCGCGTAGGGGCGAGGTACTGCCTCGCCCTGGGCGACCCATGGGTCGCCCCTACCCCTCCCCGCCTACCGCTTCGGGCAGCACCTCGCCTTGGCCGTGGACCAGGACCAGCCATCCCATCCCCAGTACCAAATTCTGAAAAAGGGTGACGCCCAGGTGCAATGGCGCCTCGGGCAGGATGAAGAACAGCCGCTCCCCGAACAACCCGGCCAGCACCGCCAGCGCCACCAGCGCGACCAGAGCCGGCCGTTCCTTGACGCGGCGCGCCATGAGCCCAATGAAGGGCGCGACAAAACAGGCGAGGATCACCAGCAGGGCCAGGTTGCGTAGCCCCGCCGATTGCAGGCGCGCGACGATGAAGCCGGTTTCCTCCGGCAGATTGCCGTACCAGAGCAGCAGGAACTGGGCGAAAAACAGACCGCCCCAGAGCACGCTGAAACCGAACAGCAGCCGGGCGACATCGCGGTGGTGGGCGCCGATCACCTCCGGCGCCTGGCGCTGTTTGCCCCCTCCCAGTACAAAAAACAACAGCGCCGCCAAGGCCACCCCGGCGTAGAGGGCTTCAACGAAAAAGTAGGCGCCCAGCAGCGAACTCATCCACGGATAGGCCAGGGACATGACCAGATCGAAGGCCAGCAGGGACTGACAGGCGACAAATGCGAAAAGAAACAACACCGCGTCGCGCTGACAGGGCTCCGCTCGTGCCGCGGCACTCAGAGCAAAGCGTCGCCCCGTCCACCAGACGGCGAGCAGCAGAAGCAGGTTGCGCACCAGGAAAAAGGGCCCGTTGAGCCAGGGACCCGGTTTTTCGTGCCAGGGATAGAGGTCCAGGCGCGGCGCCAGGCACAAAAACAACAAGGCCAGCACCAGCAGCAGGGGATGAACGCAGAGCAACTCGCGCCGCAGGGAGGCAATCCAGCGCGCCCGCGTCAACTCGGCCGCCGCCGCCAGGGCGAGACAGCCCTGCGCCAGGCCGCTCCAGAACACCAGGGTGAGCAGCAGCGCGCCGCGGTTGGGCGTGAGCTTGCCGTACTCGAAGAGCAGCACCAGCCCCGCCGCCAGGAGCAGCAGCAGGTAAAGATCGCGCCGCTTGAAGGTAACCAGCATCATCGTTTTTTCTCCTCCCGCACGCGGACCATGAAACAGTCCCCATGGGCATCGACGTCGCTGGCCTCGCCGAAACCGGGGCGGCGCGCCAGCAGCAAAAAACCGCCGAAGGCACACAGGGAACCGCACAGGATGGTGAGCAGATAAGCGATGAGCAGAAACGGCGGCACCGAGACGATGGGCTTGCCGCCGGTGATCAGCGGCCAGGACAACACCGTGTAGCAGACGAAGGCCAACCCTCCGGCAAAGCCCAGCACGCCGCCGCCCAGGGCGAAAAAGCGCACGCCGCCGGGCGGCAGGGCAAATATTTCATCCACCTCGTGCACATGGAAGGGCATGTGGATGTCCAGATCCCGCCAGCCGTGGCCCGCGTCGCGCAACTCGCGCAACCGGGCGAGAAATTCCTCGCGATCGTGAAAAACCTGCATGGGCTCCATCACAGGCGCTCCTTGATCTCGGTCATGGAGAGAACCGGCAGCAGCTTGCAGAACAGCAGGAACATGGCGAAAAACAGGCCGAAGGAACCCAGGGTGATGCCCAGTTCCGCCAGGCTGACCTGGTAGGTGCCCCAGGCATAGGGGCTGTATTCTCGCGCCAGGGAATTGACGATGATGACAAAGCGCTCCAGCCACATGCCTACATTGACCAGCAGCGAGAGGATGAACAGCCAGCGGAGGTTGCGCCGCCAGGACTTGCGCCACAGGGTCAGGGGCAGCAGGGAATTGCACAGAATCATGATCCAGTAGAGAAACCAGTAGTCGCCGAAGGAGCGGTAGCGAAACTGCTCCATCTCGAAGAGATTGCCGTGGTACCAGGCCAGGGCTGTCTCGCAGATGTAGGAATAGCTGACGATCAGCGAGGTGAAGAGCAGAATCTTGGCCAAGGCCTCGAAGTGATCCACCTGGATATAGGCCTCGAGCCCGAGAATGCGGCGCATGGGGATGGTCAGGGTGAAGACCATGGCGCTGCCCGAGAGAATCGCTCCGGCCACGAAGTAGGGCGCGAAAATGGTGGTATGCCAGCCGGGCACGATGCTCACCGCGAAATCCCAGGAAACGATGGAATGCACCGAGGCCACCAGGGGCGTGGCGAAGGCGGCGAGAAACAGATAGACGCGGTTGTAGTGGCGCCACTCGTCGAGACTGCCGCTCCAGCCCAAGGACAACCAGCCGTAGACGCGGCTGCGCCAGCCCTGCAGGCGGCGGCGCAGAATGGCCAGGTCGGGCAGCAGGCCGATATAGAAAAACGCCGCGCTCACCAGCATGTAGGTGGTGACCGCGAACACGTCCCACACCAGCGGCGAGCGGAAATTGGGCCAGATCAGGCGCTCACTGGGATAGGGCAGCAGGTAGTAGAAGATCCACACCCTTCCGAGGTGAATCAGGGGAAAAAGTCCGGCCACGCTCAGGGCGATGAGCGTCATGGCCTCGGCGGCGCGGTTGAAGCTGGTGCGAAAGCGCGCGCGGAACAGGTAGAGCACCGCCGAGATCAGGGTGCCCGAATGGGCGATGCCGACCCAGAAGACGAAATTGGTGATAAACACACCCCAACTGACTGGATGGTTGATGCCGGCTATTCCCATTCCCTGCCAGATGATCACCCCCCAGATTGCAAACAGCATCAGCACCAGCAGCCCGCACAGCCCTAAGGCCCCCAGATAGCGCAGACTGGGTCGACTCATGGCGGCCAGGACGGTGCGCTCCAGGCGTTCGGCCGGGGCGAGGTTTGGGCCGGCGTTCAATCCGGGTTCCTGGCTCATGCCGGCCTCCTGCATCCCAGGTAGTATACCGAAGGTTCGGTGCCCAGTCCGGCAAAGACTCGATGGGGGTCGAGGTCGCCGATCAGCCGGCTGACCCGCGCCTCGGGGTCGCGCAGGTTGCCGAAACTGATGGCCCGCGCCGGACAGCTTTGCGCGCAGGCGGGCACTACCTCGCCGTCGGCGATCAGGCGCCCCTTGTCCTTGGCGCGGTCGCGGGCAACGCGGATGCGCTGGATGCAGAAGGTACACTTCTCCATAACCCCCCGGTCGCGCGCGACCAGATCGGGATTGAGCATCTGGTCGAGGGGCGCCTCGCGGCGATGCTCCCACCAGTTGAAACGGCGCACCTTGTAGGGGCAATTGTTGGAACAGTAGCGGGTGCCCACACAGCGCTGGTAGACCTGGACGTTGAGCCCCTCGGGGTTGTGATAGGCGGCGTACACCGGGCATACCGGCTCGCAGGGCGCGTAGTGGCAGTGCTGGCAGAGCATGGGGAGAAACTGGGGACGGCCGCTGTCGTAATAGGGTTCGATGCGCAGCCAGGACATCTCGCGCCCCTTGAGATGGTCGCGCCGCCCCACCACCGGCACGTTGTTTTCGATGTAGCAGGCCGCCACGCAGGCGCTGCAGCCGGTGCAGCGGTCGAGGTCGATGACCAGGGCCCAGCTGTAGTGGGCATGATCGTGCTCGGGGTAGAGTTCGGAGCGGGTCGCGACCGGGTGCGCGTCCTGATGCACCGGGTCGGGAATGATGCCGCGCCCGTGCTGGGAGGTCGAGCCCGCAAGGATCGGCAGGCGCTCGCGGCCGACGCGCCGCACCTGGCCGATGTCGCGCCAGGCGAGCAATTCCCCGGTGTGCTCATCGGCGGCGAAGGGCAAGCCCGCCAGGGCCTCCCGCGAGACCGTCAGCACACCCGCGGCCAGGCCAGGCTGGATCTTGACCGGCAGGGCGAGGCGCAAGCCGCCGAGGCTCAATTCCGCCACATCCTGCTCCTTGAGGCGCCAGTTCCGGGCATCCGCCTCGGACAGCGCCAGCCACTGGCCCCAACTGATGGTGGTCAGGGGCTCGGGGATTTCGGAAAGCAGCGCCAAAGGCCGGCCGCGCCCGTCGAAATGGCGCAGGGAAGGCGTCAGCAGCAGACCCGGGGTGGCCGTCGCGGCGGGCCCCTGGGCGGTCCCAAGAACGGCGGCTGTTTCGCTAGCCCGCAGGGCGGGCGCCGACTCCGCCGATGCGGGCAATTCCACCCAGCCCTGCCGCGCCAGATCCCCGAGTTGCTGGTCAACGAGGCGCTGCTCCCAGGCGGCGAGCAGGTAATCGCGGTAGCTCCGCGCCGCCGGTGGCGCGTCGGGGCGCAACCGCCGCCAGAGTTCCAGAAGCATGTCGCCTTCGCCGCGCGCCTCGCCAAAAGGCTCGGCCAGGGGCTGGAACAGGGACAACACCCCAGCGACCGGCTCGGCATCCCCCCAGGTTTCCAGGCCGTGAGCCAGGGGCAACAGCAGGTCGGCGGCGGCGCTGGTTTCATCCTCCATATCGACCAGCGCCACGCGCAGTCCCGCCCCCGCCAAGGCCGCGCCGAAGGCGAACGCGTCGGGGCTGTTGTACACCGGATTGCAGCGCGCGACCAGAATCACACCGATCTCCCGCGCCGCCAGCGCCTCGGCCAGTCCACGCAGATCATTGAGGGTGCCGAGGGCGGCGTAATTCTGCCCGCGCGCGAAGGACAGGCGCGCGCCCTCGGGATCCAGCAGCCGTTGCAGAAGGCCCGCCAGCACCGCCGTCTCCAGCCCCCCGACCTGGGCCGTGGCGCTGCCGCCCGCCAGCACCAGGGGCCGCTCGGCCTGCCGCAACGCCTCGGCCAGTTCCTCGATGCGCTGGGCCTCCAGGCCGGTGGCCGCCGCGGTGCCGGGCAAATCGGGAGATACCGCCAGGCCGCGCAGGTCCTCGGGCAAACGCTCCCGCCAGGGTGAGCGTGCCACCAGGCCGGCCAGCAGGAAGCGCAGCAGCCTCGCCTCGCTGCCGGGGCGCAGGCCGAGATGCCGGTCGGCGTTAGCGCCGCTCAGGGACAGATGAGGTTCGGCGTGCCACCAGGCAAACTCCGGGTTCTGGCGGGCTTCACTCAAGGCGCCGGCGAAGGCCACCGGCTGGACGAAGGTTTCGAGCACATCGGCGCCCAGGGTCAGCAGCAGATCGGCGGAGGTCAACTGCCACTGCGGCAGCTCCGCGCGGCCGAAGAGCAGGTCATGGGCGGCACGCAGGTTGGCATGGGCGTAGAGCTCGCTTTCCGGCAGGCGTTCCAGGCCGACGGCGCGACAGGTCTCGGCGATCAAACCGCTCAGGCTGCCGGTGGTGCGCCCGGCCAGGTACACCGAGCGGCGCCCGGCCTGCCGGTCTTGATGCAGGGCGTCCGCCAGCAGGTCCCAGGCCTGCTCCCAGGTCAGATCGCGCCAGACGCCGTCAACCTTGCGGCGCGGCGCAAGCACGCGGCGCGGATGGTAGCGCCGCTCCAGGCCGGCCTGGCCGCGCAGGCACAGGCCGCCACGACTCAGGGGGTGGTCGGGATGGCCTTCGAGTTTGACCGGCCGCCCCTCGCGCAACCGCACCAGCAGGCCACAGTGGGCCGGGCACTCGTTGCAGGTGGAGGCACGCCACTGGGCTTCGCCTGGCATCACGCCATCGCCCGGCGGCACCAGCTGCGAGATGAGGGTGCCGTGCGTCCCCTCCTTGCGGCAACCGGGCAACAGGGCGCTACCGAAAAAGCCGAGCAGTCTGAGAAAGTTTCGTCGTTCCATGGATTCCGGTTTCCGCAAGGGCAGTGCGGCCGCCCCTACTGATGACAGATGGCGCAGTCGCGGGACGCGCCGCTTTTCACATGACAGCCGACGCAAAAGCCCATGTTCAGGGTGCGCACCTGGCGCACCTCGGTCATCACCGCCACGGGGCCGTGACAGCTGTCGCAGCCCACCCCGGCCTTGACATGGCGCTTGTGGGAAAAATAAATGAATTCGGGCAATTGATGGATACGCACCCATGAGATGGGCTGTTGCTCGTCCCAGTAACGGAGTAGCTTTTGCACCTCGGGCCGCTCTCGAGCGATCTGCCGGTGGCAGGTCAGGCACTTTTCCACGGGCGGCACGCCGGCGCCGCGTGCCTGCTCGACCGTTTCATGACAAAAGTTGCAGGCCAGCCCCAGGCCGAGAACGTGGGTCGGATGAGGAAAGGCAATGGGCTGGGGCGGAGGCGGCAACTGCCCGGCGCGGTACAGGCCGACCACCCCCACCGCCAGGATGAAAAAGCCGAAATGGCCGAGAATGAGCGCCGCCAGGGCCAGGCGCCGCAGGGTGGTTTTCTGGGCGGGGGACAGACTCATGGCCGCTCCTCCCCCGGATTGTTCAGGCGATGCAGCAGATAGGCGCTCACCGCCGCGATGTCGTCGGCCGGCAGTCCCAGGCGCGGCATGGGCGGATAGGCGGAGTCCACGGGCAGCGGGTCGGCGATGAAGGCGGCGAGCCTCTCAGGCTGATCGGCGTACTTGGGCAGGACCTCGGCCAGGGGCGGCCCGACCAGGCGTCGGTCGAAGGCGTGGCACCCCTTGCAGGACGTCTCTAAAACCGCGCGGCCGCGGGCCAACCGGTCAGCGACGGGCGCCTCGGCCGTGACGGCCGGCTCCGCCGCGCCCAGGGCAGGTTCCTCGGCTTGCACCACCGGCACGGGGGTGGGCCGCAGACCGGCAGCGCGCGCCGGAACATGCTCGGCCAGGGCTCGGTCGCGCTGCACCTCACCCTGCACAGCCAGCAGGCCGAAGAGCAACACGAGGCCGCCGATGAGGACCGGTCGCAGGCGGCTCGGGCGCGGTGCGGTCCAGAAACGCAGCAGCACAACAAGAATCAGCGCCGCCAGCGTCAGCCGCAGAGCCGCCAGCACCAGGGCCGCGACGGACAGGGCCGGTCCGGGCAGCACCAGCAACTCCAGAACCAGGGGCAGGGGCAGCGCCGCCAGGAACAGGGCGAGCAAGGCCGTGCCCAGCCTCAGCCGCTGCCGTCCTTCGCCGGCCCGCTCCCTGACCTCCGCGCCGCCGCCGGACGGCAGAAGCAGCGCCCCGCACAGAGCAAAAGCCAGGCAGAGAAACTGTCCCCAGGCAAACAGGGCACTCCAAGACAGCAGCAGTTGGGGCAGCACGTCGAGCACCGGCCAGGTGCCGGGCATCGTCAGCAGGCTGAGCATGCAGAACAGGTGAAAGTAGCCCCCCAGCAACAGCAGGCAGCTACCCAGGGCGAGTCCTTGCAGCAGGGCGTCGGAACCGTCGGCGACCCGCAGGCGCCGGCGCCAGGCCTCGCCGCCGAGCAGACCCACGCCCAATAGAGCGAGACCAGGAAGCCACCAGAACACCGCCAAGTCGGGGCGGTAGGCCGCCTGGGCCAGCAGCGCCACCAGCGCCGCGCTCAGAAACAGCAGCAGGGTGAAGGCGCGCGTCGGCAGCAGGCGTGTCGCCAGGGCACCCGCCAACTGCCAGGCGTCCGTGGCGCCGCGCCGCCAGAAAACCGCCAGGGATGCCGTGAGCATTCCAGCCAGCAGCAACCCGCCAAGCGCCAGATGCACGCTCAGGGCCAAACCCAGCCCCACTTGGGACAGCAGTACCGAGGGGGCGGCGGTGAGGGGCGGAATGGCCAAAGGCATGGGCTTCAATCCAAATTATTCGGTGTTTTCCTGGCGGCCATAGCTTTGCCGCAGCAAGGCGAAAAGCCCGCTCGCCGCGAGCAGCAGAATTACCACTCCGGCGCCGATCCACTTGCGCTGGTTCAATTCGGCGCGCAGCTCCGCGACCTCATCCTGCATCCCGGCCAGCTTCGCCTGAAAGGTATCGGTCTGGCGGCGCACCTTGTCCACATCGACACTGTGAAAGAGGCGGTGAAAATCATTGCGCAGGGCAAACAAGCGCCCTTGCCAGTCCTCGACGGCGATACCGATGCGCCGCAGTTGCTTAAGCTCCGCATCCAGCGCGAGAATGAGGGTCTCGGTCTGCTCCATGGCCGTGCGCAGTTCCCCGGCGCGGCCATAGTCATGGCAACGCGAGCAATCCTGCGGATTGATCAGATCAAGGCCGGCCACCCGCACCGCGTGACTGCCGTGGCAGGTCACGCATTGCGGCCCGCCCTCACCCAAGGCCAGGCCATGGGCGCTGGCGCGATAATCCTCCTCCACTCCCACATGGCAGCGCCCACAGAAGGAAGGCACCGCGGAATCCTCGGGAGCGCCGAGAAAACCACGCTCCGGGCTCATGGCTTCCATGCTCATCAGGGTCGGATCGCCGCCATGGCAGCCGTGACAGGAAATGCCGTTGCCCTGATGGACGCTGCCCCGCCAGAGCGCGACGGGCTCGCCCAAGGCTCCGGGCTGGGGGGCATGGCACTGGATGCAGCTTCCCTCATCGGCCCAAACCGCCAGGGGCGCCGCCAGCAACCCGAGGATCAACAGCCCCGCCAGTCCCATGCGCCTCATCAGATGCGTCCTCATGACAGATGCCCCCAGACGGAAATGCCGACGAACGCCAGAATGCCCAGGACAAAGCAGACCAGGAACAGGGGCCGCTTGGCCGGGCGACGCTCGGGCGAACGATCGAGAAACGGCAAGAGCGCGAGCAGGGTCATCAGCACCCCCTGGATGCCCAGACCGATGAGTTCGCTGGGAAAGACCTTGAGGGTCTGATAGGCCCAGAGGAAATACCATTCCGGCTTGATGCGCGGCGGCGTGACGAAGGGATCGGCAGGCTCGAAGGCCGATGGGGGGATGAACAGATTGGGAGCGAAAAACACCAGGACGGCGAGTACCGCAAGAAAAAAGCAGATGACCGCGCCATCCTTGACCGCGTAATTGGGAAAAAAAGGAATGCCCCCCGGATGATGCTCATGCTCGAAGGTGTAACGCGGCGGCTCGCCTTGATAATCCTCTCCGAAGGGCGGCCGCGAGATGCCGGCGCGGCGCACGCAGAACAGATGCACGCCCACCAGCAGTCCGAACACCAGGGGCAAGCCCATGACATGCAGGGCGAAGAACCGCCCCAGGGTGGCGTCGCCGACCATGGCGCCGCCGCGCAAAAAGCGCACGATGTCATCGCCGATGACCGGGATTGCCCCCGGCGCCTCCGTCGCCACGGTGGTCGCCCAAAAAGACAGCTGGCTCCAAGGCAGCAGATAGCCGGTGAGGCACAGCACCAAGGTCAGGTTGAAAATCAGAAAGCCCGATAGCCAGGTCAGCTCGCGCGGCTTCTTGTAGGCGTTCATGAACAGCACGGAGAGCATGTGCAGCAGCAGGGCGACGACGATGAGATTGGACCCCACCGCGTGCAGATTGCGGATCAGCCAGCCGTAGGGCACCTCGTTCATGATAGCCTGCACGCTGGCGAAGGCTTGTTCGGTATCAGGAACGTAATAGACCAGCAGCAGGATACCCGTGACGAACTGCAAACCGAACAGGGTCAGCAGTACCGCGCCCAGGGTGTACCAGATATTGATCTTGCGCGGCAGCAGATAGTTGGTGAGGTTCTGTTCGAGGAGATCGCGGATGCCCAGGCGAATATCGAGCCAGTCGACGAGAGTTTTGCGCAGGGACATGAAGGCTCCTATCCGACCAGGATCTGGTCATCACGCAGGCTAACGGCGAGACTCTCGAGAGGTCGCGGGGGTGGACCACCGAGCACCGCGCCTTCGGCGGAGAACAGCCCCGCATGGCAGGGGCAGAGAAAGCGCTGTTCGGCGGCCTGCCATTGAATCACGCAACCGAGGTGGGTGCACACCGCGGAAAAGGCGGTGAAGTGCCCGGCGCGGGTCTGCAGCACCACCGCCGGGCGGCCGCGAAAGTTAAAGAAGTGCGCGCCGCCCAGGGGAACCTGATCACGGGACAGCGCCACCTGGTCCTGGGCCTCGGCCCCCTTGCGCGGCGCAAGAAATCGCCAGACAGGATACAGGGCCGCGCCCGTCAGAACCGCACCGATGCCCGCCAGCAGCGTGGCGAGCAGAGCCCGCCGGCGGGCAAAATCCTTGGACCCGGTGTCCATTCGTCCTCCTTGCTGATCGTTCGGAAAGTGGCAGGCGCTGGCAAAACAGAGCAAAACGCTTAACATTATAGACGTCGCCACGCCTCTTTCAACCTGCAGCGGAGGATTCCATGAACTCTGCGCCCGCCCTGTTCGTGATTGATCCACCCGAGCGCCTCGATCCGCCGACGGATACGACCCTGGCCCTGATGCGGGAACTCCAGGGACGCGGCCGCCCGGTTTACTGGACGACACTCAACGGCCTCGACCTGCGCGACGGCGTGCCCTGGGCGCAGACGCGTCCGGCGCTCTTCATCGCCCATGAGGACCGACTTGCCCCCGCGGACGTCGAGGCATTCGACCTGAGCCGCGCCGCCATGGTGTTCATGCGCAAGGATCCGCCCGTCGACCTTGCCTACCTGCACGCCACCCTGATTCTCGACCGCCTGCCGTCGAACATCCTGCAAATCAACCCACCCCAGGCGCTGCGCCTGCATTGCGAGAAGCTCATTCCGGCCCTGTTTCCCGAGTTGGCGCCAGAATCCCTGCTGAGCAGCGATGCGCGACGCCTGGAAGGCTTTCTGCGTGAGCACCAGCACATCGTCATCAAGCCCCTGGAGGATTGCAGCGGCCACGGCGTCTACGAATTGCGCCGGGGCGATGCCAACGCGCGACCGCTGCTCGCGGCCATGACCGATTCAGGCCGGCGCTTCCTCCAGGCCCAACGGTTTCTTCCGGAAATTCGGGATGGAGACAAGCGGGTGCTGCTGTTGGACGGAGAGATTCTCGGCTGGGTGCGGCGGGTGCCGGCGGCGGGGGATTTTCGTTCCAACGTCAATGCCGGGGGCCGTTGCGTGCCGTGCGAATTGACCGACAGCGATCGGCGCATCTGCGCCACCCTCGGCCCCTGGTTGCGCCGCGAGGGCATTGTGCTGGCCGGCGTCGACATCGTCGGCGACAAGGTGCTGGAGGTCAACATCACCAGCCCCTCCTGCCTGCGCGAAATCAATCAGCTCACCGGCCAGCGCCTTGAATCCCGCATCATCGACGTCCTGGAACAGCGCCTGCGGCCGGGCGGGGCGTAAAAAAAGCGCCCCCTCGGCGGAAGGGGCGCTTTTGATATCAGGTACGGATGGCGCCTTCAGGGCGTCACGGTGCCGAATACGGGCAGGCGCAACTCGGGCACGCCGGAATGATTGGTGGGAATGATGATATAGCCGCTCAGCCGACCACGTTCCTGGGTGGGAACGGCGGTAACCCGCAAGGTGGCCGTGGCTCCGGGAGCCAGCTGCCGAGCGTCCAGCGTGGCCTTGAGGTCAGGATGACTGAGGTTGATCTCACCCAGGGACAGGCTTTCCTTGCCCTGGTTGCGCAGGCTCACCAAGGCCTCCTTGACTTCGCCGCTGCGGATGACGCCGAAATCAATCCGCGCCGGATCAGTTTCGATGATCTGCGCGACGACGCCCTGCATGGTCAACTGCACCACCTCCTGGCGCGGGTCGTTGGTGTACAGATAGATGGTCTTGACCTGGCGGCCGCGAAAGCGCGAGGTGTCAAAAACCGCCTCGATCTCCGCCACATCACCGGGTGCGACAACCTCCGCCGAAAGACGCGGCACCGTGCAGCCGCACGAAGAACGCACCCGATCGATGGTCAGGGGCGCCTGGCCGGCATTGCGAAAGCGAAAGGTGCGGGTCACCTTCTCGCCCTCGAACACGGTACCGAAATCAAAATCGGACACCTCGATCTCGAAACGCGGCTCCTGGGCCGCGACCAGAGGCACCCAGGGCAGCATGAGGATCAGGCACATCAGAAACACGCGGGACAGCATCCGTCACCCACCTCCTGTTCGTGGTTGAAATTCCCGGATGCGATTCTAGCACAGCCGAGGACGCGCCGCCACCCCTTCAGACCCTTCGCTTTCGCCGGGCAACGCCGCAACAAACGCCGGACGAACGGATTGACAGAAGGCGCGAATCTTGCTATAAAACAATCTTTATTAAAATCTAATTTTATGGAGATTCCATGACCGAAGTGCACATGGATCTGCTTTTTTCCCGCGAACGCATCGCCACCGAAATCGCACGCCTCGCCGGGCGGATCGATGAGGAATACGCCGGCCGCGAAATCCTTCTGGTGAGTGTTCTCAAGGGTTCCCTGCTGTTTACCGCCGATCTGCTGCGTGCCTTGAAAACCCCCGCGGCGGTTGACTTCGTGCGCCTCGCCAGCTATGGTTCGGACACCCAATCCTCGGGAATCGTTGAGTTTCGCTACAATCTCGAAACTCCGATCCGTAACCGCGACGTGATCATCGTCGAGGATATCGTCGACAGCGGCTACACCCTGGAAGCTCTCTACAACAAACTGCTCATGCAAGAACCCCGCAGCCTGAAAATCTGCACCCTCATCGACAAGCGCGCCCGACGGGAAGTCGCCATCGAGGCCGACTATGTCGGCATCAGCATGGAGGACGGGTTCATCGTCGGCTACGGCCTGGATTTTGACGAAAAGTACCGCCAGCTTGCCGACATCTATCTGGTCAAGCCCGAGGAGACATCTTTGCCATGATCATCAAGTGCGAGAAGTGCGGTACCCGCTTTCGCATGGCGGATGAGAAAATGCAGCCCGACGGCATCAAGGTTCGCTGCGCCAAATGCCAAGCCGTTTTCCGCGCAATGCCCACCGAAGCGCCGCCCGCGTCGATGCCGCCCGCGGAGACTCCGCGGCAGGCTCCGGCTCCGCAAACGGAACTCCCCGGCGGCTTTGATTTCGCGGCCGGCCCCGCCTCGCCCGAGACCCAACAGCCCGAGGACGACTTCGACTTTGGCACAGCCGAACGCTCCACCGCCGAAGAACCCCAGGGAGACGATTTCGATCTCGGCGATTTTGATATCGACCGCGACACCTCCGCCTCACCGGATTTCGAGAAAGTTGTGCCCGCGACGGAACCGGACGCCATCAATTTCAACAAGGCAATCCCCGAGGAGGAAGGCACCGACGAATTCGGTGATTTTTCCTTCACCGAGGCCATGGATGAGGATTTCGCGGAGGGCGCCCGACCTCCCGAGCAGGACCAGGACGCCCTCGGCGATTTCAGCTTTGCCGAGGACCAGAGCGCGATCCCGCCCGCGGAGGACAAGGAAGAATTCGACTTCTCCCCCGAGGAGCCTGGGGCGCAAGCGCCCGTCGAGGAAGAGGAAGACTTCGACTTTTCCGCCGAGGACCTCGGCGCGACCTTCACCGAGGATGAGGAAGAAGAAGAGGAAATCGCCTTGGTTGCCGGTGAAGCGCCCGAGGCCGACCGGGACTTCTCCGACGAGGATTTTTCTCTTTCCTCCGCCGATGAATCCGACGAGTTGCCCCCAAGACCCAGCGCGAAGCTTGCGCCGGCAGCCGCGGCCGCCGATGCGGCATTGAGCGCCAAAGCAACCGACATGGCCCCCGCAGCCGGCGCCGCCGAGCGCTTGCCGCCCCGGGCGGAGGAGGCTGCCGCGCCCCTGATTGCACGCCCCGCGCCCCGCAAAAGCCCGGTCGCATCGCTGATGGTCTTTTTGCTGGTGCTGCTCATCGTACTGACGGCCATCACCGGCTATCTCTTCTGGCAAAAAGGCCCGCAAGCCTTTGAGCAGTTGATTCTCGGGCTGACGGGCGAAAAAGCGGTGCCGCCCGGCTCCCAGGAGGGGATCGATCTGCGGGCGTTGCAAAGTCTGTTCGTCGCCAACCAGGAAGCGGGCGAACTCTTTGTCATCCACGGCCAGGCGGTCAATCGGTTTGCCGAGCCCCGCTCGGCCATTCAGGTCAAGGGCGTGGTCTATGCCGCGGACGGCAAACCGATTTTGCAGCAGACGGTTTTTTGCGGCAATGCGCTCAGCGACGAGGATTTGCGCACCCTGCCCTACGCCGGCATCGAGGAGGCTATGAACAACCAGTTCGGCGAGACGCTCTCCAACCTCAACGTGCGTCCCGGGCAAACCATTCCCTTCACCATCGTGTTTCGCAACCTGCCGCCCAACATGAGCGAATTTACCGTCGAGATCGTCGACTCCCGACCGGTTACCGCTGATCAGTAACGCAACCTTCCCGCTCCGACCAGGCACGAAAAAAGCCGCTCCCCAATCCAGGGGGCGGCTTTTTCTTTGACCCGATCCTGCTGCGACAGGGATCGACGGCTATTTGTCTTGGTCTTTTTTATCCGTCGTGCTTTCGTCGCTCTTGGGGGTGATGTCGATCTCATCCTTGGCATCCACCGCTTTCTTGAAATTGCGGATGCCGCGGCCCAAGGCGTTGCCGATGTCGGGCAGCCGGCCGGCGCCGAAGATAATGAGAACCAGCACGAGAATGATGATGAGTTCCGTGGTACCGAGTCCGAACATGCCTTTGAGCCTCCTGCCTTCAGTGCGAAAGCAGCCCGTCAGTTTCAACTGCCGTCAGATGGATGAGCGCGGGATGCGAGAAAAAGAGGGGGCGGCCTAAGCCGCCCCCCGTCCTACTACTGAATCCGGCTTGCATTAAGCCTGGATGGCATCAACCGGGCAGCTGTCGACGCAGGCGCCGCAATCGGTGCAGGTGGCAGCGTCGATGACGCGCTTGTCGCCCTGCTCGCTGATGGCCTCGACCGGGCAAGTCGGATCGCAGGCACCGCAATTGATGCATTCATCGGTAATCGTGTGAGCCATGAGATTCTCCTCCTCTGGGTGATTTTGGCCGACTTTACACCAACTCCGCCCCGCCTGTCTACCCCAAAGCCCGGCCCCGGCATCGCGGCGCGCGCCAGGAAATCCCTTGCAATCACCGGGTCGCTCATATATCTTTTATAACGTCTTTTTCAGCTTTTCCCTTCATTGTTCAATAGGATTCCAGCAACCTCAAGGAAGCCATGGGGAAACGGCCGAGAGAATTCTTAAACGCCGTTTTGTCTTTTTTGGGGCTTTTGCGGGACGATCACACCACGAGGAGGAACTTTTTCCATGGACATCCTGGCTCTCAACTGCGGCAGTTCTTCGGTTAAATACCAGCTCTTCGACTGGAAGAAAAAACAGGTCATTGCCAAGGGCATGGTCGAACGCGTCACCATCGGCGATTCATTCATCGTCCATGAAGTGCCTGGGCGCGAAACCTACCGGGAAGAATACGAATGTCCCGACCATCAGGTAGCCATCCACCTGATCATCAAGATGCTGGCTCATCCCCAGTACGGCGTGGTTCAGGACATCAAGCAGATCAGCGCCGTCGGACACCGCGTGGTGCATGGCGGAGAAAAATTCACCCGCTCGGTGATGATCGACGACAACGTCCTCAACGCCATCAAGGACGTCCAGCACCTGGCGCCCCTGCACAATCCGCCCAACATCGCCGGCATCGAAGCCGCCCGCTCGGTGCTACCCGAGGTGCCACACGTCGCCATCTTCGACACGGCCTTTCATCAGACCATGCCCAAGCATGCCTACACCTATCCCCTGCCCTTCGACTGGTACGAAAAATACGGCGTACGCCGCTACGGCTTTCACGGCACCAGCCACCTCTATGTATCCAAGCGCGCGGCGGTCCTGCTCGGCAAGGATCCGAAGGACTGCAACATCATTACCATGCACATCGGCAACGGCGTCTCCCATAGCGCCATCAAGGGCGGCGTCTCCGTCGACACCTCCATGGGCCTGACGCCTCTTGAAGGCGCGGTGATGGGGACCCGCTGCGGCGACATCGACCCGGCCATTCCCATGTTCATCCAGCAGCAGGAAAACCTCTCGCCCAAGGAACTCGATTCCATTCTCAACAAGAAATCCGGGGTTCTGGGCATCACCGGGCAGTTCACCGACCGGCGCGACGTACTCGAAGGCGCCGCCAAGGGCGATGAGCGCTGCGCCCTGGCGCTGAAGATCGAAGCCTACCGCCTCAAGAAATACATCGGCGCCTACGCGGCGGCCACCGGCGGCATCGACGCCGTGGTATTCACGGCGGGCGTCGGCGAGATGGGCTGGCAGATTCGCGAAATGGCCCTGGAAGGACTGGAATTCATGGGCATTATTCTCGATCGCGAGAAGAACAAGAACACCATGACGCGCAAGGCGGAAACGCTCATCACCATCCCCGAGTCGAGGGTCAAGGTGTTCGTCATCCCCACGGACGAGGAACTGGTGTTCACCGAGGATGTGGTCGGTATTCTCGAAGGCACCTACACGGATCACATGAACTTCCGCTACTCCTTCGCCAGTCGCGAGTTCCAGCGCAAATAGGTGTTCGCTTCTCCATGAAAAAAGGCCGGCGGGATGTCCCTGCCGGCCTTTTTTCTTTTCTCTTGCCTCGCCCTCAGCCCTGCGCCTGCACCGCGGTGATGGCCGCCACGTTGACGATGTCCTCCACCGAGCAGCCCCGCGACAGGTCGTTGACCGGCTTGGCCAGCCCCTGGATGATGGGGCCGACGGCTTCGGCGCCGGCGAGACGCTCGACCAGCTTGTAGCCGATGTTGCCGGCGTCGAGATCGGGGAAGATGAGGGTGTTGGCCTTGCCCGCCACCGTCGAGCCGGGGGCTTTTTTCTGCCCGACCTTGGGCAACAGGGCGGCATCGGCCTGCAGTTCGCCGTCGATCTGCAACTGGGGATCGAGGCTTTTGGCGATTTCGAGAGCTTTCAGCACCTTGTCGACATCCTCGTGCTGGGCGCTGCCCTTGGTGGAGAAGGACAGCATGGCGACGCGCGCCTCGACGCCGAGAAAGCTCTTGCAGCTGCGGGCGGTGGCGACGGCGATTTCGGCGAGAGCCTGGGCATCGGGATTGGGATTGACGGCGCAGTCGGCAAACAGCAGGGTGCCTTTCTCGCCGAATTCGGGGGTCTTGGTGATCATCAGGAACACCGAGGACACCGTCTTCATGCCCGGCGCGGTGCCGATCACCTGAAAAGCGGCGCGCAGGACGTCGCCGGTGGTGTTGGACGCTCCGGCCACCGCGCCGCCGGCATCGCCCTGGCGCACCATCATGGCGCCGAAGTAGAGGTTGTCGTTGCCGGTCAGCAGCTTGCGCGCCTCCTCGGCGGTCAGGCCCTTCTTCTTGCGCAGTTCCACCAGGGCGGCCACATAGCTTTCGAGCTTTTCGGCGCGCGCCGGGTCGATGAGGGTCACGCCGTCGAGGGAGCAGCCCAACTCCTTGGCCTTGTTCCACAGGGTTTCGGGATCGCCCAGCAGGACGACCTTGGCCAACCCCTGGGCGACGATGGTGCCCGCCGCCTGAATCATGCGGTCGTCGTAGCCTTCGGGCAGCACCACGGTTTGCAGCTTGGCCCGGGCCTTGGTCTTGATCTGATCTACCAAATGCATGCGAGTCTCCTCCTCCAAAACAGGGTTTTAAATGCATTGATCCGTCTTTATAGCCGAAGGTCCCGAGGTGGTCAACCCCCCTTGCCCCGGCCCCGATGCACGATTTTCACCAACGCCACTGGTGTCGGCGTAGCGCCTTCGAGTATAATCGGCCCCATTGCCTTCGACCTGGATAGAACTTTGCCGAATCTATGAATTTCAACCCCCGACAGTCCACCCTGCTGTGGTGGTTCATTCCCCTGTCGCTGCTTGTCCACCTGCTGCTGATGCTCCTGGTGCCGCATCTGGGCCCCAAGCCCGCGCGGCAACGCGAGGAGCCGGTCGTGGTCGAGGTGCGTCCGCCCCAGCCGCGTCCCCAGCCGCGCACCCGGGAACTCGACGTACCGCCGCCGCCCGCGCCGGAAAAGCCCCGCGAGGAGCCGGCACGGCGCCTGGGTCCCGAGGATCAGGTGGTGGTGCGCGAAACCGCCCCACGCGGCGAGGACATCGAGGATCTGCAGCCCGCCACGGCCGCGCCGCCGCCGCGTCCGGCAACCCAGCCGCGCCCGCAGCCGCGTCCCGAACCCCGGCCCCAGCCGCGCGAGCAAACCGCGCCTCCGGCGGTGACGCGCCCCGCCCCCGAGGCGCCCGCCCCGCCCGTCGCCGGCCCGCCGGAAGAAACCGCGCCCACGGCCGCCGCCGACCAGCCCCTGCCCGAACTGAAGGAACTGCTGCAACTGCCCCAGGCCACGGAAAATCGCCTGGAAAGCCAGCTGCGCCGCAAGTACCGCGCCGAGGTCGAGGAAGGCAACGCCGTCTGGCTGGACATGGAAAAGGATATCCTGATTTCCTTCTTCCAGCGTTTCCGCAACAACATCTACGGCGTGTGGAATTACCCGCGCAAGGCCGCCGAGCGCGGCGAGGAAGGCACCTGCCTGCTCAAGGTCACGGTGCGCCGCGACGGCAGCGTGCAGAGCGTCCAGCTCATGGAAAGCTCGGGCTCGGCACTACTTGACCAGGAAGCGATCCGCGCCGTGTGGCGGGGTGCGTCCTACGGTCCCCTGCCCCGCGCCTACGAAGAAGAAACCCTCACCATCTTCGCCTTTTTCCAATACCGCATCGGCCGCACCTTCATCT
>NZ_JAUVWH010000015.1 GCF_030604225.1 Geoalkalibacter sp.
CCCCTGGCCGGCCCGGTGGTGGCCGCGGCGGTCATTCTGCCGGAGCGTTTCGACCTGCCCGGATTGACGGATTCGAAAAAGCTTAGCGAAAAGCAGCGCCAAAGACTCTATCCCCAAATTCGCGCGGCGGCGCTGGCGGTGGGTATCGGCGTGGCCTCGGCGGCGGATATCGACCGCCTCAATATCCTGCAGGCCACACTGCAGGCCATGCGTCGGGCCGTCAAGCGGCTGGCGCTGCCCCCCGACTATCTGCTGGTGGACGGCATCACTCCGCTGCCCACCGACATTCCCCAACTCACCCTCAAGCAGGGCGATTCGCGCTCCCTGTCCGTGGCCGCTGCTTCGGTGGTGGCCAAGGTGGTACGCGACCGCATCATGAACGCCTTGGATCGCAGCTATCCCGGCTACGGCTTTGCCGGGCACAAGGGCTATGGCTGCCGCGCGCATCTCGACGCCATCGCCCGCCTGCGGCCCTGTCCCCAGCATCGACGCAGTTTTCGCGGCGTGCGGGAGCACCTGGAGGAGGCGTGACCCTCGCCCGCCAGAGCCTCGGCCGCTGGGGTGAGGAGGCTGCCAGCGCCTTTTTGCAAGAGCGGGGATTCCAGGTCGTCGCCCGCAACCTGCGCACGCCCCTCGGCGAAATCGATCTGATTGTCCGGCAGGGGCGCGACCTGGTGTTCGTCGAGGTCAAGACGCGGCGCACCGCCCGGTTCGGGGCGCCCCAGGATGCCGTGACCGTCCGCAAGCAGCGCCAGATCATCCGCGCCGCCCAGTGGTATCTGGGCAGCGGCCGCCACGGCGGGTTGCAGCCGCGCTTCGATGTGGTGGCGGTGCTCGCCTCCGCCGCCGGGCCGCGCATCGAGCATATCGCCAATGCCTTTACCCTGTAAGCCGCACGAGGACCTGCCATGAATCCGACTTTTGCCAACCTGGGTTATCTGCGCCTGGCCGTGGCGACCCCGGCCCTGCGCGTCGCCGATGTCGCCTTCAACGTCGATGAAATCCTGCGGGTCCTGGAGGCTCTGCGCGAGGAGGACGTGCAGTTCGCGGTGTTTCCCGAGCTGTGCCTGACGGGCTATTCCTGCGGCGATCTGTTCTATCAGGATCTGTTGCTGGAGGCGGGTGTCGCGGCCCTGCCGCGCCTTGCCGAAAAAAGTGGAGAACTGGGCATGGCGATGGTGGTCGGACTGCCGGTGCGCCACCAGGGCGCCTTGTACAACTGCGCCGCGTTTCTCGCCGAAGGCCGGGTGCTCGGCTTGGTGCCCAAGACCTTTTTGCCCAATACCAACGAGTTTTACGAGGAACGCTGGTTTGCCTCGGCCCGCGAAAGCCGGGCCACGGAAGTGCGTCTGGGCGATGTGCCGGTGCCCTTCGGCACCGATTTGCTGTTTCGCTGGCGGCAGCGTCCCGACTGCCTGGTCGGCATCGAAATCTGCGAGGATCTCTGGGCGGTGCAGCCGCCGAGTTTGGCCCAGGCCCTGGCGGGCGCCACGGTGCTGGTGAATTGTTCGGCGAGTCCCGAGATCCTCGGCAAGCAGGCGTATCGCCGCGCCCTGGTGCAGTCCCAGGCGGCGCGCTGCCTGGCGGCCTATGCCTACGCCTCGGCCGGTCCGGGGGAGTCCAGCACCGATCTGGTCTACTCCGGCCATGGCCTGATCGCTGAAAACGGCCAGGTGCTGGCGGAGAGCGAGCGCTTTTGCTTTGAGGCGCGCTGGGCGATCAGCGATGTGGATCTGCTGCGCCTGAGTCAGGAGCGCCTGCGCAACAACAGTTTTTCCGCCCAGGCAGCGCCCGGAGCCTGGCGGCTCATCGATTTCTCCTGCGCTGACCGGCCCCTGGCGCGACTGCGCCGCGAGATTCCCGAGCGTCCCTTCGTGCCCAGCGGCGAGGAGGAGCGCAGCGAGCGCTGCGGCGAGATCTTCGCCCTGCAAACCACCGCCCTGGCCAAGCGCCTGCGGCACACGGGCAGCCGGCAGGTGGTGATCGGCATCTCCGGCGGCCTGGATTCGACCCTCGCCCTGCTGGTGACGGTGGGGGCCTTCGACAAACTCGGCCTGGAGCGCAAAGGCATCCATGCCCTGACCTTGCCCGGCTTCGGCACCACCACGCGGACTCGCGGCAATGCCGAACAGCTCGCGGACCTGCTCGGCGTCAGCTTGCGCGTCATTTCCATCGACGCGGCGGTGCTCCAGCATTTCGCCGATATCGGGCACGACGGCCTGACCCACGACATCACCTTTGAGAACGCCCAGGCGCGCGAGCGCACCCAAATCCTCATGGACGTGGCCAATCAGGTCGGCGGGCTGGTCATCGGCACTGGCGATCTTTCCGAGCTGGCCCTGGGCTGGTGCACCTACAACGCCGATCACATGTCCATGTACGGAGTCAATGCCGGGGTGCCCAAGACCCTGGTGCGCTATCTGGTGGAATGGTGCGCCCACGCCCGGTTCAGCGGCGCCGTGTCCGAGGTTCTGGAGGATATCTGCGCGACGCCGGTGTCCCCTGAATTGCTGCCGCCCGACGCCAACGGCGACATCCGGCAGAAGACCGAGGAGCAGGTTGGCCCCTACCTGCTGCACGATTTCTTTCTCTTTCAGGCGGTGCGCATGCAGTTTCCGCCGCGGCGCATCCTGTTTCTCGCCGAACAGGTCTTCGCCGGGCAGTTCAGTCGGTCCGAGCTGCTGAAATGGCTGAGAAATTTCTATCGCCGCTTTTTCTCCCAGCAGTTCAAGCGCTCCTGTCTGCCCGACGGGCCCAAGATCGGCAGTCTGGCGCTTTCGCCGCGCGGCGACTGGCGCATGCCGAGCGATGCGAGCGCCGCCTTGTGGCTGGCCGAACTCGAAGGGCTGGAGTAGCTTCGCCCATGCCCGGCACTCTCTACATCGTCGCGACGCCCATCGGCAATCTCGAGGACATCACCCTGCGAGCCCTGCGGATCCTCAAGGAGGTGGCGGTGATCGCCGCCGAGGACACCCGCCACAGTTGCAAGCTGCTCAACCATTACGCCATCGCCACGCCCCTGGTGGCTTGCCACGAACACAACGAGGAGGCGCGTGCCGCGCAACTGCTGGCCCGCCTGCGGGACGGCGCGGATGTCGCCCTGATCAGCGATGCTGGAACGCCGGCCATTTCCGACCCCGGCTATGTGCTGGTGCGATGCTGTCGCGCGGCGGGTATCCGCGTGGAAGCGGTGCCTGGACCCTCGGCCGTCACCGCGGCCTTGTCGGTGGCGGGGTTGCCCTGTCATCGCTTTGCTTTCGAGGGATTTCTGCCGGCGAAAAAAAAGGCGCGCGAGGATTTGCTGCTGGCCCTGCGGGATGAGCCGCGCACCCTGGTCTTCTACGAGGCGCCCCATCGTCTGGCGGAAACCCTGGGCGCCGTGGCGCGGATTTACGGGGTCGAACGACCAGTGGCGGTGGCCCGCGAGTTGACCAAGAAGCATGAGGAGCTGTTCAGCGGCACCGCCGGGGAGGCCTGCGTCCATTTTGCCGGGGAGGTGCGCGGCGAGATCGTGCTGCTCATCGCGCCGGGCGAGAAAGCCCAGACCGAGCCGGAGGCGGTGCCCGCCGCCCTGCAACGCCTGGCCGCGGCGGAGGATCTGCCCCCCGCGGAACTGGTGCGGCGCGTCGCCAAGGCGACCGGCGTGGCGCGCGGCGCGGTTTATCAGGAATATCTCAGGTGGAAGGGGGAGAAGGCATAGGTTTTGTGGGACCTATGGAAAACTAAAAAACGATCTCGAAGGATTGAAATTCGCCATCGGCATCTTCGAGAGCCAGCTCCACCCGGTCCACCCGGGCCGCCGCCGGACCCTGGCGGCACCAGTCGAGCATGGTGCGCACGCTGGGTTCATCGCCCTCGAAGACCGCCGCCACCGCGCCGTCGGCGAGGTTCTTCACCCAGCCGCCCAGTCCCAGCTGCCGTGCCCGATCCCGGGTGTGGTAGCGAAAACTCACCCCCTGCACCCGCCCCTCGATGCGCACCCGCGCGCGAACCTGTTTCATTGGTCCTCCATCATCCGTAAAAAATCGTCCTCGCCGAGCACGGCCACGCCAAGCTCGCGAGCCTTGTCGAGTTTGCTGCCGGCGTCATCGCCGGCCACCAGGTAGGAGGTCTTGCGGCTCACCGAGCCTGAGGCGCGGCCGCCGCGCTGCTCCACCATCGCCTCGGCCTGCTGGCGCGTCATGCGGGTGAGGGTGCCGGTAAAGACAAAGGTCTTGCCGCTCAAGGTCGCGTCCCGGGGGCCGGTTTCGGATTCCGGCCGCACGCCGCCTTCGCGCAGGCGCTCAAGGAGACGGCGGTTGCCGGAATCGCGGAAAAAGGCCGTCACGCTCTCGGCCACCTGAGGGCCGATTTCGTGGATGGCCAGCAACTCCTCCTGGGTGGCCTCGGACAAGGCTTCGAGGCTGCCAAAGCGGCGGGCGAGGAGCTTGGCCCCGTGTTCGCCGACATGGCGCAGGCCCAGGGCGTAGAGGAACCGCGCCAGGGGGCGCCGGCGGCTGGCGGCGAGGGCGGCGAGGAGATTGGCGGCGGATTTCTCGCCCATGCGTTCGCAGCGCAGCAGATCCTCCTTGCTCAGGGCATAGAGATCCGCGAGGTCGCGGATCAGCCCCAGGCGCAGCAGTTGATCGATGGTGCGCTCGCCCAGTCCCTCGATGTCCATGGCGCCGCGCGAGGCGAAATGGCGGATCGTCTCCTTGAGCTTGGCCGGGCAGGCCGGATTGAGGCAGCGATAGACCACTTCGCCGGGCAATTGTCGTGCCTCGGAGCCGCAAACCGGGCAACTGCGCGGCGGCGGCAGGGGGCGCTCGTCGCCGCTGCGTTGTTCGGTCAGGACCCGCACCACGTCGGGAATCACGTCGCCGGCGCGTTCCACCACCACCTGATCGCCGATGCGCACGTCAAGCCGGGCGATTTCGTCCCAGTTGTGCAGGCTGGCGCGCGAGACGGTCACGCCGCTCACCTGCACCGGCTCCAGTTGGGCGACGGGGGTGATGGCGCCGGTGCGGCCGACCTGCGGCAGGATATCCTCGACCCGGGTCTGGGCCTGACGCGGCGGAAATTTCAGCGCCACCGCCCAGCGCGGCGAGCGCGACTTGGCGCCCAGTTCGTCTTGCAGGGCGCGGCTGTTGACCTTGGCCACCAGGCCGTCGATCTCATAAGGGATGGTCTCGCGGCGTTCCAGTAGTTGCGCGTAGTGTTCCCAGACGGCGGCCGCGCCGCGCAGGACGCGGGTTTGCTGAAGGTTCACCCGCAACCCCCATCCCCCCAGCTTCTCCAGAAGGGTGAAATGGTTGGCCGGCTCCTCGTCCACGCCCTCGATGCGACCGACGCCGTAGCAGAAAATCTTCAAGGGGCGCCGCGCCGTGACGCGTGGGTCGAGCTGCCGCAGGCTGCCGGCGGCGGCGTTGCGCGGGTTGGCGAAGGTTGCCTCGCCTTCTTCCTCGCGTTCGCGGTTGAAGGCGCGAAAATCGCTCAGATCCATGTAGACTTCTCCGCGCACCTCGAGAAGTTGCGGGTGGGGAGCGCGCAGGCGCAAGGGGACGGTGGGCAGGGTTTTGAGATTTTCCGTGATGTTTTCTCCGGTCAGGCCGTCACCGCGCGTACTGCCCGTTTCCAGCAGGCCCTGGCGATACACCAGCTCCACCGCCACGCCGTCCAGTTTCATCTCACAGACGTAGTCCAATTCGTCCTCGGTGGCGAGGAAGCGCCGGGCGCGCGCGTCGAACTCCCGCCATTCATTTTCGCCCAGGGCGTTCTCCAGGGACAGCATGGGCACGGCATGGGGCGCGGGGGCGAATTTGTCCAGGGGTTTGGCGCCCACCCGCTGGGACGGAGAATCGGCCGTGACCAGATCGGGGAACGCGGCTTCCAGGGCGAGCAACTCGCGCATCAGCAGATCGTAGTCGGCATCGGAAATCTCCGGCCGATCAAGGACATAATAGAGGTAATCGTGGTGTTCGATCCGCTCGCGGAGTTGTTGGTGGCGGATTTGGGCGTCACTGCGGTTCATGGGTTGCGAAGGTCCTTTCCTGCCAGGCGGTGAAGGCCCTTATAGCACAGCGGCCCGGCGGCTTCAATTTATGCCGCACCGCGGCTCAATGATTGTCATGCGTTCCGGCATCAGGTAATATTCCCCGGAATTACAATGCCTGTTTCGCTGTACTGGAGAAGGGAATGTCCGAGGACTTACTGTTTCGACTTGCCGTGCTCGGGGTGTTGTTTGTCCTTTCGGCCTTTTTTTCCGGGTCGGAAACCGCCCTGATGTCCCTGGACAAGCTGCGCGTCAAATACCTGGTCAAGAAAAAACGCAAGAACGCCGAGCGTCTGGAGGAGCTTCTCGACCAGCCGGAGAGCCTGCTCGGCGCCATTCTGGTCGGCAACAATCTGGTCAATATCGCCGCCTCGGTGTTTGCCACGGGGCTTTTTGTTTCGCTCTACGGGGAACGCGGCGAACTGCTCACCATTCTGGTACTGACCCCACTGCTGCTGATCTTTGCTGAAATCTGCCCCAAAACCTACTCGGCGAAAAATCCGGAGCGGGTGTCCTTCTGGGTGCTGCGCCCGATTCTGGCGGTCTTATGGCTGCTGGCGCCGGTCATCTGGGTGGTGACGCGCATCTCGCGCCTGCTCACCCGCCTGATTCAGGGAGAAGATAAGCCGGGACCGATCCTTTCCGAGGATGAAATCCGCAATATCATTTCCGTCGGCGAGGAAGCCGGGGTGCTGCCCAAGGAAAACCGGCACATGCTCCACGGCATCTTTGATCTCTCCGCCATCCGCGCTCGCGACATCATGATTCCGCGCACCGAGGTGGTTGCCATGGAAGCCGGCACCCCCTTCGACGAGGCGCTGGCTTTGGCGCGGGGCGCGCACCATTCACGATTTCCCGTCTATGAAGGCAGCCTCGACCAGGTCATCGGCATCATCCATTCCAAGGATATCCTGCGCTATGTCGGGCGCCCCCAGGATTTTCGCCTGCGCGAGTCCTGCCGGCCACCCTATTTTGTCCCGGAATCCAAGCGCATCGGCACCCTGCTGCAAGCCTTTCGTCGCAAGCGCGCGCATTTGGCTATCGTCGTCGACGAATACGGCGGCATGGAGGGGATCGTGACCCTGGAGGATATCGTCGAGGAAATCGTCGGGGAAATTCAGGATGAATACGATGCCGAGGAAGTCGAGATCCGCGAGCTTGGCCCACGGCAGTATCTGGTCGACGGCAGCGTGACCCTGCGGATTCTCAATCGCCGTTTCGGCCTGGAACTCGCCGAGGAGCATGCCAACACCCTGGCTGGTTTTCTCATGCACAAAATGGGCGTCATCCCCGAACAGGGTGCGGTCTGCGAGTGCGACGGCCTGGTCTTCACCGTCGTGCGTGTGGTGGAGCGGCGCATCGAGGAGATCGAGATGGTGTTGCCCGCCGAGGAAGAAAAAACTTAAAAATAATTCATTTGTTACGCGACTCCGCCTGTCGAGGCCCTCTTTCCGGGGGCCTTTTTTATTGCATGAACAATAAGGCAAGGTCGCAAAAAATCTAAAAAAATTAAAAAAATCTCCTTGACACTCCCGGGGGTGGGGGCTATATTTTTCCCAAAATGTGGGGAATGGTGTCATTTTCGGCCAAGCAGGGGGTTGGGTGAGCTTTACCGGTGAATTTCACAACACCATCGACGCCAAGGGGCGCGTGAGCATTCCGGCAAAATTCCGGGAAGTTCTGCGTCAGTTTGGTGACGAGGGGCTCAAGCTCACCAAGAATATGGACGGGGGGCTCTCCGCCTATCCCCTCGAGCGCTGGCAAGCCATTGAGAAGGACATTGCCGCTGTTGCCCCGGGTCCGCGCCGCACCGCGCTCAACCGCTTGATTCTCAATCCGGCGGAGAGTTGCGCCTTTGACAAGCAGGGACGTATCCAACTCCCTCAGGCCCTTCGCGCCTATGCCGGCTTGGAGCAGGACGTGGTAGTGGTCGGTGGGATCGAGAAAATCGATATTTTCAGTCAGGCGCGCTACGCCGAGGTCAATCGCGAGTCTCAGGACCTTCTGCGCGCCGATCCTCAGTTCGTCGCCGATCTGGGGCTCTAGATGGGGGCGAGTATCGCCGAGGGGCATGTGCCGGTGATGCCCAAGGAAGTGCTGGAGTATCTCCAGCCGTCAGGCGGCGGCATTTTCCTCGATGGAACCCTGGGTGGTGCCGGACATGCACGATTGATTCTGGAGGCCGCCGCACCCGCCGGGCGTTTGATCGGTCTGGATCGAGACCCGGCCGCATTGGGCCGTGCCCGAAAGCTATTGGCCGACCAGGGCGCGCGGGTGGTTCTTTTTCATCGCAATTTTGCCGAAATGGCTCAGGTCGCGGCTGAGCTGGGAATCGCCGGAGTCGACGGCATTCTGCTGGATCTCGGGGTGTCTTCCTATCAGCTGGATGAGGCGGAGCGCGGTTTTTCCTTTCGCAGTGACGCGCCCCTGGACATGCGCATGGACCCCTCGGTCGGCAGCACCGCCGCCGAAATCCTCGAAAGCGCCGAAGAGCGCGAGCTTGAACGAATTTTTCGCGATTTTGGGGAGGAGCGCTTTGCCCGGCGCATCGCGCGCCGTGTAGTGGAGATTCGCCGCACCCAACCTTTGCGCACCACCAGCGAACTGGCCGAGTTGGTGCGCGAAACGGTGCCCGGCGGCAAGGTGCCGGGCCGGATTCACCCCGCCACGCGGGTCTTTCAGGCACTCAGGATCTTTGTCAACGACGAATTGCGGCACGTGGAGGAGGGCTTGCGCCAAGCCGTCGATCTGCTGCTGCCGGGGGGGCGGCTGGTGGTCATCAGCTTTCACTCCCTGGAGGACCGCATCGTCAAGCATTATTTTCGCGAGGAAGCGCGCGGCTGCATCTGCCCGCCGCGGGTTCCGCGCTGTGTGTGCGGGCATCTGCCGCGGGTCGAATTGTTGACCCGGCGCGGCGTGCGGCCCGCCGCGGAGGAAGTCGAAGCCAATTCCCGGTCGCGTAGCGCGGTGTTGCGGGCCGTGCGACGGCTGCCTTCGTCTTGAAGTGACCGACAGGAGAGACCATGGCCCATTCCCTTCCCCAACTTTTACCCTCCGGCGTGCGGCTGAGTCTGACGCGTCCACGTCTGTTGCCGCTGCTGCTGTTTGTCGGCCTGGTGCTGGTGATCTCGCTTTTCTTCGTCTGGTCGCGCATCCAGGTTTTTCAGCTCAAGTACGAGATTTCCACCTTGGAGACGACTCTGCGCGAGGCGCAGCAGGAGGAGCGGCAGCTGCGTCTGGAAGTGGCCAGCTTGCGCAACCCCTCGCGCATTGAAAGTATCGCCCGCACCAAGCTGGGCTTGCGTCAGCCCCTGCCCGAACAGATCATCAACGTGCGCTGAGTCTTGATGAGAAAGGACCCTCCTGAAAAGTGGCTGCTATCCGACCCAACCAAAGTGTCGAGAACGTGGAACGCTGGTTCCGCCTGCGGCTGCGCCTGGTCGGCGTCCTGTTTCTGGCAGCCTTCGCGGTGGTGGTGGGTCGCGCCTATTACCTTCAGGTACGCAATGGCGAGATGTGGCAAAAACGCGCCGAGCAGCAGTTTCAGCGCGCCGTTCCCCTGGCCCCGCAACGGGGCACCATCTTTGACCGCAACGGCGAGGAAATGGCGGTCAGCCTCGAAAATGATTCCATCTATGCCGATCCGAGCCGCCTGAAGGATGTCGCGGAAACCGCGCGCCAGCTGGCCCAGGCTTTGGAACTCAAGGCGTCCGATCTGCAGAAAAAACTCAGCGGGCCGCGCGGATTTGTGTGGGTGAAGCGCCGAGTGACGCCGGCGGAAAGCGAGCGGGTCAAAGCCTTGAGTCTGGCGGGCATCGGCTTCATCAAGGAGCACAAGCGCTATTATCCCAATGCGGAGATCGGTGCGCAGCTGATCGGCTTCACCGGGCTTGATCCCCAGGGCCTTGAGGGTTTGGAACTCGCCTACGACGGTTTCCTGCTCGGTGACGGTGGCTACCTGCTGATGGAGCAGGACGCCCTGGGGCGCGGTATGACCGCCGGCAACAACGTCGTGCGCGAAGGCGATCTCGGCCACAGCCTCTATCTGACCATCGACCGCAACCTGCAATTTTTGGTGGAAAAGGAGCTGGCGGCGCAGGTTAAGGCCATGCGTGCCCGGGCCGGCACGGTGGTGATGCTGGATCCGGCCACGGGGCGTGTGTTGGCCATGGCCAGCCAGCCCGACTACAACCCCAATATGTTCTGGAAGTACAAGCCGGCCCAATGGCGCAATCGCGCCATCGGCGATTCCCTGGAACCGGGTTCGACCTTCAAGATTTTTCTGTTGGCGGCCGCGCTGGAGCAGGGCGTGGTCAAGAAAAACCAGACCATCTACTGCGAAAACGGCAAATTTCGCGTCGGCGGGCGCACCATCAACGATCATAAGCCCTACAAGAATCTGACGGTGCCCGAAATCCTCAAGGTCAGCTCCAACATCGGCACGGCCAAGATTGCCAAGTCGCTGGAGCGCGAACGTTTTCATCACTACATCGAGCGGTTCGGTTTCGGCGCCCAGACGGGCATCGACCTGCCCGGCGAGGCGATCGGCCTGGTGCGCAATCCGTCCCAGTGGTTTGAGATCGACCTGGCCGCCATCTCCTTCGGCCAGGGGATCAGCGTCACGCCCATGCAATTGGCGGCGGCCACGGCCGCCATTGCCAATGGGGGAACCCTGATGCGTCCCTACCTGGTGGAGAAGATCGTCGACAGCCGTGGCCAGGTGGTGCGTCAGCAGGCGCCCACCGCCGTGCGTCGCGTGGTGTCGCGGGAAACCGCCGAACTGGTGCGCGAGATGATGGCGACGGTCACCGAAACCGGCGGCACCGGCACCCTCGCGGCGGTACCGGGTTTTCGCGTCGCGGGCAAGACCGGCACGGCGCAGAAGGTCGATCCCGTGACCGGTGGTTATTCCGTGGACAAGCGGGTGTCCTCTTTTGTCGGTTTTGTGCCGGCCGAGGATCCGAAGGTCGTCATGGTCGTGGTGCTCGACGAACCTCAGGAGCATACCTATGGCGGCCTGGTGGCCGCGCCGGTGTTTTCGCGCATTGCGACGCCGGCCTTGATTCACCTGGGCGTCTCGCCGACCACGCCCAAGGGGGAAAGCCCTCTGCCGCCGGTGGTGGAGGCGCGCAACCTGACGCCTCTGGCGCCGCTCATCGAGCCGGAACCCGGGGGCGAGGGGCCGGGGCGCATGCCGGATCTGACCGGCATGAGTTATCGCCAGGTGCTGCAAGTCATGGAGCGTACCGGCCTCAATATCCGCCTGGAGGGATCGGGGCGGGTGGTGGAGCAGGTGCCGCGCTTCGGTGAGCCGATTCGTTATGATTCCGAGGTGCGCGTGCGCCTCGCCAGTTCGTCTTAAAGCTTTTGACTTTTTCCGACAGGAATAGGAAAATGCGCGATTCTGTGAATTTTTCCCAACTGATTTCGGGATATTCTCCGGCGGCGAACCTGCCGGATCCGCAGATCAGCGCCCTGCATTACGACAGCCGCCGGGTGGTCCCCGGCAGCGCATTTTTCGCCCTGCGCGGCGAAAATGCCGACGGTCATCAGTTCATCGGCCAAGCCATCGCTCGCGGCGCGGTGGCGGTGGTCATGGAGGAAGCAAGAGAGCTTCCCGCCGGGGTTGCCGGTCTGGTGGTGCCCGACACGCGCGCGGCCCTTGCCGAGGCCGCCGCGGTGTTTTTCGGCGATCCGACGGCCGGCCTGCGGGTGGTGGGCGTGACCGGCACCAACGGCAAGACCACCACCACCTGGCTGCTCGAAGCGATTCTGGCCGAGGCCGGTCATCGCCCGGCGGTCATGGGCACGGTGAATTACCGTTTCGGCGCACGCCAATTGCCCGCGCCCCATACCACCCCCGAAGCACTGGAGCTGATGCAGGTGGTTCAGGATTTTCGCGCGCAGGGCGCGGACAGCCTGGTGATGGAAGTTTCGAGCCACGCCCTGCAACAGCACCGGGCGGACGGGGTGCGCTTTTCCGTGGGCGTTTTCACCAACCTCACCCCGGAGCATCTTGATTACCACGGCGACATGGACGCCTACTACGCCAGCAAGAAGCGCCTGTTCAGCGACCTTCTGCCGCGCGATCTGGGGCGTGCCGTGATCCATGTGGGGGATGAGTTCGGCAGGCGCCTCGCGGCCGAGGTGCCCAATGCCCTGACGTGCGGGTGTCGTGACGATGCCCAGGTCAGGCCTCTGGCGGCGGAGCTCTCCCTGGAGGGAATCCGCGCCCGGATTCAGACGCCGCGCGGCAGCCTGGATATCCATTCGCGGCTCCTCGGGCAGTTCAACCTGGAAAATCTGCTGTGTGCCATCGCCGCGGCCGAGGCGCTGGAACTGCCGCAGGCGGCCATAGTCGCCGGACTGGCGCGGGCTCCGCAGGTTCCCGGGCGGTTGGAGAGCGTGGACAACCAGCGCGGGGCGGTCATCCTGGTGGATTACGCCCACACCGGCGACGCCCTGGAAAAGGCCCTGGTCACGGTGCGCGCCCTTGAGCCCCGCCGGGTTCTGGTGGTGTTCGGCTGCGGCGGCGACCGGGACCGGCGCAAGCGCCCGGTCATGGGCGCCGTTGCCGCGCGTCATGCCGACCTGGTGGTGGTGACCAGCGACAACCCGCGTAGCGAAGAACCCCAGGCCATCATCGCGGAGATCTTGGCGGGCCTGCGCGAGGCCGGCTGCCCGGCCCTGACCCGGGAGGAACTGGGGCGGGCGGGGGGGCGCGGCTATGTTGTCGAGCCGGATCGGCGGCGCGCCATCACGCTTGCCGTATCCCTGCTGGCCCAGGGCGATCTGCTGCTGGTGGCGGGCAAGGGACACGAGGATTATCAGATTGTGGGCAGCGAGCGTTTTCACTTCGACGATCGCGAGGAAGTGAAGCGCGCGCTTGGGGAGCAGGAGGTCTAGCTGATGAAACTTGATTTGGCAACCATAGCCCGGGTGACGGGCGGAACGCTGTTGCCGCCGGGAGCCGGCGGTACGGTTGAAGGAGTTTCCAGCGACAGCCGCTCCATTGAGTCGGGCGAACTGTTCGTGCCCCTGCGCGGTGAAAATTTCGACGGGCACGATTTTCTCGTGCAGGCGGCGCGCCGCGGCGCCGCGGCCTGTCTTTCCGAGGAAATCGTCGCCGGGTTTCCCGTGCCGGTGATTCATGTGCCGGACACCCTGCGCGCCATGGGCGATTTGGCCGCCGACTGGCGGCTGCGCTTGGCGGGACCGTTGGTGGCGGTGACCGGCTCTTCCGGAAAAACCACCACCAAGGAAATGCTCGCGGCGATTCTCGAACAGACCGGCGCGGGGCTCAAAACCGAGGGCAATTTCAACAATCTCATCGGCGTGCCCCTGACGCTGTTCAAGCTCAATCCCGAGGAGCATCGCTGGGCGGTGATCGAAATGGGCATGAGCGCCCGCGGTGAAATCGCCCGCCTGGCGGAGATCGCTCGCCCCCAGATCGGCATCATCACCAACATCGGTCCGGCCCATCTCGAAGTCCTGCAGGGAATCGACGGCGTGGCGCGGGCCAAGGGTGAGTTGTTCATCGCCCTGCCGCCCGGCGGCACCGCCATTGTCAATGCCGATGACCCACGCACCCGTGAGTTGCCCGTGGCCAACGGCGTGCGGCGCCTGCTGTTCGGGGAATGCGAGAGCGCCCAGGTGCGGGCGCGCGAGATCCGCGTCCAGGGTCACGAGGCGGCTTTCAAGTTGTGTCTGGGCGAGCAGGAGGTTCTCGTGCGCCTGCGCGTGCCGGGCCGCCACAACGTGCTCAACGCCCTGGCGGCTGCCGCCGCGGCCCATGCCCTGGGCGTCGCGCCGGCCCTGATCGCCCGCGGCCTGGGGCGCTACCGCCCCATCGCCGGACGTCTCAATCTGGCCAATCTGCCCGGCGGCGCCCTGCTCATCGATGACAGCTACAATGCCAATCCCCTGTCGGTCAAGGCGGCTCTTGCCACCCTGGATGAGCTGCCGGGCGGCGGCCGCCGCATCGCCGTGCTCGGTGACATGCTGGAACTGGGGCCGGAGGCGGCGAGCCTGCATCGGGAAATCGGCGCCGAAGCCGCGCGGCGCTGCGATCTGCTCGTCGTGCTGGGCAACATGGCGCAAGAACTCGCCGCCGGTGCCCGTGCGGCGGGCATGGACGAGAGCCGGGTGTGGATCGCGCGCGATCACCAGGACATCGCCAACCGTCTGCAGGATGTTCTGGTTCGGGGTGATCGTTTGCTGGTCAAGGGATCGCGGGGCATGAGAATGGAGAAAATCTGCGCACTGCTGCAGGAACGTCAGGAGTTCCGGCTGGCCGTGGTGATCTGAGGACGGACGCATGCTCTACCACCTGCTGTACCCGCTGCATACCGAATATTCGGCGTTCTATGTGTTCCGGTTCATCACCTTCCGGACCATATACGCGACCATCACCGCCCTGGTGATCTCTTTCCTGATCGGTCCCTGGCTGATCAACAAGCTGTCGTCCCTGCAGATCGGCCAGTCGATCCGCAAGCTCGGGCCCGAATCCCATTTCAAGAAAGAGGGCACGCCGACCATGGGCGGCACCCTGATTCTCTGCGCCATCGTGCTGCCGACCCTGCTGTGGGCCGATCTGACCAATCTCTATGTGTGGGTGGTGCTGCTGGTCACGGTCGGTTTCGGCATCGTCGGCTTCAGCGACGACCTGCTCAAAGTGCGCAAGCGCAACAGCGACGGGCTTTCCGCGCGGTCCAAGATGTTCTGGCTGCTGCTCATCGCCTTTGCCGCCGGTTTGATCCTCTATGTCTATCCCCCCTTTCAGACCACCCTGGGTGTTCCCTTCTTCAAGAACGTGCGGCCCGAATTGGGCCTTTTCTACATTCCCTTCGCGCTTTTGGTCATCGTGGGCGCCGGCAACGCCGTGAACCTCACGGATGGCCTTGATGGCCTGGCCATCGGCCCGATGATCATCGCCTCGGGCACCTATCTGCTCTTCGCCTATCTGGCGGGCAATGCGCGACTGGCCGAATATCTGCAGATCAACCCCGTGCCCGGAGCCGGCGAACTCTCGATCCTGTGCGGCGCCATGGTCGGCGCGGGGCTGGGGTTTCTCTGGTTCAACAGCTATCCCGCCCAGGTGTTCATGGGCGATGTGGGCAGTCTGTCCCTGGGCGGCGCCCTGGGCACCATCGCCGTCATCACCAAGCAGGAAATCGTGCTGGTGATCGTCGGCGGGATTTTTGTCCTGGAGGCGCTGTCGGTGATCTTCCAGGTCACGTCCTTTCGCCTTTACGGCAAACGGATCTTCAAGATGGCGCCGATTCATCACCATTTCGAGCTCAAGGGCTGGCCCGAGCCCAAGATCATCGTGCGTTTCTGGATCATCAGCATCATTCTGGCGCTGGTGTCCCTCTCGACCCTGAAGCTGAGGTAAGGCCGTGAATCCCTATGCCGGAAAAAATGTGGCGATCGTCGGCGCGGGCCGTACCGGCTTGGCGCTGGTCGGTTATTTCCTGCGCGCGGGGGCACGCCTGACTCTTTCCGACCGCCGGGAGCGCGACCGCATTCCCCAGGCCGAGACCCTGACGCAGGCCGGCGTGCGCCTGGATTGTGGCGGGCACAGCGCGGAACTGCTCGGCGCAGCCGACCTGATCGTGGTCAGCCCCGGCGTGCCCCTCGATCAGCCGGCCCTGGCGGCGGCCGCGCGCGCCGGCGTGCCCATTCTCGGTGAAATCGAAATTGCCTGGCGGGCGCTCAGGGCACCGCTGGTGGCGATTACCGGCACCAACGGCAAGTCGACCACCACCACCCTGTGCGGCGATATCTTTCAGGCTTGGGGAAAAAAAACCTTTGTCGGCGGCAACCTCGGCCAGCCGCTCATCGATGCGACGCGCGAGGACGGCTGGGACTGGCTGGTGGCCGAGTTGTCCTCCTTCCAGTTGGAGGCGGTGGCGGATTTCCGGCCGCGTTTTGCCCTGCTGCTCAACATCACCGAGGATCACCTCGATCGCTATCCCGACATGGACAGCTACCTGGCGGCCAAGGCGCAAGTCTTCGCCCGCCAGCAGAACGATGACGTCACGGTGCTTAACCTGGAGGATCCGCTGGTGCTCAAGGCGGCGGCGGAGTGCCGGGCACGCAAGGTGTTTTTCTCCTCGGCGCGGGTTCTCGATGAGGGCATGGGATTTGACGGTGACGCCCTGGTCTGGCGCATGGGCGGTTGCGAGGAGCGTTTCGCCGTGGCCGACATGCAGCTGCGCGGGTTGCACAACGTCGAGAACGCCATGGCCGCCCTGATCCCGGCGTTGCTTTCCGGCTGTCCGGCCGCTCTTGCCTGGCGGGCGGTCTGCGCTTTTGGCGGCCTGCCGCATCGCATGGTGCCGGTGCGGCGGCTCGATGGGGTGACCTGGTACAACGATTCCAAGGCGACCAACGTCGGCAGCGTGGTCAAGAGCCTGGCCGGACTGAGCCATCCGGTGACGCTGATTGCCGGGGGCAAGGACAAGGGCGGCGATTATGCGCCCCTGGTGCCGCTGGTGCGCGAGCGGGTCGCTCACCTGATTCTCATCGGTGAAGCGGCCGCGCGCATCGAATCGGTCCTCGGTGCGCTGGCCCACTGCCTGCGGGCGTCGGATATGGCCGACGCGGTTCGGCGTGCCCGCGAGCTGACCCCGGCCGGAGGAACGGTGCTGCTCTCGCCGGCCTGCTCCAGCTACGATATGTTTCGGGATTTTGAAGAGCGCGGCGATATTTTCGCCGGCCTGGTCAAAGCTCTGCCGGAAGGCGAAGCCAAGGCGGTCTAGACATGACGATCCGACGCGAATTCGATACGGCGATTCTGCTTCTGGCGGTGGTGCTCACCTGCTTCGGGGTGGTCATGGTCTATTCGTCGTCGTCGATCATGGCCGCCAAGCGTTTCGGCGATGACTTTTTCTTCCTCAAGCGTCAGGGGATCTTCGCCGTCGCCGGCTTTGCCCTGATGGCCGCCGCCATGTACATCGACTATCGCTTCTGGCGTCGCTTGACGGTCTTTGTCATGGCCACCGCGGTGATCCTGCTTGTCTTGGTGCTGATCCCGGGGGTCGGGGCCAGTGTCGGCGGCGCTTCGCGCTGGCTGCGCCTGCCGGGGTTCTCGGTGCAGCCGGCGGAACTCGCCAAGCTGGCCATGGTGTTCTACCTGGCCCATTCGCTGGCGCGCAAGAAAGACAAGATGAAAAGTTTCAAGCTCGGTTTCCTGCCCTACATGCTGGTGCTGGGCTGCCTGCTGGGGCTGTTGCTGCTGCAGCCCGACCTGGGCAGCGCCATGGTCATCGCCGGTGTGTCCATGGCCATGCTCATGGTCGGCGGCGCGCGCCTGAGCTACCTGATTTCGGTGGCATTGCTCGCGGTGCCGGTGCTCTACATGGCGATCATGCAGGTCGATTACCGCCGCCGGCGCATCCTGGCGTTTCTCGATCCCTGGGAAGATCCCTACAACACGGGTTTCCAGATCATCCAGAGCTGGACCGCCTTCGGCCTGGGCGGCGTGTTCGGCAAGGGCCTCGGCGAAGGCCAGCAGAAACTCTTTTATCTGCCCGAGGCGCATACGGATTTCATCCTGTCCGTGGTCGGCGAGGAATTGGGCTTTGTCGGCGTGCTGGTGGTGGCCGCCATGTTTCTGGTGCTCTGCCTGCGGGGCCTGCGCATCGCCCAGCAGGCCCCGGATGACTATGGACGCCATTTGGCCTTCGGCCTGACCTTTCTCATCGGCCTGGGCGCTTTCATCAACATGGGCGTGGTGCTCGGCTTGCTGCCCACCAAGGGCCTGGCCCTGCCGCTGCTCTCCTATGGGGGGACCAGTCTTCTGACCACCCTGTTCGCGCTCGGAGTTCTGCTCAACATCTCGCGCCAGAGCAGGGAGGACAAGCCATGAGGATGCTGCTGGCGGGTGGTGGAACCGGCGGTCACCTGTTTCCCGCCGTTGCCTTGGCCGAGCAGCTGCTGCGCGAGGAACCCGATGCGCAGGTGCTGTTCGTCGGCACCGAACGTGGCCTGGAAAGTCGTGTGCTGCCCCGCCTTGGTCTTGCGCTGCGCAAGATCGAGATCAGCGGCCTGGTGGGCAAGGGCTGGCGGCACAGGTTGGCCCTGCTGCCCCAGCTGCTGAAAAGTTTTTGGCAATCCTGGGCGATTGTGCGCGAATTTCGACCCGACGTGGTGGTCGGTGTCGGCGGCTACGCTTCGGGCCCGGTGCTGGCCGTCGCGCGCCTGCTCGGCTACCCGGTGTTGATTCATGAGCAAAATGCCCGTCCCGGGTTGACCAATCGTCTGCTGGCGCCCTGGGTGCAGCGCGTCTGCCTGTCCTTTGCCGAGGCTCAGGATCTCTTGCGCCGCGCCTCGGTGGTGGTCACGGGCAACCCGGTGCGTCTCGGATTGGCTGATTGCCCGCCGCCACCGCCGGGCACGCCCCATCTCCTGGTGTTCGGCGGGTCCCTGGGCGCGCGCGCCATCAATGACGCGATGCTGGCCACCCTGCCGGAGTTGGCCGACCTCAAGGGCCGGATTGGTCTGCTGCACCAGACGGGCGAGGAGGATCTGCAGCGGGTGCGCGAGGGGTATCGAGCCGCCGGCTGGAATCCCGAGTGGGTGGTGCCGTTCATCGACGACATGAGCGCGGCCTATCGCCGGGCCCATCTGGTGGTATGCCGGGCCGGGGCCACCACCCTGGCGGAATTGACGGCCTGCGGGCGAGCCGCCATCCTGGTGCCCTATCCCCATGCGGCGGGCGATCACCAGACGGCCAATGCCCACGCCCTGGCGGAAAAGGGCGCGGCGCTGCTGCTGCCCCAATCCCAGTTGACCCCCGCGCGGCTGGGACAATTGGTACGCGATCTGCTCGCGGATCTCGATCTGTTGACTTCCATGGCCGGGGCCGCCCATGCCCTGGGCAAAAGGGACGCAGCCGCCGCGATTCTCAAGGAATGCCGGGCGATTGCCCAAAAACGCAAGTAGCGCCTGATCCTGCAAGCGGAGAAAGCATGTACGGAAAGATCCGAAAAATTCATTTCGTCGGCATCGGCGGCATCGGCATGAGCGGCATCGCCGAGGTGCTGCTCAATCTCGGCTATCAGGTGTCGGGGTCGGATCTGCGCGAAAGCGAGATCACCCGGCGGCTGGCCGACCTTGGCGGCGAGATTTTCTACGGCCATCGCGCGGAGAACCTCCGGGATGTGGATGTGGTGGTGACCTCTACGGCGGTGAAAAAGGACAATCCCGAGGTCGTGGATGCTCATCGACGCCTGATTCCGGTCATCCCGCGCGCGGAAATGCTCGCCGAATTGATGCGCATGAAGTACGGCCTCGCCGTGGCCGGCACCCACGGCAAGACCACCACTACCAGCATGGTGGCAACCCTGCTGTATCATGGCGGCATCGATCCGACCTCTGTCATCGGCGGGCGTCTCGATTCCCTGGGTTCCAACGCGAAACTCGGCCAGGGCAAGTTCCTGGTGGCCGAGGCCGACGAGTCGGACGGCTCCTTCATGCTGCTCTCGCCGACCATCGCGGTGGTGACCAACATCGATGCCGACCACCTCGATTTCTACCGCGACCTGGAGCAGATCAAGGACACCTTTGTCGATTTCATCAACAAGGTGCCCTTTTACGGCCTGGCGGTGCTCTGCCTCGACGATCCCAACATCCAGGCCATCATTCCCCGGGTCAAGAAGCGATTTCTCACCTACGGCCTCGCCGGCCAGGCCGATTTGCATGCCACCGACATCGTGCATCAGGCCGGGCGCACCTCCTTTCGCGTGCATTGCCGCGGCGAGGATCTGGGCCAGGTCAGCTTTCGCATGCCGGGACGTCATAACGTCCTCAACGCCTTGGCGGCCATCGCCGTGGCCATGGAAATCGGCATTCCCTTCTGGAACATCGCCGACGGTTTTCAGGATTTCGGCGGAGTGCAGCGCCGTTTCCAGATCAAGTACGACGCCCAGGACATCATGGTGGTCGATGATTACGGACACCACCCGGCCGAGATCAAGGCCACCCTGGCCGCGGCCCGCTCGGGCTGGGATCGCCGCGTCATCGCCGTCTTTCAGCCCCATCGCTTCAGCCGCACCCAGGCCCTGTTCGAGGAATTCGTCACCGCCTTCTATCAGGCCGACCATCTGGTGGTGACCGATATCTACGCCGCCGGCGAAGAGCCCGTCGCCGGGGTCGACAGCGCCGCCCTGGTGGAGAGCATCCGCCGCCACGGCCACAAGGATGCCCATTACGTCGGCGAGCGCAGCGCCGTGGTGCCGCACCTCGCGCCCCTGCTGCGGCCCGGCGACATGGTCATCACCCTGGGGGCGGGCAACATCTGGCAGGTGGGGGAGGATCTCATCCGCCATCTGCGTGAGCGCGACAAGGGCGCCATTTCTTGAACCTAATTCCCCGCGATGACAGAAAACGTCATTTTCGAGGATTGCAAACAGGATAGCAGGCCATGACCCGAGAAGAACTCAAACAGCGTCAGATCGCCGTACTCATGGGCGGGCTCTCCGGTGAGCGGGACGTGTCCCTGCGCACCGGCGCGGCGGTACTCAAGGCTCTGCAAACGCGCGGCTATCGTTGCCAGGGCATCGACGTGAACCGCGATCTGGCCCGACAACTGCGCGACAGCGGCGCCGAGGTCGCGTTTATCGCGCTGCATGGCCGCTTCGGCGAGGACGGCACCGTGCAGGGGCTTCTCGAACTAATGGATATCCCCTACACGGGCAGCGGTGTCCTGGCCTCCAGCCTCGCCATGGACAAGGTCGCGACGAAAAAAATGCTCATTTACCATGACCTGCCGACCCCGGGTTTCGAGGTGTATCGGCGCGGCGCCGATCTGGAAGCGCTGCTCGCGCGCTGCCGGCACTTCCCCCTGGTGGTCAAGCCGGCGCGGGAAGGCTCGACCCTGGGCATCACCATCGCCCGCGACCTGGAACATCTGCGCCGGGGGATTGACGAGGCCCTGCGCTTTGATGACCAGTTGCTGGTGGAGGAATATATTCCGGGGCGGGAAATCACCGTCGGGGTGCTCGACGGCGAGCCCTTGCCGGTCATCCAGATCGAGGCCCAGGGCGGTTTCTACGATTTCGGCGCGAAGTACACCAGCGGTCGCACTGAGTATCTGCTGCCCGCGCCCCTGGAGCCGGCCCTCTATCACCGCCTGCAGGAAGCCTCGGTTGCCGCCTGCGAGGTGTTGGGCTGCACGGGCGCCGCGCGGGTCGATTTTCGGGTCAACGAGCGTGAATTCTACTGCCTGGAAGTCAATACCATTCCCGGCATGACGGAAACCAGCCTTCTGCCCAAGGCCGCGCGGCAGGCCGGCATCGACTTCGAGGAGTTGGTGCTGCGGATTCTGGAAGGGGCCGGCGTCAACAAGTAGGCCGGTTCGCGGCGGTGGATCAACAGGGGCCGAGGCCCCGGAAAAACGAGCGATGCGCGATTACAAATCAGTCACCCCTCCCAAGGTCAAGCCGAACAAGGTGCGTCGGGTGCGCAAGCCCCGCGACTTGCAGCGGCTCGTCAAGGCCAGGGGCAAGGCGAACAAGGCGCGCCCCGAGCGCCAACCGCGCGACTGGAAGGTGCTCTTGCAGAAGACCCTGCGTTGCGCGGTGGCGCTGGTCAGCACGGCACTGATCGTCGGTGGCGGCGTCATCGCGGCGCATATGCTGGTGGCTTCGGATTATTTCCGCATCGAGGCGGTGCGCGTGGAAAACGCCGCGCGCGTGACGGTCGAGGAAGTCGTGGGCCTTTCCGACATTCAAATCGGCAGCTCGATTTTTGATCTCAATCTGGATATGATCGGACGCAGGATCGAGGAGAATCCCTGGATTGCCACCGCGCGCATCGACCGCGTTTTTCCGCGCGAGGTGGTGATTCGCCTGGAGGAGCGCCAACCGCGCGCCATCGTCAATCTCGGCTATCTCTATTACGTGGATGCCGACGGCGAGGTGTTTAAAATGCTCAGTGCCGGTGACCGGCTGGATTTTCCCGTGATCACCGGCATCGAACGCGAGGACCTGCTGGACAAGCCCGAGCACACCCGCGAGCGCCTGCGTCAGGCCCTCGCCCTGATCGACGAGCTGGCCCAGCGGCGGCGCTTCAATCTGGAGTCGATTTCGGAGCTGAGCCTCAACCGCGAGGAAGGCATCTCGCTTTACACCTACCTCGACGCGGTGCCGGTGCAGCTTGGCGAGGGCGATTTCGCGCAGAAACTCGATCGTCTGGAACAGATCTACAAGGAGCTTGAGCCGCGGCTGCCGGCCCTGAGATACATCGATCTCAAGGTGCCCGACCGCGTGATCGTGAAGGTTGACAACAGGCAGCAAAAGGCCAGGGGCTAAGGCCGCCGGGGAAGGGGAATGTTATGAGCAACAGGAAGGACAATCTGGTCGTCGGGCTGGACATCGGCACCACCAAGATCTGCGCCATCATCGGCAATCTCACCGCCGAGGGGATCGACATCGTCGGCATCGGCACCAGTCCCTCGAAAGGCTTGCGCAAGGGCGTGGTGATCAACATCGAGAGCACCGTGGCCGCGATCCGCAAGGCCTTGCAGGAGGCCGAACTCATGGCCGGCTGCGAGATCAAGTCGGTCTTTGCCGGCATAGCCGGTGGTCACATCAAGGGGTTCAACTCCCAGGGGGTGATCGCCATCAAGAACCGCGAGGTCACCAGCGAGGACGTGCGCCGGGTTATCGACGCGGCCAAGGCGGTGGCCATCCCCATGGACCGCGAGGTGATCCACATCCTGCCGCAGGAATTCATCATCGACGACCAGGACGGCATCAAGGAGCCCCTGGGCATGAGCGGCGTGCGCCTCGAAGCCAAGGTGCACATCGTCACGGGCGCGGTGGCCAGCGCGCAGAACATCATCAAGAGCTGCAATCGCGCCGGCGTCGACGTGGCCGACATCGTGCTGGAGCAACTCGCCTCCGCCGAGGCGGTGCTCTCCGCCGACGAGAAGGACCTGGGCGTGGCGCTGGTCGATATCGGCGGCGGCACCACCGACATCGCCATCTATATCGACGGCGCGATCAAGCACACGGCGGTGTTGTCCCTCGGCGGCAACCACCTGACCAACGACATCGCCGTGGGCCTGCGCACCCCCATGGCCGAAGCCGAAAAAATCAAGCATGCCTACGGCTGCTGCCTGACCTCCATGGTCGAGAAGGATGCCACCATCGAGGTGCCCTCCGTGGGCGGACGCGAGGCGCGCGTGCTCTCGCGTCAGTTGCTCGCGGAAATCCTCGAGCCGCGCGTTGAGGAAATCTTCACCCTTGTGAATCGCGAAATCCTGCGCAGCGGCTATGAGGATCTCATCGCCTCCGGGGTGGTGATCACCGGCGGCACCTCGATTCTGCCGGGCATGCCGGAGCTGGCCGAACAGATTTTCGGCATGCCGGTGCGCCGCGGCGTACCGCGCGACATCGGCGGACTGACCGACGTGGTCAATTCCCCTGTTTACGCCACCGGCGTTGGTCTGGTTAAATACGGCTGCAAGAATCTCAACATCAAGAATTTTTCCATCGATCAGGAAAACATTTTCGACAAGATCGTTAGACGCATGAAAGAGTGGTTCGGCGAATTTTTCTGATGCCTCAACAAACCGTCCGGAATCGCGGAGAGATTCCGGAAACAGCCCGCGGGAGGGAGACATGTTTGAATTCGAAGAAAATTTGGATCGCACGGCGAAAATCAAGGTCATCGGCGTCGGCGGCGGTGGCGGCAACGCGGTCAACACCATGATCGACTGCCACCTCGAAGGAGTGGATTTTCTCACCGCCAATACCGACGCCCAGGCGCTCAAGACCAGCAAGGCGCCCATGAAGGTACAGCTCGGCGGCAAGCTGACCAAGGGTTTGGGCGCCGGCGCCAATCCGGAAATCGGCCGCGAGGCGGCGCTCGAGGACCGCGCGCGCATCGCCGAGTTTCTCGAAGGCGCGGACATGGTGTTCATCGCCGCGGGCCTGGGCGGCGGCACCGGTACCGGCGCGGCGCCGGTCATCGCCGAGGTGGCCAGGGAAATGGGCGCCCTGACGGTGGGGGTGGTGACCAAGCCCTTTACCCGCGAAGGCCGCCAGCGCATGAAGAAGGCCGAGCAGGGTGTGGATTGCCTGAAGAAGGTGGTCGATTCCCTCATCGTCATCCCCAACGACCGGCTGCTTGGGCTGGCCGGCAAGAACATGAGCATTCTCGACGCCTTCAAACCCTCCGACGACGTGCTGCGCCAGGCGGTGCAGGGCATCAGCGACCTGATCACCACCAGCGGCCTGATCAACGTCGACTTCGCCGACGTCAAGGCCATCATGAGCGTGCGCGGCATGGCGATGATGGGCATCGGGATGGCCTCGGGCGAGAAACGCGCCGCCGAGGCCGCGCAGAAGGCCATCAGCAGCCCGCTGCTGGAGGAGATCGACATCTCCGGCGCCAAGGGCGTGCTGGTCAACATCTGCGGTTCGAGCAGCCTGACCATGGAAGAGTTCGAGGAAGCCTCGCGCATCATCCACGACAAGGTCCATGAGGATGCCAACATCATCATCGGTCTGGTCGTCAACGAGGAACTCGGCGACAGCATCAAGATTACCGCCATCGCCACCGGCTTTGGCGAGTCCTTCGAGAAGACCCGCGCGGCGACGGACGAGATCAAGGCGCAGGCGGCCGCCGCCCTGCGCGCCAAGGAAAACACTGATGTGCCGGCGTTCATCCGCGAGCGCCAGCGTGAGAGCATCCGCAGCATGCGCTCGAACCTTGGGGCCAACGTCGCCGGCAGCGAGGACGAATACGATATCCCCACCTTCCTGCGCAAGCGGGTTGACTGAGGGATCGCGCGCCTTCGACATTTTTCGTTTTGCCGGGGGCTTGCTCCCCCGGTCACGCGGGTTTGATGAGCGCATCCCCGAGCCGGTTCTCCGCCCGGCGTCCGAGGGGAAAAGTGCGTGTGATGTAGTGTTGTTCTCCCTCCACCAAGGGACCGTCGCGTGCGGTCCCTTTTTTCTTGGCAACGCGCCCGGACGGGCAGGGACGGGATAGGGCGATAGGCATGAGTCGGCGATTATTGGATAAGGCGCGGCGGCGCCTGGCGGCGGAAAGCGGTTGTCGCGCCAACCCCTGGGGCGGGCGGTTGACGGTGGCCCTGGTGTATCCCAACACCTACCATCACGCCATGAGCAATCTTGGCTTTCTCACCGTCTATCACCTGCTCAACAGCCGCGAGGATTGCCTCTGCGAGCGGTTTTTTCTGCCCGACGCCGAGGATCTCGCCGAGCACCGCGCCACCGGCTATCCCCTGTTTTCCCTGGAATCGGGCCGTTTTCTCGAAGATTTCGATCTGGTCGCCTTTTCCATCTCCTTTGAAAACGACTATCTCAACTTGCCGCTGATCTTCGAGCTGGGGCGCCTGCCCTGGCGCGCCGCCGAGCGCGACGCACGCCATCCCCTGGTGCTGGCCGGAGGCGTGTGTGCCTTTCTCAACCCCGAGCCCCTGGCCGAGGTCATGGATCTGTTCGCCGTGGGTGAGGCCGAGCCGATCCTGCCCGATCTGATCCTTGCCCTGCAACAGGAGCGCGCCTCGCGGGAGGCGCTGCTGGATGAGCTGGCGCGGGTGCCGGGTATCTACGTGCCCAGCTTGTACGCGGTGGACTATCAGGCCGACGGAATCCCGGCGCGCTGTTTGGCGCTTAAGGACGCGCCCCAGCCGGTGCGTCGCCGCTGGCTCGCCGACCTGGACGCCTCAGCCAGCGTCTCCTATGTGCTCACCGAGGAGACGGAGTTCGGCGACCTGTATCTCAGCGAGGTGTCGCGCGGCTGCTCGCGGGGCTGCCGGTTTTGCGCCGCCGGGTTTCTTTACCTGCCGCCTCGCGACCGCAGTTTCGCCAACCTTGCCGCCCAGGCTGACGAAGGCCTTTGCCGACGCCGGCGCATCGGCCTGGTGGGGGCGGCGGTAGCGGATCATCCCTATGCCGGCGCCTTGCAGCGGCACATTCTGGAACAGGGGGGCGGCGTTTCGATGTCGAGTCTGCGCATCGACGCCTTGCACCGCGAAGAGGTCGATGCCCTGGCCGCCGCGGGCCATCGCAGCCTGGCCATCGCGCCCGAAGCGGGCAGCCAGCGGTTGCGCGACCTGGTCAACAAGGGGCTCACCGAGGCCGATATTCTGCGTGCCGTGGCGTTGCTCGCCGAGGGCGGCATCCCCAATCTCAAGCTGTATTTTCTCATCGGCCTGCCCACGGAGACGGATGCCGACGTGGAGGAACTGTTGCGCCTGACCGCCGCCATCCGCACCCTCTGGCTCGATGCGGGGCGCAAGCGTGGCCGCCTCGGCAACCTGACCCTGTCCCTCAATCCGTTCATCCCCAAGCCCTTCACGCCATTGCAATGGGCGCCCATGGCGACGGAAAAAAGCTTGCAGCAGACCCTGCGCCGCATCCGCTCCGGGGTGGCGCGCCTGGCCAACACCGAGATGATCTGCGAATCCCTGCGCGCGGCGGTGCTGCAAGCCTTTCTCGCCCGCGGCGACCGGCGGGTCGCGGCGGCCCTGCCGTTGCTGGCTGCCGGGCGCAACCTCAAGGCCGTTTGCCGTGAACTGGATCTCGATCCGGATTTCTACGTCACGCGCCCGCGCGGCGCCGAGGAAATTTTCCCGTGGGAAGTGATCGACAACGGCGTGCGCCGCGATTATCTGTGGCAGGAATACCAGCGCGCCCTACAAGGGCGCGTCACGCCGCGCTGCGCCCCGGGCTGCCGGCGCTGCGGCGTTTGTGGTTAAGCCATGGCCTGGATGCAATTGGTGATTGCCGGATTGTTCGAAGTGCTCTGGGCGGTGGGTCTCAAGTTCACCCAGGGTTTTACCCGCATCGTCCCCAGTGTCCTGACCCTCGCCGCCATGGGCGTGAGCTTTTGGTTCTTGACCCAGGCCCTGCGCACTCTGCCGGTGGGCACCGCCTACGCCGTGTGGACGGGCATCGGCGCGGTGGGTACCGCTGTCGTCGGCATGCTGTTTCTCGGCGAGCCGCGCACCGCCCTGCGCATCTTTTTCATCGCCCTGATCGTCGTCGGCATTGCCGGGCTCAAGTGGGCGGGTTCGCGCTGAGGAAAATCGAATGGGGGCGCGCTTGACAGGACGCCGCGAGCGGCTAAAATGATGACCGTTTCGCTAATCTTTCATCCCTGCTCAAGGAGGATTCCCCATGGCCCAGGAAAAAACCGGCATCATCACCTTCAAAGGCAACCCCATGACGCTGCTCGGTCCCGACATCAAGGTGGGCGACGCGGCGCCTGAGTTTCGTGTGGTCGACAACGGCCTGGCGCCCGTGACCCTCGCCGATTCGGCGGGCAAGGTGCGGCTGATCACGGTGGTGCCGTCCATTGATACCCCGGTGTGCGACACCATGACGCGCAAGTTCAACCAGGACGCCGCCGCCCTGCCCGACAGCGTGGTGGTCTACACCATCAGCCTCGATCTGCCCTTCGCCCAGAAACGCTGGTGCGGCGCCGCCGGCATCGAGAAGGTCAAGACCCTCTCCGATTACCAGGAGCGCTCCTTCGGCCTGAACTACGGCCTGCTCATCAAGGAATTGAAGCTGCTCGCGCGCGCCGTGTACGTCATCGACCAGCAGGGCAAGGTGGCCTACCGCGAGATCGTCAAGGAAGTGACCGCCGAGCCCGACTACGCGGCGGCCCTGGCGGCGGCGAAGAACCTTGTCTAAGCTAGTTTAGGGGGGCGCGGAAGAACGCGGAAAAGGCGGGATCGCAGCGGATCTGGCTGGTTAAGCCGCGGTGATCCTGAAAATCCGCGACCCATGAACGTTCATAGCCCTCGGCCTCGCGGTCGGGGGCTTTTGTTGATTTCAGGGCTTGCGGTCGCGGTTGCGGCCAAGAAGACTGTCGAGAGAGAAGAAATTGCGCAGGCCGCCGCGGGCGCGGTTGACCTGGTCGTGCACCTCCATGCCGCGCCGCACGATGGCGCCGGCGCGGCGCGCACCGAACAGCAGGACCAGCAGGCCGATGAGCAGGGCGATTTCCCAGATGCCGAAACCAAACATGGCGGGGCTCCTCTTGCGGGCGAATGACCCGGATCATAGCCCGCCCGGGACGGCAAAGACAAGGTTTTCCCGCGCATCCGAGCCGGCGCATCCGAACCTTGCGCCGGCGGACCGGGATGAATTATCGTGGAGAGCGTGGCGCGGCATTCAAAAAGGTTGAAAATCCATGAATGTTGAACAAATGAAACTGGTGGTGCGCGAGATTCTCACCCGCACCGATCTGACCCCCTGCATCGTCGGTCATCGCGGCGTCGGCAAATCGGCGGGCATCCTCCAGGTGTGCCGCGAGGCGGGGCTCAATTACGTGTCCCTGCGCCTCGGGCAGATGGAAGTCGGCGACTTGGTCGGCATTCCCTACCGCGAGGGCGAGGTCATGCGCTGGTCGCGGCCCTCCTGGTGGCCCCTGGACAGCGACGCACCGACGGTGGTGCATTGCGACGAGCTCAACCGCGCCCAGCAGGAGGATACCCTGCAGGCCATCTTCCAGTTCGTCGAACCTCCCGCCGCGGGCCGCCGTCGCGCCCTGCACACCCATCAGCTCGATCCGCGCCACAAGGTGGTGGTGACCATCAATCCCCCCGACGGCACCTACCAGGTGGCGACCCTCGACCGCGCCTTGCTGGATCGTATGGTAATGGTCTACGTGGAAACCGATTACTCCTGCTGGGCACGCCATGCCGAGAAAAACAGCTTCGACGCCGACGTGCGCCAGTTTCTCGCCGCTCACAGCCAGATGCTCGCCCGCCAGGGCAGTCCCCTCGACATGCAGATGGAGCCCAGCGAGCGCGCCTGGGAGATGGTCAGCACCCTGCGCCGCAACTGCCGCTTTCCTCGTGACCTGGAGATGGAAGTCTACGCCGGCATCGTCGGCAACGAGGCGGCCGCCCTGTTCCTGCAATGGTGCACGGACAATCGCGCGCGGCCGGTGAGCGCGGACGAGGTGCTCGACGGCTGGGACGAGGTTGAAGAGCGGGTGCGCGCCCAGCGCGACGACCTGCAAGCGGCCACCCTCAACCTGCTGGTCGCGCGCCTGCGCCACCAGCCGCGCCTGAGCCCCGCCCAGGAGCGCAACCTGGTGGCCTACATCGACGTGCTGCCGCGCGACCTGCGCTTCGGCCTGGTCAAGACGCTGCTCAAGATTCCCGCCGTGGCCGCGGTGCTGAGCAAGGACGAGTACGATGCGGTGGTGCTTGACGCCATCGCGCAGATCAGCCGCGAGGCGAGTTGAGAAGGGCTGTCCTTTGTCCTTGGTCCTTTGTCCTTGTGTGTTTGGCAAAAATTGCCCTGATCGTGCCATGGCGTAGCGGATGAGAGACGTTCAACCTTCAGCCAAGGACCAGCATCTTCTTGAAGATGCCGTCATCCGCCTGCTCAAGCGGCGGCCTTTCTACGGCCACCTGCTGCTCAATTTTCAGCGGCGCTTTGGGACGGGGGCCTATCCCCTGGGGGTGACGCTGGTGGGTGGGCTGCCGTTGCTCGAAGTCAATGCGACGCGCTTTGGCGAGTATTGCGGCGCGGAGCAGGAGGCGCTGCTCGAGCACTGCATCAAGCATGTGCTGCATCTGCACATGGCGCGGCGCAAGGAGCGCCATGCCCTGACCTGGGATGTCGCCTGCGATCTCGCCATCAATCCCGGAATTGCCTCTCTGCCCGGCGGCGCGCCGCTGCCCGGGCGCTATCATCTCGACGAGGGCCTGGCCGCCGAGCAATATTACGCGCTGCTGTCACGGCCTTTCGCCATGGGCAATTTGGAAGGCGAGGGCTTGGGTGATGCATCGCGGGAAAGTTCCGGCGACGTCGGGGTGGGGAACACCCGGGATTCCGCCCAAGACGCTGCCCCTCTCGATGATCACCAGCTTTGGGCCGAAGCCGATGCCGTGCCCCTGCGCCTCGCCGAGCAGATCGTGCGCGGGCTGGTGCGGGAGGCCTGGCGCAAGAGTGACGGCGAAATCCCCGGCGATCTCAAGACCCTGGTGGCGGCCATGCTCGCCCCCGCGCCCATTCCCTGGCGGCAGGTGCTGCGCCAGTTCGTCGCCATCGCCGGGCGGGTGGGCCGCCAGAGCACCTGGAAGCGCGAGCATCGCCGTTTTGCTCACGCCACGCCGGGCCAGCGCAAGCGCCGCCGCCTCAACCTGCTGGTCGGCATCGATGTCAGCGATTCCACCAACATCCAGGCCCTGCGCGAAGCCTTCGCCGCCGAGTTGGTGCGCATCGCCCGCGGTCGCGACACCCTGCTCACCGTGCTCTACGCCGGCAGCCGCATCCAGAAAATCGCCAGTTTTCGCGGCTGCGAGGCCGTGGCCGAAGTCTTCCACGGCGGCGGCTTCACCGATCTGCGCCCGGTGTTCGACTACGCCCGCACTCTCCATCCCCGGCCCGCCGCCGTCATCTATCTCACCGACGGCTACGGCGAGACACCTTCGCAAATGGAATTCCCCACCCTCTGGGTCTTGACCAAGGAGGGCCAGAAGCCGGCAGATTGGGGCGTGGAGCTGCGGCTTGACACCTGAGGCGCCGCGTGACCCTCAACCTGCCACTGATAACGGACCAACAAACAATGACAAGTGACCCATGACAACTGACAAGTCCCTAACCCCTATGACCGAAGAATCCGTCCGCGCTCTGCTCGAAGAGGCCGGGGCGCGGGTCGCCTCGCGCGGCGGACGCACCGACAACTACGGCGCCCCGCGCGAATTCTCCTTCGAGGTGCGCGCCCTGTTTCCCTCCGGCCTCGGCCTGCAATTGACGGCCCGCCAGTACAACTACCGCGATCCCTGGGAAGCGGGTGGTCGCGTCAACGACCTGGTGGATGTCGCCCTGCTGCGCGACGGCGCCTATTCGCCCCTGCCGCGCGGCTACGAGTGGTTTCAGGGACGCGACGAGGAGGAGGGCGTGGATGAGGAGACCCTGCGCGCCATCATCGCCGTGGTCCGCGACCTCAATCCCAAGATTTTCAAGCTGCAGGAACTGACCGGGGATTTTTAATCCCTGTGACGACTTTCCGCACCGGGCAAGGCGTCAAATCCTCCAGCCCTAGGATTTCTGATCTTCCGAACGAAGGGATTTCGCCCATGCAGCACAGGCCCGCGAAGGGAAACGATCCTGACCCGAAAATCGGGCGCATCGGCGAGCGTCCCCCTTGGGTACGCCATTTGTCCTTGCCGATTCGCGCGCTTCATCAGCTCGGGGCCGCCGTCATTCTCGCGGCCTGGCTGTTCGATGGTTTGGCGGGGCGCACCGGCGCGTTTCTGGCGTTGACCCTGGTCAGCGGCGGTTTGCTGATGGCGGGCGACTGGATGCAGCATCGTCAGTTGTGGCGCGAACTGGTGGGGGTGGTCACTCTGCTGAAAATTCTTGTTTTCGGCGCGGCCTATCACGGGTTTCTGCCCCAGGGCGCCGCCGTCGTACTGGTCTTTCTCGGTGCCGCCGTGGTGGCCCATGCCCCCCGCAAAATCCGACATCGCCTGCTGTTCTGAGGCGAGGGACGGCATCTGCATGGCTTCGATCCCCTCCCCAACACCCCGTCCCGGGCGCTTGCCTTTCAATTTCTGCGAGCCGGCTTTTTTCTCCGGGCTGATGGATGATCCGCTGCTGCTGGTGCAGGTGCGTCCCCTGGGCCGCGGCCTGCTGTTTGACTGCGGACAGCTTCACCATCTGGCCAAGCGGGTGCTGCGCTCCATCGACGCGGTTTTCATCAGCCACGCGCATATGGATCACTTCATGGGCGTGGATACGCTGGTCCGCCATGTTCTGGTGTCGCCGCGCACCCTCGATTTCTATGGGCCGCCGGGCATCGCCGCGCGTTTCGCCAACAAGCTGGGCAGTTACGACTGGAATCTTGCCGAGGATTTCTGGTGTTCGTTTCGCGTGCATGAGGTTCACGCGCACGGTCTGCGCACTTTTATGTTTCGGGGACCCGAGGGCTTCGCCTGCCGCTTCGTCGCGGAACGTGCCCACTCATCCACCGGCCTCCATGTCAACCGCTATCTGCGGGTGGATGCCGATCTCTGCGATCATAAGATTCCCGTCCTGATTTATCGCATCACGGAACTTCCGGGATTTGCCCTGGACGAAGGGCGCATGGCGGTGGCCGGGTTGGTTCCCGGCCCCTGGATCAAGGAGCTCAAGCAGCTGTTCTTCGCGGGCGACCTGCAAGGGCGTCGGCTCCGGATACCGCGGGGTGTCGGAGACGCCGGGCCGGATGCCGAGGAAACTGATGCCGCCGCGCTTTACGAACGCATCCGCGCCCGCGCGACACCCGCGAGCATCGGTTATTTCACCGACCTCGGCCTGACGCCCGAGAATCGCCGGCGCCTCAAGGATCTGCTCGGGGGAGTGACTCTGTTGATCGGCGAATGCACCTACCTGGCGCAGGACGAGGCACGGGCGCGGGCCGCCCATCATCTGTGCAGCACCGACATCAATGTGCTGCTCGATGAGTTGCGGCCCGCCTGGTTTCTGCCCATGCACCTCTCCAAGAGCTACCTCGGGCGCAGCGAGCGGCTCTTTCGCGAGCTGGAGCCGCCCGCCGGCACGACCATCCTGCGTCTTCCCGAACGGCTCACGCCGCGTCCGCTGATCCCCGCCGATCTGCCGCCGGCGGCGCGGGGACGCTGGTGAGGAGGGTTTGCTACTAGAGCGCCTTGCTTTCGAGTGAATGGCGGAATTGGCGGCGGGATCGAGGGTTGGAGGGCAAAAAATGGCGGGGTCGCCGCGGGCGACCCCGTTTTGGCGAGCAGTGGCGCGTCGCGGCGCCTCAAATGGGTCTGGGATTGCAGACGTTTTCGTCGTTGTGAACCTGGGCACCACAGTTGGTGCAGACGAAGCGAGGGTTTTCAAAAAGTTTTTCGATGTCCGGATTGCGTTCCTTGTAGGTCAATTGACAAGCGTGGAGCGCGCAATGTTCTTCGGGGTTGATGCAATCCTTCTCAGCCATGTTGCCTCCTCCTTGATGTAAATGCGCTCATTTCCCGTGGGGACCGAGCGCTTCGCGCATGTCCAAATCTTAACAAATTTTGGGGTCAATGCCATGCCGCGGGGTTTTTTCATGCCCTGGCGACGGGTCGAGCGTATCGGCGCTTTCGATATTTCCTAGGGAAATTATCGATATTATCTCTTGGACAGGTTTGGCGCCTCCCTGTTAGGATGCCCGCATTTCTCGCGTGGAGGCTCTATCGCATGGCACATCGTTTCAGTGTTTTCCTGCTTTTGCTGCTCTTGTCCCTGCCCTTTGCCGCCGCTGCCGGCCAGGGGGGCACCATCCAGATGGATTTCGATCTCTCCGCCCATGCCCCCGGCGAGGAGGTCAGGCTCTGGATTCCCTACCCGGTGTCCGACGCCCATCAGACCATCAGTGCGGTGCGTGTCGAGGGGAACCACGCCGAGGCCGCCGTTTACACCGACAAGGTTTTCGGGACGCCGATGCTCTTCGCCCGCTGGGCGCCGGGAACCGAGGAGCGCACCCTGAGATTTTCCTTCGCCGTGGAACGGCTTGAAGTGATCCGGCGCGATTTCCCGGCCAAGGAAGCTGCCTGGGATCCGCGCGATTATGCCTTGTGGTTGGCGCCGACCGCCCTGGGCCCCACGGACGGCGAAGTAAAAGCGCTGGCGGAGAGCATTACCAAGGGCCGCAAGACGGTTCATGGCAAAGCTCGGGCCATCTATGACTGGACGGTGGAGAACATGTATCGCGACCCCGGCGTGCTGGGCTGCGGCCCCGGAGATGTTTGCGGCCTGCTGCAAAAGCCGGGAGGTAAATGCGCCGACATCCACTCGGTCTACGTCGCCCTGGCGCGCGCGGCCGGCGTTCCGTCCCGGGAAATCTTCGGCATTCGGTTGGGCAAGGATCAACCGGCGGACATTACCAACTGGCAGCACTGCTGGGCCGAATTCTATCTGCCCGGCTATGGCTGGGTGCCGGTTGACCCGTCCGATGTGCGCAAGGCGATGCTAACGGAAAAGCTCGAACTTTCCGACCCGCGCGTCGCCGAACTGCGCGAGTATTTCTGGGGCGGCATCGAAGCCGCGCGCGTCCAACTCTCCCAGGGGCGCGATCTGATTCTCTCCCCCGCTCAGCAGGGCGCGCCCCTCAACTATTTCATGTACCCCTACGCCGAGGTCGGCGGCAAGGCCCTCGACTGGCTCGATCCCGCCAGCTTCAAGTACGTCCTGACCTATCGTCCCTAAGCCATCGAAACGTGCGTCAAGGCGTTGCGCCGGGTGATTCCGGACCGCCTTGACGCAACGCAAACAGCCCTGTTGACAACGAAGGGAGAATATAATACCGTTCTGCTTAAGATTAATAAAAATTTATATCTTTGGTTGGAATTCCATGGAAAAGCTCTCCAAGGATTCGCGCGCCTTGCTTTTTTATTCCTGGCTGCTGGCTCTTTTCGGTCTGGCGGGAGTCGCGGCTTCCTATGCGTGGAATCTCGCGCTGCTGGAGCGCGAG